>CAJULK010000130.1 GCA_910587455.1 uncultured Christensenellaceae bacterium | reverse complement strand
CGTCACGGCGCGGTGACGGTACTGCACGAGCGCGACACCACTTCCGCAATGCTGTGCGACACCGTGCTTCGCGTTTACAACAACAAGTCGCGGTACGCCGCCGCAATGTCCGAGCTCGGCGTGGACGGCACGAAGCGCATTTGCGATATTATTACCGACACGCTCGCTCGCCCGACGGGAAGATCATAACTCGAGTTTGAGCACGTACGCTTCCCTGCCGCCTTTCGGCGCGGAAAGTGCCGACCCGCCCGTCGCGGACAGCACGACGGTATACGTGCCGTCGGAATTTTTCATACAGCAGTAAATCGCCGCGTCTGTTATATCGAACTTATTTAACAGCGAACTTCCGCCGTAGATCTCGAGCATACTGCCCGTCGACACGAAAAGCCGCCCCGCCGAATAGTAAAGCGGGTTTTTTTCGTTCAATCGGTCCTCGCGCTTTATGTCGTCGAGTTCCGCGCCAAACGTATAAGTGATCGGCGTTTCGCCGTAAAGAGTCGCATAGTAAGTTTCGCCGTCGCCTATAAGCCCGCCGCCCGTCGCCGCTACCTGCAAGTTGTCGCGACGGTAGTGCGTAAACGAATAATCGACGCCCGCGACGATCGCGGATCCGCCGCGCTTTGCGAGCACTGCGTATCCGCGCGGATACGGCAGAACCGCATACGGCTCGAGAAGATTGTCGTCGTTGCCGCCGTAAATATGTTCTTGTGGATCGCCGCCGACGCGGAAAGTGAAAAACGCGATCGCGTCGTACCGCGGCAGACTGCTCGCCCGCGCCGCGACGGTATATTCCTCGCCGAGCATATAGCAATCGAAATACTCGAGCGCGAACCCGTTGGCTATCGCCGTGCTCCGCGCCTTCTTCCACCCGTCGCTTTGCGGTATGTATTCGGCAAGCTCGATAGTCGTCGAACCGCGTTGCGTGACGACGGCGACCGTGCCGTGCTCCGCGGGCATGATGTCGCAAACCGTTCCGCCCGGTACACAGCACTCGACCGATTT
>CAJULK010000129.1 GCA_910587455.1 uncultured Christensenellaceae bacterium | reverse complement strand
CAAGTATGCGGGCGAAAAGCTCGTGCGCAGTCCGCACCTCGCGCTTTGGGCGTACAGACTGTGTTTCACTCATCCTGTCAGCGGCGACCTTATGCTGTTCTACTCGCAGCCGCCTCAAGAATTTCCGTGGACGGAGTTCGATACGGAGAGTTTGGTGGACACCTTGCGTCCCCGCAAGTAAACAAGCTAATAAATTAGGTATTACACAGCGGGCTGCTTTGCGTATCCACCGTTCGTGCGTTGCGCCCCAATGGGCGCGGCACTCCGAATATACTTACAAATAAATCAAACAGGAGAAATATATTATGTTAGACAAAGAAATATCCGAGCTTTTGGCGTATGCTCAAACGCATCTCATGCTCGACGCACTCGACAGCGCCCGCGCCGCGCGTACTATTTGCAGACTTCTCAAGATAGACGGCTGCGAACTCCTCGGCGCGGACGAAATAGATCTCGATGCGATCGATGCTATGACCGAGCCGGACGCGCTTGTCGCGCCCGTTATCGCATATGCCGAGCAGAACGGCATTCCCGCGCAGTCGCTCAAAGCAGATATCATGGACGCATTGAGTCTCAAGCCGTCGGAACTGAACGATCTGTTTGCCGATACCTATGCGGTAAACAAACAAAAGGCGTTCGATTTTTTGTATGAATATAGCGTAAAGGACGGATACGTCGATTTGTGCGAGTGCGCAAAAAACGACCGCTGGGAAGCCAAAGAACTGAAGAGCAAGATCGAGATCATAATAAACCTCATGCCGCAAAAGCAGGGTATAGGCGCATACTGCCCGCTGTGCAAGGAGCTTGAGGGATATTCCGATTACGCGAATATGCGCAAGATAGCTACCGATATAGACGGTGAGGAATGGTTTTTTAATTATTCGCGCCATCAATATTACGAAAAGCACGGCGTATTGGCTAACGGCAAGCACACGCCTATGACCGAGGGCAAGGACGCAGTCAAAAAGCTCGCGCTCGCCGCCGACTTTATCGGTTCGGACGGGTT
>CAJULK010000128.1 GCA_910587455.1 uncultured Christensenellaceae bacterium | reverse complement strand
GTTGAGCGCGTCTTCGACGGTCGCATCCGAATACACCGCGCGCACCTTAAGTCCGCTCACGTCGAACTTCGCGCCCGCGCCGTAATACGTGTAATTCGGCTCGGCGACGATTTCGATATTCTCGAGAGTCTTGTCGCGAACGTCGAGCGTGCCGCCCGGCTTGACGTCGATGCTGCGTATGTTCGCGGTGAACCCGTCGAAATCGCCTATACATTCCAACGTGACTACGTTAAAGCCGGGAACGAGGTCTATCTTGCCTATGACCGTACTCACCCACATATGCGCGCGGTCCGCTTGATCGTCCGCGGCTTTGCCTTCGATCTTAACGCCGTCGCCCACAAAGTATTCGTTACCGCCGTTTTTTACGCCGAACATGCCGTTGAACTGCATCGCCCGCGGCGCGCTGTTTTCCTCCGCAGTCGATGCGGCGGTCACTATGAGGTCCGCGCCGTCATAGGCTTTTTCGGAATAGATATGGAATTCCATCGTCGCGCCTTTCGAGATAGAGTCCAAGCAGTTCATCTCGGTATTGAGAGTGTACCCGCCCGAAAGTTTGGTATAGCCTCTGTCGCTCGGTTCTTCGCCCGACGCGGCGACGGCGGTAGCCGCAAGATGCACGCCGTCCACGACGTTTATAAAGAATACGTCCGATTTGTATACCCCGCGGTATTCATAGCTTGCCGTGAGCATTTTCTTGCCGAGTTCGGTAACGGGAGTTCCTTCCTCGTATACTTTGCCGTTACTGTCTTTAATGACGAAACCGTCGCCGATGGGTATGCCGTCGCCGAGATACCCGCCCATGTCGTAAACGACTTCGGCGATCATGCCCTGCATGCTGAATTCGCTGCCGCATATATACTCGACGGAATCGGGCAAGCGCGTTATCTCGAAATCGGCGAGCGAGTAAGTCTGTATGTAAAGCCTGTCTATATTGACGCTTCCGTTGCCGCCGAGGCACCGCAAAGAGATCTTCGTGTAACCCTTGTTTATGTCGATAAATCCGAGTCTGACTCCC
>CAJULK010000127.1 GCA_910587455.1 uncultured Christensenellaceae bacterium | reverse complement strand
CCGCGAATGCGCCGTCGCCTATTATCTGCACGTTGGTGAACGTCGCGCTTTTGAGCGCCGAGCAGAACTCGAACGCACCGTCGCCTATCTTGGTAACGTTATTGAAGTTTACGCTCTTTACGAACTCAAGCCCACGGAAAACCCCTGCGGCTATCTCCGTTACTTCGTCGGGAATAGTAATGTCCATTTCGTCGGGCGCGCCGTCCTGTTTATTGTATCTTACGAGCACGCCGTCCTTTATCTCGAACTCGGGCAGCACGGTGACTTCGACCGAGCCTTTTATGGCGTGCGGACAATCGCTCCATGCCGCTCTGTACGCATCCGCGCTTGCCTCGGGCACGACGATAACGAAGTCGCCCGCGGGCCAGCGGAACGGATCGTTCGCCGCGCTCCAATCGATAGCTACGGGCGTTTCCGAAAGGAACGTCACGCGATGCAATGTGCGGCTGTTTTCAAACGCGCACGCGCCGATGCTCGTCACCGATGCGGGTATAACCACGGACATTATCGAAACGTCGGTATGTACGTAGTTGAACGCGTTTGCGGCGATAGCCGTGACGGTATCGGGCACTACGATTATTTTGGACGTACCCTTATACTCGACGAGCGTTGTGCCGTCGATTATGTAGCCAGTGGTATTGACAGTGAATTCGCCCGTTGCAAAGTCGATATCGAAATACATCGTGCCGCCTGCGGTCACCGTGTCGCCGTCCTCGACATACGGCACGAACGTGACAAGCGTGCCGCTCTCTCCGACGGTGCAATACCCGACGTAACTCTCACTGCCTATCGAATACAATGCGTTGCCGTATCCGTCCATGCGGAAAGTGTCGCCGCTGTCGTCGGCTGCGGTAAACGATTTATCGTATGCGGGATTGTATTCTATATAGACGGGAATATTCTGGTTCCCGCCCGATATCATATTCGTTATAAACTTAAACTCGCTCTTGCCTGACGTCGTGGGAATGAACGCCCACTCGCCCATATAGTCTTCGTAGTTCTCTGTGCCTTTGTACT
>CAJULK010000126.1 GCA_910587455.1 uncultured Christensenellaceae bacterium | reverse complement strand
CGGACTCGACGAGAAAGCATTTACGCCCGCGGACGTCGTCGCGTTTATCGACGAACATCACGAGTACACCGCGTACTTTACCGATCTGCTCATAGCATATGCCTGTCCCGAGTTCGAGGCGGCGATCTCGCGGTATCTTGCGGGCGCGGGGCTTGAGGACGGCATCAGGTACATGATACTCCGCGCCATGCTCGAAACGACAGATCCCGCCGCGCTTCGTCGCTACACCGAGATGATAGCCGAAAAAAATTACACTCGGCTCAAAGTCATGAACGACGTCATGTCGTCCATAGGCGATTATTCGGCGGTCGTCACAGCCCAAGAATTTATCGCGGTGCTTCACGATGCCGCCGTAGATAACACCTAGCCGTATTTCGCCGCCGATTTTTCGCATGCGTATTATTTTGTTGCGACGTATAAACGCGTGTACCCGAATCGAACGACGGAATTCGTAAAAGATATTATTGCCAGAGGTTCGACGCGGGCGAAGCAAGCCGCGCTGTACGCTTTGCGTCGGAATCTCGATAAGTTCGGGTTGATCCGTTCGGTGTTCGAGAGCGATCTCACGCTCGAGGACTATTCTTTTATCAATTATGCCGTGTCCTCGGAAAGCATAAACAAAAAGGACATGCCCGTCGTGTTCGACAAGCTGTACGGACTTCTCGTCGGCATGGGAAAAATCAATTACCATTTCAAAACGGATAACGATATTTGTTTTGCCCGCGACGTTTGCAAAAATGACGTCGTGCGGGTGATGAGCGGGATCGCCGCCGCGCTTGATAGCAAAGAGTACGCCGCGACGATCGACGCGATATACGATAAACTCGGCGAGGATGCGCAAGCCGCGTATCTCGAAAAGTGCCGCGCAATCACATCTCTCGATACTCGCGCGTGCGCGTTGAAATTTCTCAAGACCGATAACTACGTCGCCGTTTCGTTCTATAACGACAGTAAGATAAAGCTCACGTACGACGAGGGCGTCGCCGTTTCCGATTATCTCAAGAGCAAGAAAGAGAGCGT
>CAJULK010000125.1 GCA_910587455.1 uncultured Christensenellaceae bacterium | reverse complement strand
TTGGGAAAAGTAAAAGCCCTTGCCGCGCACTTCCTTGACGGAGTTGTAATCGGATTGATAAAAATCGGAAGCTCCCGCGTCGTCCTCGCCGTCGATATACACGATGTTATTCCCGCCGCCGCCGAGAAAACTCGTAACCTCGTTTTCGTTCGCGTTAGCGATAGTCGCGCCTACCGCAACGATGCCGAAACACAATGTAAACACAAACATCATCGCTTTGGATATAGGCGTAAGTATTTTTTTGATCAGTGCCGTCTTTTTATTCACGATACCGCCTCCCGTTCCGTCGTTTCGGATGTTTTTACTTCGGTCTTTCTGCGCTGCGCAAAAAATGACGCAACAATTGCGAGCACAATGTTTATAAACGATGCGAACACGATAAACAGAAAGTCCGAACCCATGTATTTGAATATACCGCCCAAGCTGATGTCGCCCGCTTTGAACAGTTTATCGGTAACGTCGTAGTACACGGTGTTTATAAACATTAGCAGGAACAAAAGACTGAATACAAACGTTACCACGCCCGCGTATTTATCCGTATATTTGAAAAAGCACATAGCGAATGCGGCTGCCGCAAAGAACGGGATTATCATCACTCCCGCCTCGAAATAGCTCGGCTGGCTAACGTAAGCCGACAAATACACGAACGGCAGAACTATCGAAAACACCGTCGCGGGCAGCAACAGCCAAAACCCTACGCCGCGCGCTTTTACAAACCCGATAAATTTCTCTTTGAAATTATTCATGCCGCGCCTCCTCTAATTTACCGTTATCGAAACGGACGCTTTCGCGCCGCCGTACGATACGGTGATCTTGGTGTCGTTTTTCGTCAGCGGTCTGTCGCCGCAACTGAATACGCACTTCGACGGATCGACTGTCTTGCCCAAAAGGTATTCGTGATCGTCCACCGCGTACATGGCGTATATGCTCATGCCGGCGGGATCGAACTTCTCGCCCGCGGCGTATTCGCACTTATCCGGCATGCTGTCGAAATTGAGCGCGGATACCGTGCCGGGCGTATA
>CAJULK010000124.1 GCA_910587455.1 uncultured Christensenellaceae bacterium | reverse complement strand
TTCAGACGTGTGCTCTTCCGATCTTCATTCTGTTCAGCAAATAGTCGGCGGCGGCACGCTCGCCCTCGCCGAACGTTGTGCGGTCGGGGTTGTTTTCGATAAACGCGGTAAGCTCGTCGGCAATGTCGTTTGCGATATTCTTGCCGTCTATTTCGATATTTTGCGACGCCGATACGTCGTAATCGGGCGCACCCGGCGCGGCACAGCCACACAGCATTGCGGCGACCGCGATCGTCAAAAGCAGTATGCTCAAAATCTTGAAATGTTTTTTCATACCGCCTCCTTAAGCCACCGACAGCAACATGTTGAGGATCGCGAGCAATCCGTACACGCACACAAACGCGCCTATCGCCTGCATAAGTACGATCTTGAACGCAGACTTTTCCACGTAATCTTTTTTGAATGCGTAAAACATATATCCGCTCACCGCAAGTATTGTAACGGCGGGATTGACGATCATGTCGATGATATACGCATACATCGGCAAAGCAAGATACATGAATTTCATCGCAAACAGCACTGCGTTCGCAATGATGACAGTTACGTCGAGTCCGCGCCTGAACTTCTCGAGTCCCTGCGCTCTGTTCGTTCCGGGCAACGCGACGAGCCGCACGGCGAGCGAACGCATCTCAAACGACGAAATAAACTTATACAGAACGAACGGCAACAAGCCGCCGAGAAAGAACGCCCATACGTCATTGACAAACCACCCCGCCATGCCGTACTGCTGTCCTACGTATGCGAGGTTGCCGCGCATTATATACCAGCCCGACGCACAGTACGAAAAGTACAGAAGCACGCCTACGACCGCCGATATTACGTTTTTCTTGGAAACGTTGACTATAATACACCTCCTACCGCGCCCGATATGCGGCTTGTGCCACGAACCCGACAAGTGCGTCGTACACAGTCGTCGCGCCCGTTTTGTAACCGTGATCGGCACTCTCGAGCATATCGAGGATATTCTTTATGCGGGCGCGCGACAGGCGCGAACTTTCTGCCTTGAGCTTACCGACCTGCGACGGT
>CAJULK010000123.1 GCA_910587455.1 uncultured Christensenellaceae bacterium | reverse complement strand
GGCTGTCGACGCACTTCCGCATATAGTTTTCCGAGTTATAACACGGAACGGTAAAGCTAATCAGTTTCATTTTCCGTTAAATATTTATCCTTGAGAATTTGAATGTCGGCGTCCGTCACGCCAAGCTCCGCTTTGCAGTATTCGACGATACCGCCGTACCGCAGTTTGAGTTCGTCCATAACGGACATCAAATATTCGGGTTTCGTTCGCATAAACCCGAAAAGTATGCGTTTGAACCTGATCTACACAGGCAAAACAAACAGACCGAGTCTGTTCAGTCGATATTTATGCCGCCAGCACCGACGCGACAGCATGTAGTCCTCGAGCACCGTTTGCTCGTCCACGCCGAGGAGAGTAAGAAGCAGCATGGAAAGTATACCCGTTCTGTCCTTGCCGCTCGCGCAGTGCCACAGCACGCAACCGTCCTCATCTATGACGAGCCGCAAAAACCGCGAGATCGCGTCCTTGCATTTCGGCGTGAAAAGCACGCTGCGATAGAACTGTTTCATGTACTCGTCGGCATTCTCGAATTCGCGCTTGAACCGCACGCTCTCGTACTTCATCGTGCGGCGCATAGGCGACACGTACGCGATCGCGCCTGCGGGAGTGGGCAACAACGGTTGCTGTATATACTTTATATCGGGGAGAAGCGTATCGGGGTGGTCGTTACATTACGCCGCGACGCGCAAGTCGATGACCGTCGTGAGTCCGATACTTTTGAGCTTTTCGACGGTACTTTTCGGCAAGGCGAAAAGCCTACCGCTGCGGATAAGCTTTCCCTTTTTTATCACGCGTCCGTCGGCGGTCGCAATGCCGCCGAGGTCGCGCGTATTCCTGAGTTTTTTGAGTTTGAGTCTATTTGTATTCATCGAATCTTTTACGGTGTTTATTATACCACATTTTTCACGAAAATACAATTTTTTGCACGTGCTTTTTATACCTATTATTTCTTTTTGCCTTTCGCTTTCGCCTCTTTCTTGGCGGCTTTGATAGCGGCTTTTTCTTCCTTGCTCTTGGAAGTGACCCAATGC
>CAJULK010000122.1 GCA_910587455.1 uncultured Christensenellaceae bacterium | reverse complement strand
TGCACAGGACTTCCCGCCGCGGGACAGTACAGCTGTGCCGCCGACGTTGCGGTAATGTTCAAACAGCTCATGAAACACGGCAAGTTCTTCGAGTATGCCGGTGTGTGGATGTACGATTCCGAGCACCCGAGCGGCAGAGTCACCGGGCTTACGAACACGAATAAACTCATAAAGTTCTATAACGGTTGCGACGGCGGCAAGACGGGCTATACCGACGAAGCGCGCTCGTGCATAACCGTTACCGCCAAGCGCGGCGATACGCGGCTCATCTGCGTGACGATCGGTGCCGAAAATTCAAAGACCCGCAATGCCGAGGTTTCGGAAATGCTCAATTACGGGTTCGCCAACTACAAAACCGTGTATGCGGTGCGTAAAGGCTACGTAGCGGGCGAGTATGCTGTTTCCGGCGGTAAGACCGATGTTGTGACTGCCGTTGCCGCAGAGGACTGCACGGCGTTCGTCGCAATGGGCGATAAAGCGGAGATTTCCGTCGAAAACGTCGTAAACGGACTTTGCGCTCCGATTTCCGCAGGCGACGTGATAGGCGAAGCCGTCGTGTATATCAACGGCGAGAAATATAAATCGGTGCCGCTCGTCGCGACGAACGACTGCGAGAAAAAAGGTTATTTGGATATTCTCGACGATTTTATCGAGGAATGGTAGAAAAATGTTGACGGCGGGGGCGCGTTGTGGTAAAATGGGGATATGGAAAAAAGTATTCTCATCGCGCCCTCTATTTTGAGCGGCAACTTCGCAAATCTCGGTTCCGACGTCAAAGATATGAAAGCGGTCGGTGCGGACGTTATCCATGTCGACGTTATGGACGGCGTATTCGTGCCCAACCTCACTTTCGGATTCAAAATGATATCCGACCTGCGTCCGCTGTCCGACTTGCCGTTCGACGTGCATCTAATGATAACAAACCCCGTGCGCTACGTCGAGCGTTTCGTAAAAAGCGGTGCGGACTTCGTGTCGTTTCATGTAGAAGCGGAAACGGAAATAGAAAAGGCTCTCGCAATTATCAAAAATTCGGGATGCAAATGCGGGCTTG
>CAJULK010000121.1 GCA_910587455.1 uncultured Christensenellaceae bacterium | reverse complement strand
TTGTGCTTGTCGTAATACTCGGTGAACGTCGCAAGACAGGCGGAAACGAGCGACCGATCGCACTCGTCGCCGTCTTTCATGTCCGCGCCGTGCGTGCAATAGTACACCGCGCGTTCGAGGAGTTTGGGCACGCCGTCTCCGACGTACCGCCGCACCCGCGATAATTCGATACACCCCAAACCGAACGCGCCGAGCGCGTGGTTCACGGCGACGGTCAGATCATTCAAAGTATCGAGCAAAGTGCCGTCAAGGTCGAAAATTATCGCTTGCAGTTTCATTCATTCCTCCGTAAAAAGCGGCGCGAAATACCGCGCGGGACAAATTACTGTTATTATTATAACATATATTTCCGCGATTGTCAATATACGGCAAACATAAATTTTCGGATATTTTAACGGCGCGGACGGTTGCCGCTCGAGTTACAATTCGGCGCAGGAACGCAATGCTCCGCCCTGCCTATTTTACGGGAAGATTGATAGTTTCGACGAGGTTCAGTCCGCACTTGACTACATACGCGCGAAGCCGCTTAACGTACCCGTCGCAAAGATACTGCGGCTTGTGGCAGTCCGACGACACGACGATCGGCGCATTGTATTTCGCACAGCACTCGGCGAGAAGATCGGTCGGGTATCTGAAGCCGTGCGAGCGAATACCGTTCGCGTTGAACTCGACGGCTACCCCGCACTCGGCGGCAACGCGTATCATTTCCGCGAACGACTTTTTCACGTTCTTCGTGAGTTCGGGATTGCGGTAAAAAATAAGATCGGGATGCGCGAGCACGGAAAACATACCCGTGCGCACGGCGGCGATAACGCTTTTGCAGTACGCCGCGACGCGACCGTCGTCGGCATAGTCGCAGAACGAATCGTAATGCGCATACCCGTCGCAATATTCGTGCTGACCGAGCACGAGATAATCGAGACTGTCGAGCAGTTTGCGGTAATATCCGTCGTTGCCGTCGAAATACTCAAGCTCGACGGCGGAAAGGATCTTTATTTTGTCGCCGTACTCTTTTTTCGCCGCGGCGATGAGCGGCAGGTACAGCGTTTTGAGCGTC
>CAJULK010000120.1 GCA_910587455.1 uncultured Christensenellaceae bacterium | reverse complement strand
TCGACGACCGCATACAATGAAATATAAATCACTTCCGGGAGGAAACACATGAAAGGTAAAATTACCGCACTTCTGACGACAGCCGTTCTCGCGCTGTCACCGCTCGCTCTGATCGGCTGCGCCGACGACGGGAAAACAGACATTCGCTTATGCGAAGTGACACATTCCATTTTCTATGCGCCGCTTTACATTGCGATCAACAACGGCTACTTCGAAGAAGAAAACATCGACCTGTCGCTCTCCAATGGCGGCGGCGCGAACAAAGTAATGACCGCCGTTATCTCCGGTTCGGCGGACATCGGGCTTATGGGTCCCGAAGCGACTATTTATACTTTAACTTCTTAAGTGACCGATATTTACTAAAATTTCGTACTAAAGGAGTACAAAAAATGGAAAACAACGACAGAACACATTCAAAAGCCGTAAATCTCGTACTGAAGTGCGGCATTCCTCCCCACCTTGCCGGGTGCGAATATTTGGCAACCACCGTCGAAATGATTGCGACGACCAAATGTTCTATGGCGGCAGTTTACAAAATCCTCGCCGAAGAGAACGACGTTCGCCCGAAAAGCATTTCCCGCGACGTCGCATATGCTATCGAACAAGGTTTTACCGTCCGTGAAAAAGTTTCCGAACTCACAGGTGTGGAAATCCCCAAACAGCAAATGCATCCGTCGCTCATTGTATCGTACCTCGCTATCCAACTGCGAACGACTCTCGACGAATAAAAAAACGCGGCTACCGCCAATCACGGTAACCGCGTTTTTTATTCGTCGAACGGAACAGTGCCGCTTATCAATCGTGGTACTTTCGCCCACTCTTCGAACTCGTACAGAAACGCTATTCGTCGAAGCGTTACTTTATTCTTCACGTCGGTGATACGAGTGTACCCTTCATGTTCTGCGCCATAAGCCGTCCACACAATAGTGAACAGCCGCATAAAGAACATCACCCACGTTTGCATGTTCCCGATGTCGCGAATGATGTCTATGCTTATAAGCGCGAGCATTACGGACATGACTGCCGAACGGATTGCACGCGACGTCACGCGCACCGCC
>CAJULK010000119.1 GCA_910587455.1 uncultured Christensenellaceae bacterium | reverse complement strand
TTCGAGAGCTACACCGCGACGAACGACATGGACATCGAAGGCGACGACACCGGTCTCGGCGAACGCAATCTCGATTCCGTCATGTTCGACGTGTGCAAAGAGAAAATGTTCCCGACGGGACGGCGGTTCAATACTTACATTACGACGATAACGCAACACGGTCAGTACGCCGAACGCGAAAACCTCAAGCCGTACTACGACAAGCTCGACAGGCTGGGTATCCTCCCCTTCGCGGAGGACGAAGCGGACGCAAACGCACTGCGTTACTATTGCGCCGCCGGCATGGATCTCGACAAGGCGATCGGCATTATGCTCGACTATCTCGAATCGACGCCGTACACCGACGAGAACGGTAACCCGCGCTTCGACGAGAACGGCAAGCCGCTCATGCTCGCCGATTTTACGCTTATAACCATGTTTGGCGATCATAATTGTTACTATCAAGGCGTAAGCAATTATGTAAAGAACATATATAATTCCAACACGAAAAACTATACCGAGCTTTATCGCGTGCCCGTAATGATGAAGATAGGCAATCAGCATATCGACGCCGATGCCCGCAAGATCGAAAAGTTCACGTGCGTGGCGGACATATACCCGACGATACTCGACCTGCTCGGCATTACGGTTTTCTCCAACCTGACATACGGCGTGAGCGCGTTCGATACGAGTCAGACTTCCATACTGTATTCGCGCGCATACGGCAAATTCATGACCGACAAAATATACTTCAACAGCTTGAACAACGTGGCATATATCTCGCCCGACGTCGATCCCGACGAGTATTTGCCGACGGTGGAAGCGACCGCGAATACGCTTCTGAACAAGATTTCGCACGTCAACAGAATTTTCGCGTCCGACTATTTCGCGGGCGAAGCGACCGACGAGTTTTTCAGACGGTTAAGACGCGAGAACGAGAACGAAATAACGGGCTGACACGCCCGACGACATCACGCGATAAAGGAGGGTGCCGAATATGAATAACACAATATGCAAATTCGCGCCCTTTCTCGGCGCAACAGAGCTGTCGCTTACGATCGCGCTCGTCGTGTTCGTCATGCTCACCGTCATGCTCGGCGCGATCATACTTT
>CAJULK010000118.1 GCA_910587455.1 uncultured Christensenellaceae bacterium | reverse complement strand
GTCGCCTCGACGGCGTTCGAGAGCGCGTTATTGAAAATGCCGTATATATCTTCTTCGTCCATAAAATCAAGACTCTTGCCGTCTATCATGCAGTACAGCTGTATATTTTTGCGTGCGCAAATAAGCGCGTACTGTCTTATTACGATATTCAGATAGCTGTTTCCCGTGTCGAGATTTGTTTCGTGCATTGCAATCGAGTCGCTTATCGCGCGCAATTTTTCGCTGTCGCCCGAAGTTTCGACAAGCCCCGCCACCTGCTTTTTGAGGTCGTGAAACTTCATGTTGATGAACTCGTAATTCTCGTTATAGCTTTTCGTTTGCTTGAGCTGCTCGTCGAGAAGCCTGTCGATTATCTCTTTGTCGTGTTGCGACTGCGAATATTCGAAAAGCCTGAACAGAAAAAAGTACAGCAATACGCCGATGATTATCTCGTAAATGTTGGTCGCGATACTGAAAATGACCGCCGTATACACGTACGAGCTCACGCTCATCATCGCAATCAGCGCGATGATTATAAACGCGAACCGATACTTGTTTTTGAGAAACTGCACGCTGTTGTAGTATCTCTTGAGAAGCAGTACGGTGCCCGCGACGATAAGCGCGGCGACCGGCAGTTCGAGCACGAGCGACAGCGTGGGAAGCGTGTCGGCATTACCCTGAATCCAAAACGCGAAAAGCTGTTTCATGTGCGACGCGATATGTTCGCTCGTGTATGCGACAATCGTCATAAACAAAAGGCTGACCGTTTTTTCTTTATATAGGAATTTCAGCAAGCCGACAACAATCAGCACGTTCACGATATAAAAAGTATTGATGTACGGCGTATACAACATGCTTATGACCTTGTCGATACCCATTGCCCGCGTGCCGACGTTTATAGTCGTGAAAAATATGTATATGGGCACTACGAGAAGCCGCAAAAGATAATACTTGCGCTTTTCGAAATTCATGCAGTATATTACGGCGGACACGGCGAGAATAGTGTTGAAACTCGTCAGCACCGACAAAATGTTGCGTAGAATACTCATTTATCAGCCCAGAAATCTCGCGACGGCGTCCAGAAAGCTCTGACGCTTCGGTCGGCTTATCGCGAGCGTGACGCCCTTTACCGTTATATC
>CAJULK010000117.1 GCA_910587455.1 uncultured Christensenellaceae bacterium | reverse complement strand
TACGGTATTCACGTAAAATAATAACTGCGTAGTATCGTGATTAAAATAAAAGGAGATGATATTGTGCAGAAGAGATTTATTTCTTTTATATCGATGCTTGTCGCTTTCGTCATGTGCTTTGCGCTTGTCGCATGCGGCGACGACGGCGCAGGCAATAACGGCGGTAACGGTGGTACCGGCGGCGAAATCACGGGACCGACGGTAACGGCGGCGGAAGCTGCAAACGCGGTCAAGGAACTCATTACTTCGGACGGTTATTCCGCGAAGTTTTCCGTAAATATTAAATCGGATAATACGGGCGAATCGATATATGCCGTCGACGTCAAGAAACTCGGCAGCAGGATAATGATCCCGGTATCCGCGACGGAAAACGCCGTGATCGATCTCGAAACGGGCTATGTGTATTCCGTGTCCGATAGCGGCGCTACTTATATGCACGTGATACCGCAAGGGTTTACTGCGTATCTTGCAGGTTTTCTCGATGCGAACGGTGTAGAATTCGATCTTGCCGACATAATGCCCGAATACGACGCCGCTACAAAGTCTATGACGTATGAGCTCGATTTTGCGAACGCCGTCAATACTGTGACAAAACCGTTTTACGATGCCGTGAAATTCGATAAAACGGTAGGGGCGCTTCTCGATGATTATGTAAGTCTGCTTACCGACGGTCAGTTGAACTTCGGCAATCTGCTTGTGATGCTCGATATGCTCGTCGAAGAGAGCAAGGATCAAACTATAGCGGAAACGATCGCAGCGATAAAACAGTTTGCGCAGATGTCCGGAATCGGAGAATTGACAGAACTGTTGGATAGCATACCGCAGGACTTTTTGCAAGCATACGGCGATCGCAAAATAGGCGAAATAATGATCGGCTTGTACGATTATTTTACGGCTATGATGCCCACGGAATCTACGGCGGAAGACGAGACTGTTCCGCCGGTGTCGGGGGACGGCGATGCGGATATTGGCATGCAGACTTTTATAGAAGGTTTGATAAATGCCGCGCTTAATTCGGAAGTCGATATGTCGACGTTCGACGCCAAATATTCCGAAATCAAAAATCTTATCGAAATTGCGCTCGATTACAAAGTCAAGGCACTTGTTCTTCCCATGCTCGAAG
>CAJULK010000116.1 GCA_910587455.1 uncultured Christensenellaceae bacterium | reverse complement strand
GGGGATCTTCGACGTTCTGAAAGCGATGTTTTCGATAATGAGCGCGAACGCGTCGACGGTCGGGCTTATGCAATCGGATATAGTCATCGCGCCCGACACCTCGTCGTACCGTGCCGCGAGCAAGAACGGCTATCGCGAAATGATCGAGATCGTATACAACGCCGCGAAAGCGGTGTCGGAAGATATCAAGAAATTGTTTATACCGCAACCGTAAGATCGAGTGGAGAATTATGAGTAAAAAACTGAAAAAATTTATGATCGGCGAAGTGATTTTCTTGGTCGTGCTCGCTATAGCGATAGGCGTGTCGATGGCGTGGTCGCAGGACATAGAGCTTGCGCTCGGCTTGTTGTATCAAACGACGGAAGAAGTGCCCGAGGAGGACATAGTAATTATAGACAGGCGCAACGCGGGCGAGGTCGCGCTCGCGACGGACAGCGAGCTTGCGGTGCATTTCGTGGACGTCGGACAGGGCGACTGCGCGGTCGTTTGCCTTCCAGACGGCAAGAACATGGTGATAGACGGCGGCGATAATAAAGCTTCCGTCGAAAAGTCTATCAAAGAATTCATGGATAATACGTTCGACGCGAGCTTCGAGTATTTCGATTACGCGATACTCACGCATGCCGACGCCGATCATTGCGGCAGTCTCGATTACATGCTCGAAAATTACCCTGCGCGTGTGGTGTACCGTCCCAACGTGGAGGCGGTAGGCACTGCCGCCAATCCTTATGTCGATCCCGGCAAAGCGGACTTGACTCCCGACGCGTTGAGCAAAGTTTCCGCGTCGTATGCGAAAGCGGTCGCCGCCATGTACGCGGCAAACGCCGACTTCACGCCGACGGTATACGTCACCGATCCGAGCAACTCGGAATACGACATTACGGGCGGCGAGGGCGACGGCGAGTATTCGCTCACATTCTATTCTCCGTTGTCCGATAAATATAAAGGCGAAGGGGCGGACAATAACTATTCGCCTATTATGATACTCGAGTATCGCGGATTCAAATACGCCATGTCCGGCGACGCCGAGGAAGGCAATCTCGAAGAATTCGTGGCAAAAGTCTCCGCCGCGAAATCGGACGGCGTGACCGACAAGTATGACGCGTTCGACGATAATTATTGCGTGAACGTAATTAAAGCGGGGCATCACGG
>CAJULK010000115.1 GCA_910587455.1 uncultured Christensenellaceae bacterium | reverse complement strand
GTCGAAAACGGAATGTTCGTACAGCGTATGCAAAACGAGGTTATGCCGTTCGTTGATCCGCCGAACTTTCATCGCGCCGTTGTCGGCGGCGTCGAGCAGTGCTTCGCTCTCGGCGGTGCTTGCGAACACGAAAAACTGCGTATTGTAATTATTGTACCGCGGCGTTTCGCGGCAACGGTTGATCATGGTGAGGGCTTGACGAATGTCCTCGTCCTCGTTGTTGCCGATAAAGAACAGTTTGCGGTTTATGCGCGCGCGTTTCAAACTGAGTTCGGTAATGTCCTTTTTCAGACAGATCGCGCCTAACCGTTTCGCCTCGGCGACAAGCTCGAAGATCGCCTCGTCGTCTTTTTCAAACACGTCGGTAAATACCACTTGGCGGCGGCGTTTGCCGCGCTCGGACAGAATGTCGCGGGCGAGCTCGATAGAACCCTCGTTTAGTTCGGAGAGAATGTAAACGTCGGAAAACGGGTGCAGTTTGTATTTGAGCATGGCGATGGATTCGCGGAAAAACGAGAGGATAAACCCGAACGTGAGAACGGGCGCGACGACGTGCAGTACGCTCGCAATCACCGTGTACGCCGTTCCGATCCCGCCGAAGCCTGCGGTCGCCGTTTCCGCTTTGTCGAAACTGCCGTTGAGAAAAAATATCTGCATGGTGTCGAGCACCGACAGCAGCAGCGATTTGATGCCTGCCGCGAAGCCGCTCGACGCGGAAATGTTGAGTTCTATCGGGAAAAACACGATCACTGCGGCGACGAAAAAACCGATCAGAAACACGTGGAACGGAGTGATCGAGGGACGGTGTTTTTCGGATTCGCGTTGTTTTCGCGACGCTTTATGCACCGCCGCGCCGATTGCAATCGCGGCTGCGACGGCGACGGCGGCAAGGCACATACATACTATAAATGTTGTCGTCATAACATTTTCTCCGTTTGCGGGATTGGAGCGGTAAATTACCGTGCGGCTATATTGTACCACGAACGGCGCGGATTTGCAAGTATAATAATGTAAAGCGCGCACATTCGACGGAAAAGGCGGTGGCGGGCGCGTCGCGCACGCGAAAATACTTGCCAAAGCGCGGGCGGGTGTGGTATAATCGAAGCATGAGAGCAGTGGTATCGGTCATAGGAAAAGACAGGACGGGCATTATCGCCGCTGTCGCG
>CAJULK010000114.1 GCA_910587455.1 uncultured Christensenellaceae bacterium | reverse complement strand
GGAACACCGAAGCGGACGGCGGTGGCAGACATATCGGGTTCGGAAGCCGTCACGACCGCGGCGAGTGGACGGTGCTTTACGCCGAATGGGCGAAAGAAAGTTCGGACGAGCTTTTCGAGTATGAAATATCGGACGGCGTTGCGACGGTCACGAAGTATGTCGGCGGCGACGGCGACGTGGTAATACCGCGCGTTCTCGGCGGTGCGGAAGTGGGAAATATCGCGAGCGACGCGTTTCGCGGCGTGGATATAAACACACTCGTTTTTCCCGATACTCTCCGCGACATGCAGAGCGGCGCGTTTCGCGGCGTCACGATAAAAGACCTTTACATTTTCGACAATATGACCGACATGTCGCCGACCGCGTTTATCGACTATACGCTCGTCACTCTGCACGTCAACGCTTATCGCAATCCCGGGTATTGCGGATCGTACTTCGACGTGTTCCCCGATAAGTGTGACAGGCTTATCACGCTTGCCGACAAAAAGAAGATAGTGCTCGCGTGCGGCAGTTCGGCGCGGTTCGGGTACGACAGCCGCATGATAGACGAGGCGTTCCCCGAATACGAAGTGGTCAATATGGGCGTGTACGCATACGAAAACATGCTGCCGCAGTATTTGATAATCGAGAACTATATGCGCGAGGGCGACGTGCTTTTCAGTACGCCCGAGTTCGATACGATAGAAACGCAGTTTTGCATAAACGGCGAGATCGACTATGTGACTTTCGCAATGGTCGAGAGCAATTACGACCTGTTTTCGGTCATAGACTGCCGCGACCTCGACGACGCTATGAAAGCGTACGCCTCGCACGTGCTGTGCGGCGGGAGCGAGAGCGGGTCGTACGACATATCGGCATACGACTATGACGAGGACTTTGTCGATATAGGTATTCCGTCGTACAACGAGTACGGCGACTATATAGTGCCGCGCCCCAATAACATAGATGAAGTTTTGTTCGGTACCCGTCGCGCGTGCTTTAACGTGCGGTACTTTCCGCAAGACTATATCGACGCGATAAACGGCGTGTACGGGCGTTTCCTCGATAGGGGCGTGAAAGTGCTGTTCGGGTACTCGCCGCGCTCTCGGACGAGCGTCACCGAGGACAGCGACTATTGGTCGTGTTTCGCACTCGACGGGTATTTTCGCAACAATCTCGTCGTGCCCGT
>CAJULK010000113.1 GCA_910587455.1 uncultured Christensenellaceae bacterium | reverse complement strand
GACACACTATCGCTATCCATACCGGTATTCCCCAGCCCGAAAACGGTATGATCCCGCTACCGAGATACGCCGTAAGTCCTATCATGACAGGACGCGTCACAAGACATATTACAGTAAAATACGCGTACGACATGGACGTTATGCCCGCGATCATGCACAGCATGTCGTCGGGGAATGCAGGGAAAAGTAGCATTATTATAAAAAGAAACCGACCTTTCTCGTTGAGTATTTCCGCATACTTGTCGGTGTTTTGCTCGCCGAACATCCAGTTGCACAGCCTTCGCCCGAACACGCGACCGAGCATGAACGATATCAGCGAGCCGATAAGCGTGCCGATCACCGACAGCACGAAGCTCCAGGTCGCGCCGTATATCGCAACGCCGAGAAGTATCGTCACCGCTTCGGGTATGGGCAACACCACCACTTGAAACACGGTCAGTCCTATGAATATCAGCACGCCCCATACCCCGCTGTCGAGTATGAAACTCTTGAGCGCGTCGAAATCGTCGAACTGCGCCGACAACCCCGTTTGATAGTATATTACGTACATTGCGACCGCGACGGCGAGCACGACCGCGCACACGAACACGGTGCGCGTCACATGCGGATACTTGCCACCGTCCACCGCGCAGTACACCGCCGCAAATATCACCGCGAGCGCGGTCGCCGCGCAGTATAGCAACATTCCGCGCGGCGCGATATACATAGCCCCGATCGCCGCCGTTACGATCGCGAATACGCATACGACGATCTTCGGCAGCGTCGTTTTGACAACTTCTTTCACGATTATATTATATGCCGTTCGCGCCGTTTATATCTAACCCGCCTTTTGTTGACATGCGCATGATTTTATGATAGAATGACAAATGTCGATTGATTATGCGGAGCGCGAGGGTCCGCGCTCCCCCGCCACGCACCCCCCCCCCCGTCGCCTGCGTCATTCTTTTCGTTTTATCCGTCAGCGACGCGACTGCTCGCGAAACGCGAGCGACCTTTGCGCAAGCGCAAGCGGTTAGCGAACTTCGCGCCGAAACTGCGTTATAGCATATTGTTCGTCATCGTTCTTTACATTACACATTCACGATTTTGCTTTGCTTCGGCGCGATACTCGCCGCGCTCCCCCGCCACGCAAAACCCCCACCCGTGCGGGTGGGGGTTGGTGGCAGGGG
>CAJULK010000112.1 GCA_910587455.1 uncultured Christensenellaceae bacterium | reverse complement strand
TTGCGACTATCCGAGTCGTAATAACGGTACTTGTAGGAGGTGAACGGTGTCGAGAATACGGAAAGGCGTCGTGCGTGCGTGGCTCGTCGCAATGGCGATAATAATATCGTCGATGTTTGTCGTCGGTTGCTCGACGCGCGGGAACATATACACGCTCGCCGAGCTTGTGGAGCGGAACGAGCTGACGGTCGAGGACATCAAGAATATAGCGGCGTTGCGCAACGGCTCTGTGCAAACGGTGACATACGACGATGACGGGAATATCGTGCTCACGCCCGTCGAGTATAGCGTAAAGCCGATCGAATCGGAAGTGGACGACTCGGTCAAGAGCGCGATAGTCCGCGACTTCGAGGCGCAACACGATGGCGGAGATATTTCGCTGTGCGAAGTCACCGACTATTACGGCACGTACGGCGGGTACGTGGTCGCGGAAGTCAAATACGAGTACGAGAACGGCGAAACCGCCGCGGAAGCGAAGCACATAGTGGTATCGGGAATATACCTCGGCATGGAAGGCGGCAATCTCATGATAGTCGCATGGCGGCAGAGCGGCGAAATAAATTAAACGGAAAAGCAAAACCGTCGTTCGACAGCTCGGACGGCGGTTTTTACGTGACAAAAAAGCGCACGCGCTATAACCCTATACTTCGCGCGTGCCGAAGTTTTCGACGCGCGGCGTGCCGCAAAAAATATGCTTTCAGATGTTATAACCGGTATGCCATAACTCACAAAAAGACAACGGACAACGCCAAAACAATAACAATAAACAGACTGACAACGATCCCGAGAAAAAATGCAAGCAGTCCGCGCGTCGGGAAAGATATGCGGCAACCGAAACTTCGCCGCGGCGCATATTTATATGCGGCTACAGTTCTATGTAATTGACGAGATTGGCGCGGTCGATAGCCACTTGCAGTCTGCCGATCTCGCTGTTCAGCGCGGCGGCGTCCGCTTCCGCCTTTTTCACGTCGTACATGCAGTCGTTGTGAATGGTCACGCCGTTCGCGGTAATGGAAACGAACGTCTGCATTTCGTTTGCGAGCGCGTCGATGCGTTCGTGTTCCTGCGTGAGCTGCGCGAGATATACAAGCCCCTCGCCGAGCGTCATGTCGAACCCGTCGAGCATGACCGCGCAGTTCGCTTTGGCGAGAACGTGCTTGATTCGGCGGATCTCGGCGTCGAGCTTCTTGATCTCGTCGCGAGTTTTTTGGTACGAATATCCGCCTGTCGG
>CAJULK010000111.1 GCA_910587455.1 uncultured Christensenellaceae bacterium | reverse complement strand
CTTTCTCGTACAGCCGCGTAAATATATCCGCGACCGCCTTTTCGTGTTCCGGATCGGTAGTACGAATAAACCCGTCGTTGCTTATGTCCATGCGCGTCCATAACTTTTGTATGCGCTCGGCAAGCGAATCGACGAAAGCTTTGGGACTTACGCCCTTTTCTTCCGCCGCGCGCTGGACCTTTTGTCCGTGTTCGTCCGTACCGGTAAGATAGTACACGTCAAACCCGTCCATGCGCTTGAACCGCGCGATGGCGTCGCATGCGACAGTCGTATAACAATGCCCTATGTGCAAACTTCCGCTCGCATAATATATGGGCGTCGTGATGTAAAAAGGTTTCTTTTTCATGATCAACCGAATTATAAATTATTTTAACCGTCGAAAAACATCGATGATTCGACTGTAAAGTATGTTTTATTCCGAACGCAAAGCCACGACCGGATCGCGTTTCGATGCGCTGCGCGCAGGGAGCGTACCGGCAAGCAGCGTCAAGGCGACGCTTATACCGATCAGCAATAATGCGTGCCACCATGCGACCGAAACAAGCGCAGTAGTTATTACGCCGTCGGATATGCTTATGAATATACTGCTTAGCGGGAAAGACAGTATGAGCGTTACCAGCACGCCGATAAGTCCCGCCGCAAAACCGATTATTGCCGTTTCCGCTATGAACACACGCATTATATCCGTTTTTCTCGCGCCGACCGCACGAAGTACGCCGATCTCTTTTACGCGTTCCGCAACAGACGCGTATGTGATTATGCTTATCATGACCGACGAGACCAAGAGCGATATTGCCGCAAAAGCTATAAGCACGTACGAGATTATATCTATCATGTCGCTGACCGTGTCGGTGACGAGCGACGACGCGTCGAGCAGCATGACCTTGTGATCGCTGTCCTTGCCGACGTTGTACTTATCCGAATATGCGATCATGTCCGTCTTTTTGGCAAAACTGACGGGATAGAAATTCAATCCCGCGGGAGTATCTATCGCGCCCACGGCAAGCAGAGACTGTTCCGTCATGTCCGAGATCGTAAGATTGATCTTCATCATTTTGGAAGCCGTATACAGCCGCTGGAAAAACGGATCGTTTTCCATATCCATGCCGGCAAGCGATACGCCCTTGCCCGACTGGTCTATGACGCCTATAAGCGTATTCATCGTCTCGGTGACGGCGTCGCTCATGTAGCGTTTGGGATTTTCACGTTGCGCTTTTGCCACGTCGCTGTTCTTGCAATCTTCGAGCAT
>CAJULK010000110.1 GCA_910587455.1 uncultured Christensenellaceae bacterium | reverse complement strand
GCCCGACGGAGTGACCGACAGAACGTCGCCCTTGCCTTTTACGGTTTCGTTTATGCCGCGGAATTCCGCACGGACATAGTTGATCGACTCCAAACCGCCGCTCGTGCTCGGATTGCGAATGAGGTCGTAATCGTAGAACAAGCCGAGTTCGGAATCCTGCGTGTCGTACAAATTCCAAGTGAGCGAGTCGCCCGCCGTACCCGTAAACCGCAGGAACGACGATTCGCGGAGGCGCATTTCGCCTTCTTCGCCGGACGGAACTCTCGGATAGCCGGAGTTGAACGGCGATTCGGCGACCGCGACGAGCGCGGAGTTGGCAACCGACACGTTTGCAAACGCCGTCTTCATATCCATGGGACGGTCATTCTCGTCTCTGTAATCTTTTACAAGCTCGATATAGAGTTGTATGTTCGCAAGCGCGGCATTGTTTTTCTCGGGCGAAATAGTAGCCGAGTTGGGAATGAATTCCAAAGTCTTGCCGTCTGCGGACAGCGACACCGAGAAGAAGCGCGAAACGTATGTCGCGACCTCGCCGTATCCGGGTTGAATAGACGAACCCTCGACGGAAACGAGCAGGCACGAATCGCGATCGAAATCGTCGCTTGTGTGACGGATCGGCTCGAAGTTATTCTCGCCGCGTTTGACAAGAAGCGCGTAGACATTGACGTCGTACTTCGCCGACGGCGCAGCGACATCGGAGTCGGAGAAAAGTTTCGCGTCGCTTCCCGCCGCAACGAGATCTATCGTAACGGGCTGACCGTCCTTGACATACTCGGCATAGCTCTTAAGCTCGAGCGACAAATCGCGGTCTTGCGTCGCTATCGTTCTTACCTCGCGAGGTTTGATCTTAACGCGAATGGTTATGAACTCGGACACTGCGCCGTGCATATCCGCTACGCGGAAAGTGACCGACGAGTACAAGCCCGCGCGGTTCATGTAATCGGTAGCCTTTATAACTATCGAAGTTACGGACTGTTCGGTTTTGCTCTCTACCGATATAGCCGAAACGCCTTGCGGGTTGTTGATAGTAAAGCTCGTATTGTCTACGCCCTTGTACACGGACAGATGATATTCGTCGTCGCGGTCCACGTCGGTCATAAAGCCGTAATCGCCGCCGAGGTCGAATTCCTTCGTTTCGTCGTAATCGAGAGCTATTTCGTAGGTATTGGGAATGACGTTGTGGCTGTCGTCGTACGCCACTTCAAGCCCCGCGGGAAGATTATTGAGCTTCGCGGTAGGCGCGGTGGACACGACCG
>CAJULK010000109.1 GCA_910587455.1 uncultured Christensenellaceae bacterium | reverse complement strand
TACCGTCACGAACATCGTCGACGGCGGGTATCAGATGAACAGCGTGTCGCAAACGCCCGGTTCGTTCCGCTCGGCGCGACCCGACGACGGCGACGTCACTTACGAACGGCTGTTCGCCGACGAGTTCGCCGAAGCAGATGACGACGATGAGAGTTACGAAACGAGTGCGGACGAAGAAGAAGATATTTTCAATTTCCTCGATGAGTCGATAAACGCGGTCGCCGTTGCCGAAGGGCTTATTCGCTGCGGCAGGAACGTCGGCATAAACATAGACCGCGCGACGGCTACCGAGCTTATAGCGGCGTTTTCCGCGTCGCGCGTCGTAATGCTGCGCTGCGAAAAATCGGAGTTCGATTTGCTCGTGTCGGTGCTGTGCGAATACGTCGGCTGTCCGCTGTGCGTGGATAACGCAGCGAAGTATGCCGCGCCCGACGATCTGTTCGCGGACGGCGGATCTTCGCTCGTGAGCGGTATAAGTTATGCCGCGGCGCACCGCGAAAGCATGATGTTCGCCGCGCTCGACGGCGTGCACCCCGACGCGCTCGGCAAGTTCTTTACGCCGTTTATAAGATACGCGACCGCGCCAGACAGGTTGCGCGTGACGTTCGGTACGGCAAAACGCGCGCTCGAAGTGCCGCGCAACATGTGGTTCTTGATGCGGCTTTCGGACGGACGTTGCGAGTTCCCCGCGTACGTCGCGGATATGGGCGCGGTGCTGTTTCCGTCGGTCACCGCGATCGAGCCTGTAGACAGCGGCAAGGTGTACGCGCCCAATTTCTTCCAATTCGTCGCGGCGTGCCGTCGGTCGGAAACGCGGTTCGAGCTTGAAGAAGCGCAGTGGAAGAAAATAGACGCGCTCGAAAAGTACGTCGCGGCGCGCGTGCCGTTCAAGATGGGCAACAAGCTGTGCGTGCAGACCGAAAAGTTTTCGTCGGTGCTTTTGGAGTGCGGCGTCAATCAGTTTGAAACGCTCGACGCAGTAGTCGCCGCGAAACTCGTTCCGCATATCGCGACCGTTCTCGAAGGCAAGATCCCCGCCGACGAAGGCGGTTTGGACGGCGCGTTCAACGGCATTTTCGGCGAGGACGACACAAACAGAATAAAGCTCGCGGTGCGTAAAGCGGTGGGCAAGGACGGTGGCGCATGATCATTCCGTTTACGAGCGGCATGGCGGAGGTGTGGAACATACTCACTTCGGGGTATGCCATTCTCGCGTACGTCGTCGTTATAATAGTGTTAGTGGGACTTCTCATAGTG
>CAJULK010000108.1 GCA_910587455.1 uncultured Christensenellaceae bacterium | reverse complement strand
TCGTAACAGTCGTACGAAGCCAAGTCGGCAAGCCTTACCGAGATCGTCAGTTCCTGTACGTCGTCGGGCTTAAGGAGTGCCGTTTTGGCAAAGCCGACAAGTTTGACCTCCGGCTTTTCTATCTCGCCGAGCTTGTACGGTGCATGTACGTAAAACTGTACGACGTCCCGCCCCGCGTACTCCTCGCCGATGTTCTCGACGGCGATTTTGAACTCCACCGTCGCGTTTGCGGCGAGCGTCCCGCCATTTGCCTTGTCGACGGAAACCAGCTCCCACGAAAAATCGGTGTACGACATGCCGTACCCGAACGGATACTGCACTACTTTGTCGTACCCGCCGCGGGCGTCGAAAAACCCTTCGGCACTCGCCGTTTCGTACCAGAAATACCCTGTGTAAATTCCCTCGGCATAGTCGACGTAATTGCCGCCCGCCGCCGTCCTTTGATACTTACCGATGCCGTCCATGCCCGAATTGACGTACGCGGGATCGTCTTTGAGGTCGTACGGATAAGTGTCGACGAGGTGCCCCGACGGCGTGATTTCGCCGCGCAACACTTCGCCTATTACGGGAGTGCCTGCGTTCCCGGGCAAGCCTATCCACAGAGCCGCGTCGATCGCTGGATCGTCGATAAATCCGCATTCCATAGGTGCCGCCGAATTTATAAGCACGATCGTGCTCTCGAAATTTTCCTTACAGAATGTCAGCAGATCCTTTTCGCGGTCGGAAAGCTCGAAATAAGTGCGGTTAAGCGTGCTGCCGGTATTCTCTATATCCATAGTAGGCGACGCGCCTTCCGATCCCGACCGCGCAAACGTGACGATAGCGGTCTTGTCGTACGTTCCGATCGCACTCTTGAAATACGTATCGTAAGTGTTTTTGGAAAACTCGTTGATCGTCGTGTAGCCCGTCCAATTCTGCGACGTTATCCCGTCGTACTTCGCATTTTTCGCTCTCGCGCCGCCGCATGCGTCTTTCAAAACGTTCCACAGTTCGGTGTTCACGTCCATGCCCGCTTCTTCAAACGCGAGATTCATCATGACGGTGTTGTTATCGTCCTTGCCGCCCGCAGACCCTGTACCGCCAAGCACGTAGTTAAACGACATCGCGCCGAGAATGGAAACTTTCTCGTTTTCGGCGAGCGGGAGTTTGTTGTTCTTGTTTTTGAGCAACACCGCACCTTCGCCCGCTATGTTTACGCAAACGTCGTAACCTTCTTCGTAACATTCGTCCGACGTGTATGTGTTGTTCGTGATACCGTTGCCCTGCGTCCCGTTAGCCAAAG
>CAJULK010000107.1 GCA_910587455.1 uncultured Christensenellaceae bacterium | reverse complement strand
TTCGAGCCGCTCAGAAAAAGTTTTGCGAAACGGACTGTTGTGCCGCGTTTGTGCCGTCGCTCGATTTGCGCGTTATGAGCGACAAATGGCATTGGATTGCAGACGACGCGTACGAAATGGGTTTGCGTTTCGGCAGCGCTATTGAGAAATTATGCGGTCAAATCGTATAATTTACCATATTTTTTGACAGATATACTAATGACACGGGCATTAAAATTATGGTATGATTTTTATATACCAAAAAACAAAATTTTTTCGGGGAGGAAAAAATGATGCAAAAAACTTTGAAAAAAAGATTTCCCGTTGTGCTTTTATGCTGTATTCTGGGAATTATTCTTTGCACCGCGGGAGCTTTGATTTCCACGCGCAAAGTATTTGCGGAAGCGGAAACTACCGAATTTACGCTTGCCGACTATAAAATGACCGACGGTACGGGAGCGGTAACCGATACGCCCGCTATGGATAGATACGGCATAGATTTTGAGGGCGCGAGCGCTAATTGGGACAATGGAATTATGTATAAGGAGCAATTAAGCGGTGCGTATTCCATTGAATTCGATTTAATGAGCGGAGTTCCCGCATACGGTGTAGCGCTTATAACGCTCGGACACAAAAATCCGGATGTGCTCGGCACGGGAGATCAGATTTTAGGAACCGATTCCGTTACGTTTGCATTAAATTCGGGCGGTCTTATAAGCGGTTTGGACGATTCGGTTACTTCGTCCGGCTATACGATAGAAACCGATTCCGTTTTCGGAAACGAGATAGGATTTTTTACCGAAGGCAAAACGTTGAGATTCAAGTTGGAAGTACAAGAAAGCGGCGATATAGACGTTTATATCGCAAACGTTGCCGCGGCGATCGGTGTTTCGACTCCGACCGATTTCAAAAGGTTTTATATATTGAAAACTCCCGCAACATCAAACGGGGGGGGGACTTTAACTGACGGATATTTTGCCCTTTTTGCTGGTACCGCCGACGGAAGTTCCGTAATTCTGTCTAACGTATGGGTGAACGGTTCGAGAGCAAAAAGTTTTTCGGACGTTTCGGCGTGGAAAATTTTAGGCGATCATAACAAAAAAGTCGAGATCGGAGAAATGGCGGCTTCGGCTTGGGGGTCTACCGTTAATTACAGAGTTTCGAAAGATCTGTACGACGGCGACAAAATAATTTCCGATTTCTATTTCGACGGCGAGTATATCGCCGCGCTCGGCAGTGGCGACGTTATTTTCGACGCAACTTATTCGCTTAACGTAAACGGCGATCACGGCGGCGCATATCCTGCGGGCGGACAATGTAACAGCACTTTTCGGTTCGGTCTCGAAAGCAAGACGTCTACGGCGGGCGGCAGAGTGG
>CAJULK010000106.1 GCA_910587455.1 uncultured Christensenellaceae bacterium | reverse complement strand
TTCCGTACCTTTGCGCACTGCGCCGCGACGGTTACGATTACGACTCGCTCATCGACGAAGGCAGGCTTCCGAAACGCGAAGCGGACATAATGAACGCCGTCGGCGACGACACGGTGCCGTCGTACAAGCTCGGCAAAAAACTCGAGATCAAAGGTTACGACACCGCGGTGACGTCGCTCCAAAACAAGACTTTCCTGTGCGTGACGTTTGTAAAGAGCGCGATGGGCACCGCAATGCTCTCGATGCCCGAAACTCTTTTCGGCTACGACTTCGTGCGAAGCGCGTACTCTCTCACCCCCGAGCAAAATATCGAAGAACTCTTAAAACGCGCGCCCGGGCTGCAAGAACTCGACGAAAACATACGACGCAAAGCGTTGACCCCCGCGGTGTAGATTGCTTTACCGACGCATTATCATACAAACGGTTTTTCGTGCAACATTCGGTCGTTCGCACATTATGCCCTTCGTATGTGATCGTAAATAACACTTTTCGCTCTCATTATAATAGTATATACTATATCACATAATCCGAGATAACGCAAATATTTCACAAACAAAAACAACCGCGCGATCGCACGGTCGTTTTTTGGTATATTCTGTAATTATTCTACGTCGAATTTATACAGCATTGCGTTTTCGTACGGCTTGTCGGGGCTTAATATCCCGCAGTCGTCGGGGCATGCGTGAATTCCGTCGGGGTGGTACTGACACTCGAAACATACCGCGTTATTGCCGCCGAAATTGTCGGCGAATACGACGGCGCAGGGGTATGTCGTGGACACGGCGATCTTTATGCCGCTCGTTTCCGAATACAGCGAGCATGCGGGAGTATCGAGTCCGCGCTTATCGAGAAAGAACGGGTGGTCGTAACCGTGCGTGTACCGTTGCACGCTTTCGTCGGCGTTGTACTCGCCGTGCTTGCGGGCTTTGCGGAAATCGAACTGCTTCGTAACGGGCACGATCTCGCGTGCTATAAGCCGCTCGTCGAGCTTACCGACGCGCGACGCATTTATAAACAGATCTTGCTCGGTTACAGGCTCACGCAGATCGCCCGACGCGTTGAGATACACGTGGTTCGTCACGTCGAGGAGAGTTTTGCAGTCCGACGTCGCGCGATACTCTAAAAGCATCGCGTTCTTTTTCGTATACCGTATATATCACATCGAGATCTATCGTGCCGAAATATCCGCCCTCGCCGTCCGGACTTTCGCACTTGAACACGACGTCGGTGGAAGTTTCGCCTTTTACCATCGTCATCGAAAACAGTTTCGAATGTAAACCCGTACTTCCGCCGTGAAGATTATCCACGCCGTAATTATTTTTTTCGAGTTTTACGTCGTGACCGTCGAGTGTAAACTCGGCGTTT
>CAJULK010000105.1 GCA_910587455.1 uncultured Christensenellaceae bacterium | reverse complement strand
AATGACCGATATGCAAGAAATTATCGATGAGGAGCTTTCCAAACAGGAACTCAAGCGCAGAACGCGCGCCGTGAAAGCGTCGAAGCGTCTTTTTAGGTCGATCGATATCTTGCTCGATTTTGCGCAAAACGCTTGCCCGTATGTAAATTCAAAAAACAAAGATACCATACTATGCGATAAAGATGTTATTTACGACGAGAGTTTGCCCGATATTTGCAAATTGGACGTTTACAAGGTGCAATCGGACAAGCCGCAGCCCGCGGTGATGATAATACACGGCGGGGGATTTTCGGCGGGAGGAAAGACATATCGCCGCGGTCATGCGCAGTTTATGGCGCTTAACGGGTTTACGGTATTTTGCGTAGATTACGGTCTTGCGCCTACGTATACTTTTCCCGATCCTGTCAGTCATCTTGTCAATGCTGCTAATTATATCTACGATCATGCCGCGGATTATAATATCGATACCGATAGGATAATGGTGGCTGGAGACAGCGCGGGCGCGTACTATTCTGCGATGCTGTGCGCGATCAACTGCGGCGATGCGTATAAAAAACGGTTCGGGTACGAATTGAAGTTCAAGATATTCGGTGCATTGCTTGTCTGCGGGCTATACGATTTGGCGACGGTTCTTAATACTAAGTATTTGCTCGATCTGGACGACGGCGTGTTTTTGGGCTTTACGGGTTTTTCGCGACGCGATCTCGACAGCTATGAGCATAAAGATTTTTGTATGCCGTTTAATTATATAAACGAGAAATTTCCGCCTACGTTCGTAGTCCATTCCGATACGGATATATTTTGTAAAGACCAAGGCAAGATATTGATCCAAAAACTCGAAGAACTCGGGGTATACTGCGAATCGTTCATGGCACGGCATAAAACGTCCAATCACTGTTTTTCGTTGCATTGGCGCGGCGAGGATGCCGCTGTTGCCAACGAACTCATGATTTCGTTTGCGAAACGGCTTGCAAACGATAAGATCAAGATGTGATATAAACGATTGACCTAAATAATTTATTGGTGTATAATATAAATACAAATGAGATCTCGAATCGAAAAATTCATTACTTGTAAATTCGGTACAGGCGTAGATAAATACTGCAATTCCGTTTGGTATATAGCGACGATAGGCGTTGTGTGCGCTGCGTGTCACATGTTACAGATTCCGATTACGGGCGCGGGTCTGTTGACTGTTCTTATGACGCTTGCTTTGTTATTCTGTAAAAATTCTTTTACGCTTATGCCGTTCGTCATGATGTGTTCGTTTGTTATGTCAGAGGAAACCAATCCACAGAGCGGGTATTATAACTCGGCATGGAAACTCTCGTTGTTATGTATTTTTCTTGTTATACTTGTAGCGGCGTTTATATTT
>CAJULK010000104.1 GCA_910587455.1 uncultured Christensenellaceae bacterium | reverse complement strand
GGAATAGTCACCGATTGCAACGAAGTGCAACCCTTAAATGCTTCCTTCTTGATTTCGGTCAGATTTTGAGGAAGAATGACGGAGGTAAGCGACGTACAATTCGCAAATACGTTAGTGCCCATGGAAATCAGCGCGTCGGGGAAAGATACGTCGGCAAGCTGCGTGCAGCCTTGGAACACGTAATTACCCAGCGACGTTACTTTATCGGGCAATGCTATCTCGGTCAGTCCCGACGCGGCAAAAGCATAGTCGGCTATTTTTTCAAGACTGTTCGGCAAACCGATCGAGGCGAGAAGCATGCAGTTATTGAAAGCATACTTCTCGATACTCTTGACTTGCGAATTACCCTCGAACGCAACGCTGTTAAGCTTCGAGCATCCGTCGAACATATACGCCGCTACCGACTGCAACCGCTTGGGAAGAATTATCGACTGTATGTCAAGCCCCGCAAAAGCACCCAACGTAGTGCTTGTCGAAGTCGCAGTCCATACAGACTTCCCGTCCGTTACGGTGAGCGGCTTATCCCCGCCTTCGAATACGACTTCTGCGATCGACGTTTTTGCGAACGCCGCAGATCCTATTGTTTGCACGTTGGACGGAATCGTGACGGAATCGAGATTCGCGCAGGAATAGAATGCCTGATTTCCTATCGACGACAGTGCGACGGGAAGCTCTATCGACGAAAACGCACAGCCGTTGAAGGACGACGCACCCAAAGTTTCGAGCACATAACAATTTTCCAAATTTACATTCGTGAGCTTGCCGCAATCCTTGAATGCATAATCGTATATCGTTTTCAGTTCGCAATTATCGGCAAAAGTCACAGTGACGAGATCGGTGCAAGACTGAAAAGCGTAATTGCCTATTTCCGTCACGGATGCGGGAACCTCTATACTTTCGAGTCCCGTCTTGCTGAATGCGTATTTGCCTATGATTGTAACGGTGTTCGGAAGCGCGATGCTCTTAAGCTTGCTTTTACTCGAACTGTTGTCATAACCCAACGCATACTGCCCGATCGTTTGCAATCTGCTACCCGCGCCGAACGTTACGTTCGCAATGTCGTTGGCTTTGTAGAACGCGTACGAACCCAAAGCCACAAGACGGCTCGGAAACGCGATCTCGGAGATCGCGGTTTGAGCAAACGCGCCGTCTTTACTGCTGCTGTTTGCGTCGTCGATCACGAGATCGGTATTGTCATTACCGCCTTCGAATATGACGTTGACGAGCTTCTTGCAACCGAAAAACGCGCCCTTTTCCAAGCACTGCACGCTGTTGGGAACGGTGACCGAAGTGATATTCTTTTGACCCGCAAACGCATTGTCGCCTATCACGAGCACGCCGTCGGGAATTTTGTACGAATAATTATCCGCAGACGC
>CAJULK010000103.1 GCA_910587455.1 uncultured Christensenellaceae bacterium | reverse complement strand
TTACTATCAATAAGATAGAATATAAAGATTATGCGGTGTTGCCCGGCATCAAGTCTTGGACTTGGGATACGTACGACCGCGAGGTCAACTTGTTCTCGGGCAGCGCGCTTTCGCAGGGTGCGGTCAGTTACGATATTCTCGACGCGGACGGTAACGTCGTCACTGTGGACGGAGTCAAGCTCGAAGGCATCAAACTCGTCGACGAGGACGGCAACCACAACGGCGACCCGTCGATCGACCTGTACGTGCCGGTCGCGTCCGCGCGTGCGGGCGAGCCGACTGCGGAATTCATAGCGCGGCTTCTCGGCGGCGATTACGTGCTCCGCGTCAGCTTCGACGAAACCACCAACTACACGTCGTTCTATCAAGACGTTCCGTTCACTATCGGGATAGCGCATAATAATTGGGACGTGACGCCGAGCGTATCGCCGTGGTCGGTCAACCATTGGAACGCGGAAGAAAGCACTCCGCAAGCGATGTCCACTTACGGCGAGCCGGAAATCACGATCGTCGGCGTAACCGATAATATCACTTACTACCGCGCGAAGTACAGCATTGCCGACGGCAAGTATATTGCGGAAGTGAACATTCTCAACAGCGCGCCCGCAGGCAGATACACGATGACGACGACTGTCGCGGCGGAAGCGGGCAAGTACAACAGTGCACCCGATTCGTCGTTCACATTCCAGATCTTCGTCATGGGTTCGGCGAGCGAAAAGAACGATTGGCTCACGTATCCCGCGATCTCGTCGTGGAAAGCGAACGTAGACAATATGTTCGGCGAGATAATCGGGTCGCCTATACGCGGCTTGCCGTACTTCGAGTTCTATACCGCAAAAATCGAGAACGGCGTGCCGACGCTCGGCGATTTGGTCGAGGCGGGCGAGGATACCGTCACCGTCGAAAAGGGCACGAAGTATGACAGAGATTTCGTAGTGCCTATGGCACCCGGTACGTACTTCATGGTAGGTCATGCCGTGTACAAAGCGGGCGGCGGAATAGTCGAAGCGGATACGCTCGAAACGAAGCCGATCATGTTCACGATAGGCAACCGCGACAATGCGTTCGAGCAGGATGCGCGCATAGACACCATTCTGTATCTCGGCGAAAAGGACAGCTGGAAATTGCCTACCGCGAAAGCGACGCTCGGCGACAGCGAGATCGAGTTCACGTATATCGACGCCGAAACGGGCGAGGAACTCGGCAACGCCGTTCCGACCGCGCCCGGCAAGTACATATTGCGCGCGACGGCGGTTGCGAAGTACAGTACGCCTATCGTCAGCGAAATAGAGTTCACCGTCGCGCTTTCGCAAAACGGCTGGGTAAACGACAAATCGCCGACTATCGACAGCTGGTCGGAAGAAAACAGCGACAATGCGCCGAATCCCGTCGGCGAAGCAAAACACGGTTC
>CAJULK010000102.1 GCA_910587455.1 uncultured Christensenellaceae bacterium | reverse complement strand
AACGCATTGACAAACGTCGCGGGGCATGGTAAATTACGCGTGTAAATGCGCATACTGTTACTTACATAAATGCGCGGCTCGACGGGGTATTAATGCAAATTATTCCGTAAAACTTGCAGATTACGCAAACTCTATTGACAACCGCGCGATATTGTGGTAAAAATAATGTATAAGGCGAATTCCGCAGAGAATACGTTTCTCGTGCCGCGCCGTCGGGAAAGGCGCGCAATCGGTTGAGCCGACATGAAATAAAATCTATTATAAAGGAAAATGAATATGGATATCGAAAAAATCATCAGCACCATGACGCTTCGGCAGAAAGCCGAAATGTTGACGGGTAAGGACTTTTGGCAAACGCGGGATTACGAAGAACTCGGCGTGCCCTCGATGTTCCTTTCCGACGGTCCGCACGGACTGCGCAAGCAGGCGGCTGCCGCCGACCATTTGGGGCTTAACGCGAGTATTCCCGCGACGTGCTTTCCGACCGCCGCTACGATGGCGAACAGCTGGAACGAGGCACTCGGCGAGGAGATGGGCAAAGCACTCGGCGAGGAATGTGCCGCGCTCAAGGTGAACATGCTTTTGGGTCCCGGTACCAATATGAAACGCAATCCGCGTTGCGGGCGCAACTTCGAGTATTTCTCCGAGGACCCGTATCTCGCGGGGAAAATGGCTGCGTCGTATATCCGCGGCATACAGGCGAACGGCACTTCCGCGTGCGTCAAGCACTTCGCTTGCAACAATCAGGAAGAACGGCGCATGGCTACCGACTCCATTCTCGACGAACGGACGCTCCGCGAGATATATCTCACCGCGTTCGAGATAGCGGTCAAGGAAGGCGGCACGAAGTCGATCATGACCTCGTACAACCTCATCAACGGTCAGTATGCCAACGAAAACATGCACCTGCTTCGCGACATTCTCCGCGACGAGTGGGGCTTTACGGGCGTTATAGTTTCCGACTGGGCGGGCAGTAACAGCCGCGTGGACGCGGTCAAGGCGGGCAGCGACCTCGAAATGCCTGCGTGCAAGTACGGCATCGACGACGTTGTAAAAGCGGTCGAATCGGGCGAACTCGACATCGCGCTCGTAGACGAGTGCGTGCGTCGGCTTCTCGAACTCGCGGAAAGCACTTCCGCCGTCACGCCGCTCGAAAAGTTCGACGTGGAAGGACATCACAAGCTCGCAGAGCGTTGCGCGGAGGAGAGCATCGTGCTTCTCAAAAACGAGGACGTGCTCCCCATCAAGTCGGGCAGTAAGGTCGCCATCATCGGCAGTTTCGCCGAGAACCCGCGCTATCAGGGCGCAGGCTCGTCGATAGTAAATCCCACAAAACTCAACAAGATAACCGAGCTTATGAACAAGCCCGCGCCCAAAAACAAGGAGTACAAACAGGGCATCGGCACGGCGAAGAACGTGGAGATCCCCGTTGTGCGCTCGGTCGTCGAGGACGCAATGGCGGAATATACGCTCGACTTCATCGGATTCGAACCGGGCTTCC
>CAJULK010000101.1 GCA_910587455.1 uncultured Christensenellaceae bacterium | reverse complement strand
TAACTCGCCGTACCGAGCCGCACCGTCACGTCCTGCACGAACACGCCGCGCACCGTACAGCCGCGAACGCACCCGCTGTTATGCACGGCGATGCCGCACGCGCCGCCGCCCGACACCGTTACCCGCACGCCGTCCAGCGACACGTTCTCCACCGTGCCGCGGTTGACGTATGCGACGATCGCCGTCGAGCTGTTGACGGGGTGCATTTCGTCACGGGCGGTGTTGTATATATCGGCATCTTCGAAAGTGACGTTGCGCACCGTTCCGCCCGGCGCGATATGATCGAAAACCGCCCAATACCCGCCGTTATACCGCACCCGCACGTACAGCAAACTGTTCCCGTCGCCGTCGAGAGTGCCGAAAAACGGTTTATTAAGCGTGAATATATTCGATTCGCCGTCGTGAGCGATCACGTCGCGATAGTCTATATCCCGCGCAATGCGGTAATGCTTTTTCCCGCCGCCCGACAGCGCGTATACCGTTTCGTAGTAATCTATTGCACGCAGGTCGAACGGCGTATTTATCAGATACGGATTGCTTTTCGTGCCGCCGCCATCGAGGTACGGAATATTCACGCCGCACGGCTCCGCCTCGGCAAGCACGTCCGATTCGGGAACGGGGCACACGCACCAAACAAGTTTACGCGCCGACATGTCGTAATGCGTGCACCCGACTGTCACGGCGTTGAAATCGAGGTCGTAAACCCTGTAATACTTGCACTCGCCGACCGCACTCCACTCGAGCACGTCGCCGTTCACGCGATAATCGGAAACGGGCGCGAGCGCGAGCTTTTTTTGTTTCGAATTGTATGACAAAACGGCGGTCGCGCTCTTTCTTCCGACTGCGGTTATCTCTATTTCGGCGTCGCTTTTCTCGTCTATACGAAGCGCGGTCGCGCGATAAAACCCGTCCCCGCCGTCCGAAACCGTTTCCCCGTTTACTTTAACCGAAAAAAGCGGGCTGTCGAGTTCCGCAGTCCATTCGATCACTCCGTTGTGAAAAGAAATTATTCGGGGGCAGTGCAAATCGGCTATCCTCCTCACCCGTCGGATTGGCTTCGACTGTATATTATCACAAATACCCGCATTTTGTCAATGATTTTGTGCGTTTTGCCGCGTTTTCGACACGCCGCGCGTTTGCGCTCGACGGCGCGGCGGGCGCACGTTGCCGCGTCGCCGCTGTTTCCCGCGCGAAAATCGTCGTAACTTATTCGCGTGTCGATAAACAAAATTCCGCAAAGTTATTGACAAATTGCAAATAATATAGTATCATATAACTACTCGGAACAGCGGGCACGACTACTGCCCGTGTCGACAGCCTTCGACCGCGCGAAAATGTTTTTTGCGAATTATCGTTATTTCGCGTACCGCGAGGTTATTGCCGACCGTTCTTTCGCGGCAAAAGCTAAACGCCGCACCGCGAATATCAACATTTTTTCGGGAAGAATCATGGCTAATTACAAAGACATCAACGCCGATCTCGGCACACAGACAATCGAGGGCACAA
>CAJULK010000100.1 GCA_910587455.1 uncultured Christensenellaceae bacterium | reverse complement strand
CGACCATTGCAAGACACAAGCCCATTAGCACGCCCGAAACTATCTTTACGGCGAGCAATGCTTTTTCCCAGCCGGGCATAACGTCCATGAATCTCGTGCTCGTAGATACGCCGTTCATCATGAACGAATGTAACTGCGTATACAAGATCCTGTGCGCACTCTCGCGAACAGCCTGACACACCGTGCCGTTATTGTCCTTGTAATAACGGTCGAGCGCGTCCTCGGGCATACCGCCGAGCCAAGCGTCCTGCCCCGCCGCGACGGCACGACCAAAGTTTTTGTCGGTGCCCGCGTTCGCGTCGGTAATGGCGACGCCGTTAAAGCCCCATTCGCCGCGAAGCACTCCGTTCAGAAGTCCGTCATGCTGCCCCGTCCAAACAGTGCCGATACGGTTGTACGACGTCATAACGCCGTTACAGCTACCGTCGGTTATGAACTTTTCGTAAGCCTTGAGATAGATCTCTCTTATCGACTGTTCGTTTGCCCAAGTCTGCATACCCGATCTGAAATCCTCTTGTTCGTTGAGAATGAGATGCTTGACGAACACGACCGCGCCCATTTCGCGCAAGCCCTTTATCTCCGCCGCACACATTTCGCCGCTCAAGAATCCGTCCTCGCCGTAATACTCGTATGCGCGTGCGCCCCAATGCGAGCGGTGGATATTGACAGCGGGACCGTAAACGCCCGCAATACTCGCATTCAAAAGGTGCGTGCCGAAAACATTTCCGAGCGTTTTCGCAAGTTCTGCGTTGTACGTCGCGCCCACTATCGTATTGCTCGGCAACGCGTACCCGCCGTCGCGCACTCCGCACGACCCGTCGCGCTGACTGATGCCCGGTGCGGAAATGCTTCTCGTGACCGCGGATATGCCGCTCGACTGAATGAGTTTTGCCTGCTCGTCAAACGTCATTTGATTCAAAAGATCTTTCCACAGCGCGTTGTCGTAGTCGAGCCCCATAAGCTGCACGAGTTTCAGTTCGCCGTATTCCGAAGTGACTGTATTGTATATCGGCATTTCGTCTGCGGGATCGTTCTCGGCGTCGACTTCGTACAAGATGTTGGCTCTGTTCTCGTCGCCCTTTAGCGCGAGCACCGCGCCGCTCGGATACGTACCCTGCCAATCGTCACGCGAAAGATATTTTATTTGCTGCTCCATGCCTTTATTGAGATTGACGTCCGCGTCCGCGAACCGATTGACAATTTTCGTGCCGTTCGCGGTTTTCGAGTATGTGTCGAAATCGTCGGAAGCATAATTGACCTTGTACGCAAGCGCGGCGTTGCCGTCGTAGTCCATGCCGTCGGCGACAGTTTTGTTTTTTGCGGCGAGTATATTGTTGAGCGCGTCGTGCGAGTCTTTGCCTGCCGCGAGGAAGTAATCGCCTTTTTCGAGAATGTATGTGCCTTTGCCGTAAGCGTCATAACACTTAAACTCATACTCTGGCACCGTGATCGTCACAGTCGCGCTCTTGCCCGGCGCGATCTCGGGAGTTTTTATAAACCCCGCAAGCCCCAC
>CAJULK010000099.1 GCA_910587455.1 uncultured Christensenellaceae bacterium | reverse complement strand
AACGGCATGGCGTTCCTCGATTATATGGAGGGCAACGGCAACGGCGAACGCATTTCAATAGACTACACGTCGATCATGCAGATAGTAGCAACGGTGCTCGATATACTCGGCATGGACGACGAAGTGACAGAATTCCTCGTCGGCGATTACCGATTGAACATAGACAAAACGGTATTCGAATCAATGGATATTGCGGGACTCGACTCGGTACGGGTCATGCTCGCAAACATAGTCGATGCGATACACGGCGCGGAGAACGCGCTCGACCATGCGAAAAACGGTTGGAATTTGATAGCGACGGCAGGAAGCATCGACGGGCTTAACGCACGGCTCGACGACGTCAAAGCACAGTTCGGCGCGGCTATAGACGGACTGAAAGCCGCGCTCGCACCGTTTGTAAAACCGTCGGACGACGATGCGCCGACGGACGACACAAAACCGTCGACCGAAATCAACGGCAAACTGTTCAAGCAGATCGTTACGGGCGTCACCCTCAAAAAAGACGACGATCGTATTTGGGCGACCGTCGAAAACGAGATCACGACGAACACGCCCGGACGCTCGTCTATCACGGTCATGCAAAACAACAACAAGATAGACCGCATCAACGTGAGCGGGCTTGACGTCAATACCGCAAAGCTCGAAAACTTCGACGCGCTGTTCACTGCGGGCGAACAAGTAACGATAGCACTTCCCGACGACTACAACACGACGCAGGGCAATGCGACATATTCGGACTTCTCGAACCTCAAGCATTTGTTGTTCGACGTCATGAACACGGCGAACATGCTCGAATTCGATATAGGCGACACAAAAGCCGCGACGAGCGAGAACAAAATAGAACTCGGCATTAAATTGCTCGGGTTGGAATCCATAAAAGTATCCATTCAGTACAGCGTGAAAGTTCGGATCATAGACCAAGGCGCAGGCGCAAACCCGCGCTACAAGACGGCGGCGATCGTCGAACTTGTCTATAAGAACTGCAGCGCGCTCGGACAGCGCGTATTCCCCGACTGCACCACACGCCTGTATTTCTACGACAACGTGCTTTACGTACACGGCGTAACGAGTTGGGATGCGGGCTTCTTCGGCACTTCATCGAAGAACGTCAAATACATAGACACCGCGTATACGATCGAACAGCTCGGCAATATGTTGAGTGCCCCGAACGGCATGGATAAACTTCTTAACGAAATGCTGTTCTATCTGTTGCCCATTCGCGAAAGCATACTCGGCATAAACATTCGCCAACAAATAGCGGAGTCGATACAGTCCGACGGCAGTGACAAAGCCGCACCCGCACCGACGATTGCGACGGTATTCAAAGGCTATAGCTATACGGACGGCGAACACAAACTGACGATAGGTCTTTCCGAACTCGCGGAAGCTCCCGGCTCGAATATGCTCGGCGATCTCAACATATCGCTCACGGGCAAGAACGACGGCGACACTAATATACTCGACAACTATATAAGCGCGGCGGGCATCACTCTGTCGCTCATCAACAGCAGCGCGTGCAC
>CAJULK010000098.1 GCA_910587455.1 uncultured Christensenellaceae bacterium | reverse complement strand
ATATTGCGTGAAGCTCTATCGGGTCGGGGGTAGTGAGCCGCGCTTCCGATTTTTTGCCGCAATACTCCACGGCGTTCGTGCCTATCAGTCCGCAGCCGTGCCCCGCCGCTTCTATTATACTGCGAATGATATAAGTGGTAGTGGTTTTGCCGTTGGTGCCCGTCACTCCTATCATTTTGAGACGTTTGCTCGGATTGCCGTAAAACGCCGACGCCGCGCACGCAAGGGCTTTGCGGGTATCGTCCACCTGTATCTGCTCGCCGTCCACCGCTATCTCGCGCTCGGTCACCACCGCAGCCGCTCCCGAAGCGAGCGCGTCCGCGGCATACATGTGTCCGTCGTGCTCCGTTCCGACAAGACAGAAAAACAGATCGCCCGCGCGGACTTTTCCGCTGTCCGTCGCAAGCCCCGTGATCTCGACCGTGCTGTCCGAGCCTATGCCCAATTCGCATACTTTCATGGCGTTATTCTCCTTACGCTACGCAGTATCTTCGTACTTATTATATGTATATTGTACGCTACGAAATCGCGCTTGTACGCATTTAGCAAACAATATTATATTTCTTTGTTATTCGACAAACCGAAAACTCCGCGAAGTTTTGCATTGTCGATCGTTTTTCTTCCGCTATCCGAAATTACGCCCGCCCGAAACAAGCTATACCGTTCTCACGAGCACGCTGTCGCCCTCGGCGATACGCGTAGACGGCGCGGGGACTTGACCTATCGCGCTCTCGCCTTCGCCCGCGATCTCCACATACAAACCGAGGCTTTCGAGAGCCGCGACGGCGTCTTTTGCGGGCATGCCTATCACGTCGGGCATGTCGACGTATTTTTTGTCCGTCGCCACGGGAGGCAAAGCCGTATAATCGAAAATCTTTTGGAACACTCTGCCCGCATACGGCGCGGCGACAAGACTGCCGTAATACATATAGCCTTGCGGTTCGTCCACTATCATGAGAAGCGCGTACTGCGGATCGTCCGCGGGCGCGAAACCGATGAACGACGAAATATATTTGCCGTGCGCGATAGTGCCGCCCGAGTATTTTTGCGCGGTGCCCGTTTTGCCGCCGATCGCGTACCCCGCCACGCCCGCTTTACTGCCGCCGCCGCTTTCCACGACGCCTTTAAGATACTCGCGCATTTTTCGGGAAGTAGCTTCGGACACGGTGGTGCGCACAGGCTCGGGCTGACGCGTCGCCACGTTCACGCCGTCGAAGCCGTCCACGCTCGCCACGAGATACGGCTTGTACAGCGTTCCGCCGTTAACGACCGAGCACACGCCCGTTATCAGTTGCAACGGCGTCACCGCGACAGCCTGACCGAACCCGATACGCGCAAGATCGACGGGCTTGACGTTATCTCTGTTCATGAGCATGCCGCTGCTCTCGCCCGAAAAGTCGATCCCCGTCTTTTCGCCCAGACCGAACCGTTCGAGCGCGTCGTAAAACCTATTCGTGCCCAGTCGTCCCGCGAGATCCATGAACACGCAGTTGCACGAATTTTTCACGCCTTCCGCGAGATGCT
>CAJULK010000097.1 GCA_910587455.1 uncultured Christensenellaceae bacterium | reverse complement strand
GCCGTTCTCGACCGTACTCGCGGGCATGACGTAACCGGTGCCCGAAACGCGCGTCGAGCAATCGCACACCGTTCGCCCTCGCGCCTCGAACCGACACGCCGACACGAAGTACATGCCGTACATGCACGATATAAAATTGTCGGCAATGTTGCCCGAATTGCGATACGACGTAACCACCCGCTTTCCGTCGTAATAGACGAACGCGTCGTTCATTCTGTCGATATAGTCGGGAGTCAGCACGTTGTCGGCGTTTATCACGAAGAACCCGTCGAATTCGCCCTTATGGTCGCGGTTTATCATATCGAAAAGATATTTATACGCATAGCCGACGGTGTTCTCGGCGGGGTTATCGTACTCGTAAACGATCGCACCGTGCGCTCTCGAAACTTCCGCCGTTTTGTCGGTACAGTTATGCGCGACCACGAACACGGCAATCTTTTCTTTGGGATAGTTGCTCGAAAAAACACTGTCTATCAAATGCGTTATCACCTTTTCTTCGTTGCGCGCGCCTATAACGATCGCGTACCGCTTCTTATCGGCGGTGTGCGGAAATTTCTTACAGCCGAACAGCCCGATAAGCATGAATATCGGATAATGCAAAGTGAATACCGAGAACACGACATTCATGCACAAAAATACTATCGCAACGATTTCGAGATAACCCATTTTTATATAGTTTTCGTACGTGAGGCGCAAATATCGGCGCGGAGCTGTTTCAGTCCCGCGCCGATACGCGCTGTTGTTATCAATCTTCTGCCGTTTCGGATCGCACCGATACCTCGGTTTCGGACTGCACCGATTCTTCGGTTTCGGGTTGCATGTATCGTCTGATCTTCTTGACGAGGAAGAACACGAGCACGCCTATTCCCGCCGCCGCGAGCAAGTCCCATACGATAATAATTATCTTGTAGTATGCGAACCCGTTGACGAACTCCACGCCGTGAACATATCCGTTCATAGCCGCCGAATTTACGACGGTGTACAGAATATGGTGCGCCGCTTCACGTGCATAGCCCTGATCCTCGAGTTCGCCTTTAAGCGAATATCCAAACAGGAAGTTGCCTGCCAGCCCGACGGTTTTGAGTTTGGCGTCGCCGCCCGCCGCGAGGCACTGTCCCGTGAACATGTAGCTCGACACTTCGTAATCGGTTAACACGAACCCGTTGAAGCCCCACTCTTTGCGAAGCACGCCCGTCAAAAGGTTGTAATTGCCGCCCGCCCACGTCGTGCCGATGCGGTTGAAGCTGCTCATGATTGCGGTCGCGGCGGGCACTTCCGCAGTTTTGGGCGTATAGCCGGTGATCTCGCCACCGTCTTTAATCGGCTCGTTATACTTGATAGTTACGGTATTGTCGACGATCGTCATTTCGAACGGCTTGAGATAAATTTCGCGGATAGCCTGTTCTTCCGCCCAAGTAACTATGCCGAGATGATCGCGGTGCGTTTCCTGATCGTTGAGCGCGAAATGCTTGAGAAAAGCATACATGCCCTTCGTCGCCGCGCCGTGGACCGCCGCTTTGCCGAGAATACC
>CAJULK010000096.1 GCA_910587455.1 uncultured Christensenellaceae bacterium | reverse complement strand
ACGCCAGAAAACCAGCTCAACCCCACTGCCTTGCCCGCATAAGCACTGTCGCTGTTCGCGTCGATATTGAAAGACTGCGCGGCATACGAATCATAGCCGTATTCCATGCGTTTAAGCCGTGCGTCGCCCGTGAGAAGCTCGTTTATCTTATTGCCCGCGAGATCGGTCATTACTATCGCGCCGTCGGAATAAGAAAGATCGCAAACGAAATAATATCGCGAAGTAAGCGTGATCACCGCATGCCCGTCGATATTCAAAACGTCGGGACACTCGGGTCGGCACTCGACTTTGTACGAGCCGCCGTGCTCCCACTTTACGAGGTCTTTGGATTTGAGGAAGTACAGCATTTGGTCTTCCATGCCGGTAAGAGCCATGCCCCACTTATAGCCGTCCGATATGCCGGGCAGTCCCGAAATGTCGAAAACTTTGGGATCGCGCCAACTCGGTCGAACGTCGGGACCCCACGGCTCGCCGTCGGCGTTACAGCCGAGCGTATACCCGTCGGGCAGTTTGGAAGTCGTGCGATGAACGGCGTCGCGCTTGTTCCAAGTAAGCCCGCCGTCGTTGCTGTACATCACCACTTGATAGCGGTTACCGCCGAAATCGGCATCGTCGTGACGGGTGTAAAATCCGATAAGCCCCACGACGTCGCCGTCGTTTTTGCCCGTTTCGTCGAACCACTTGTAATTTTCGTCGTTGTCGATCGTCGCGCTGTCGCCCTTGCGATACGGCATGACCGAACCCGACCACATAAAGCCGAGCGTTTCGTCCAAATCGTAATCGGGAACGAGTGCTATCGGAAGCATTTCCCAATGCACGAGGTCGCGGCTCCGCGCATGTCCCCAATGCATGGCGTCCCAAGTATTGCCGTAAGGATTGTGCTGATAGTAAATATGATAATATCCGTTATAGTACACAAGCCCGTTGGGGTCGTTGTTCCAATGCGCAAATTGCGAAAAATGATACTGATTGCGATAAAGCTCGCTGTAATACGAGAAATCGGACGCGCCGCTCAAAATATCGGTAAAACGCACTTCGGTATCGTAAGCGTGGAAACCGAAACTGCCGCCGCCGTAAACCGCCTTTTCGCCGCCTATCTCATAATCCCCGAGCTTTATCGTCCGCGCCTCCGCGCTTCCGTCGGTGAAAACAAACCGTCTTATACCGTCCGCATAGAACTCGGCATAAACGCCGTCGTCCTCGGGAGTTATCACCGCTTTGAGGTACACCTGCTCCAAACTTGCGGTACGCGACGTTACGTAAGACAGCTCGCCCTCGTTCATGTTGGACGGTCCGACGTAATACTCGCTCTCGAGCACTTCCTCGTCGAGCCGCCCGTCGGTATAATAGAAATAAGTGAGCTTGACTTCGTTCAGCCCCCTGTCCACGTCAAACGACCAATAATGCTCGAGGTCCTCCGCGCCGAAAACAAGTCCCGCGACGTCGCCGTCGATAAAGTTCACCGTCGCCGAGAACATGCGCGACTCGTCTGCGGCGTATTCGGTTTCTTCAAGCTCGAATTCGTCGCCGTAACCGTC
>CAJULK010000095.1:554-1550 GCA_910587455.1 uncultured Christensenellaceae bacterium | reverse complement strand
AAAAAGACAACATAATATATTTCGGTCCGATGGGCTGCCGTACCGGTTTTTATCTGCTTACCGTCGTGCTTGACGGGGCGCAGGTAAAAAGATTATTGGTAGAAAGCTTTGCCGCGGCGATAGAATTGTCCGAAGTGCCGGGCGCGAAAAAAGAAGAGTGCGGCAACTATACCGAACACGATCTTTCCGGCGCGAAAGAAGAGTGCGCAAAGTATCTGAAACTGTTGGAAACCCTATAAAACCGCCGCGGCGTTGTCCGTACGTATCGCCCGAAGCGGCTCGAATGACTTAGCGTGTCTCGGCTATTGACAATACGCAAAATCCGTGCTATACTACATAAAATATATCGTGAGGATATGATCATGGAAAACGAAACAGCCGCAGTAAAACTCGATACGAATAAACAAATTTTCAGCGACGAAATGCTTGAACAAATCGCCGAGGCGGAAGAAGAAATGCTGCGTCCGGGTGCGGAATGGCATGACGCTTACGAAACGCTAAGAGAAATACGGGAAAAATATGACTTATAGAATTATCGAAAGTAATAGAGCCAAACGCAATATTCATCGTATTTCGGATTATTTGCTTTTCGTCTTACAAAGTAAACAAGCAACGAAAAATTTTTTAGACGAAGTCGAACAAAAGTATGATAAAATTGCCAGAAACCCGTATGGGTATACCGAAGCGCCTTTCGGGAAGTATTGGTATCGTAAAGCGACGGTGGGTAAGTATATCATAGCTTTTCGTATCGACGAACAAACACACACCGTACATATCATCGCAATCGGACATAGTTTGCAAAAGCGCAGTAATATTACAAAGGATCGTAAGTAATAAATCTATTTTGATTGCGGCGTATGCGCCCATAATGTAAGTAAATTTAATAAATCAAAAAACAACGACGAAACGACGCATAACGTTTTGCCGTTGTTTTTTTATCGTGATAATATAAATAATTTCCGTTAAACGGATAAAAAAACAAAAAAATCTATGTTC
>CAJULK010000095.1:0-544 GCA_910587455.1 uncultured Christensenellaceae bacterium | reverse complement strand
CGGAATTTCGTAAACGCCGCGCGGCGGTTTCGAATTTAACATTGCAGCGGGAGGAGAATATGATTCTTCAAGTAAGAAAGCGGCTGATACGGGCGGTATTGTGTTGCATTGCTGCGGCATTTATGACGTTCGCCGTCGGTTGCTCGGACAAGGCAGAGCCGGGAACGACCTATAAAGCCGTGACGCTTGCCGTACCGATAGTAGAGGTGGACGGCGAAGGAAATGCGAGCTGGCGCGCCGTCGAGCATGCGTCGGGGTACGCGTATAAGATATCGGACGGCGAAGAGCAGCTTACCGACGCGCTGTCGGTGATGCTCGAAAAAGGTCAAAGTATATCCGTCAAGGCAAAGGGCGACGGAAAAAAATACAAAGACAGCGCATATTCGACGCCTATTACATATTCCGGTACCGACGTTCCCGTCGATCCCGATGAGAACGTCGAGTATACGGTATCTACCGAACCGGGCGCGACAGTGACTGTGACGACAAACGTAAAAAGCTATGCGGCGACTGCCGACGGCGGTACGTTTAAAGTGCGCGTTCC
>CAJULK010000094.1 GCA_910587455.1 uncultured Christensenellaceae bacterium | reverse complement strand
CGACGATTTTGCGGGCAACGAAATTCTTTCCGAACGCGACATGCAAGACTATCAAGGGCGATACAACGATCTGTATGACGAATGGCGCAATCGCCGCAAGGATAAAGAAAAAGAGGATATTACCGATGATATTGTTTTCGAGATCGAGCTTATTAAGCAAATAGAGATAAATATAGATTACATACTGTTGCTTGTCAAAAAGTATCACGACGGACACAAAGACGATAAAGAACTGCTTATAACGATCAACAAGGCTATTGATTCTAGTTTGGAGTTACGGAGCAAAAAAGAACTTATTCAAAACTTCATTGCGGGCGTGAATGACGTTGACGACGTTATGCTCGAATGGAAAGCGTTCGTTGCCGAGCAAAAAGAAAAAGAACTTGCCGCGCTTATTGCGGGCGAGAAGCTGAAGGACGAAGAAACGCGCAAATTTATCGACTATTCGTTCCGCGACGGGGTGATGAAAACGACGGGTACGGATATTGATAAAATTATGCCGCCAATGTCGAGATTCGGCGGCGGCAGAGAGGAGAAAAAAGAGAGTATTATCAATAAACTGCTCGCTTTCTTTGAACGGTTCTTCGGAATAGGGTGATTGCAAACATAAAATCAGCGACCGATTTATAGTTCCTATAGATCGGTCGCTTGTTTTCGGTACGATGCGAATACAACCAACCGCGGTATGCGGAAGTTATATATCACGCGGGGGGGGGTATTAGTGCGCGGACGGTGAATATGCCGTTCTCGGCGGAAAGCGTCAGTTTGCCGTCGTACTGCGCGGCGATGTATTTCATGCTCTTGACGCCGTAGCCGTGGCGGGCGGAGTCCGCTTTGCTCGTCGCGACGGCGTCGCCAGCGAGATCGCGTTCGCCGACGAAACGGTTTACTACCGTTATTTCAATCAAGCCGTGGTTATGCGTGACGGTAAGCCCGATCGCGCGCAGCTCCTGTTCGACGGCGAGCGACGCCTCGATCGCGTTGTCGAGCGCGTTGCCTATGAGCGAGTATATATGCGCCGCGCTCATAAACGACAGTGCGCCGCCGTCGGCAAGGCAGGTGAGGCGAATGTTCTCGCGTTCGCATACGAGCGATTTTTCGTAGATAACCACGTCGAGAATGTCGTTGCCCGTTTTGAGCGAGGTGTCGTATATCTCGATCGCGCTTTTCAGTTCGGCAAGCTCGGCGGAAGAAATCTTGCCCTCGAGGTCGGAAAGGTGGTGTTTGAGGTCGTGGCATTTCATATTTATTATGTCGATATTCGACTTGACGCGCTCGAACTGTTTTTTCTCCTCGCGCAGCAATTCGTTCATTATTTTCAGATCCTGTTTCTGTTTGCTCACCGTAAAAATCCCCGTTCGCAGGACGAGCACGAGCAAGAACAGCAGAGCCATGAGTATTTTTACAATGCACCGCGCCGTCAAATCGGTCGGTTCGTAATATCTTATCCAAGGCGACATTACCGTCATGAACACGACGGTGAACACCGACATTATTATCGTGTTTTTCATCGAGTCCGCAGATCGGAAGAGCACACGTCTGAACTCCAGTCACG
>CAJULK010000093.1 GCA_910587455.1 uncultured Christensenellaceae bacterium | reverse complement strand
GTCGTTCGACGTGAATATGCAGTTCGCCGCGCTCGGCGCGGGCACGGCGGATCAAACGATGCTGTCGCGATTGGGCTTCGCCGATTCCGACAAAACGGTAATATTCAGCATAATTCAGGGCAATAAGATCCCCGACGCGCTGTCCGCTCTCGAAGAAAAATTCAGAACGATCAAAAACGGCAAAGGCATCGCCTACACCATACCGTTCTCGGGCGTTATCGGCACGCTCATCTTCGGGTTCTTAAGCAACAACCGCAACGTAAACATCTCGCGCGAGAACGATTCCGCGCCGCAAAATAATTGAGGTGAAAGTATGGCTATCAACCACGAACTCATCATTTGCATAGTAAATACCGGCTTTACCGATATAGTCATGGAAGCCGCAAAGGAAGCGGGCGCACGCGGCGGCACAGTCATTCACGGCAGGGGCACGGCGAATAAAGACGCCGAGGAGTTTTTCCATATATCCATTCAGCCCGATAAAGAAACTGTCATGATCCTCGTCACGAGCGACATTCGCGACGCCGTTCTCCACGCGATATACAGCTCGGCGGGATTAAAGAGCGCGGGGCAAGGCATAGCGTTCGCCCTGCCCGTCACAAACGTCGTCGGCATCTCACCCGTCGCGACCGAGGCTCCGCACGAAAAACCGAAAGACGACAACGCCGAAAAAACCGAAACAAAACCCGAATAATGCAAACCGATTACAATAAACCGAAACACCCGTCATTTCGACCGAATGTGTAGGGAGCTTTGAACCTCCTTGCGCTCTGTAGCGAAGCAATCCGACCACTAAAGGAGAACTATGAGCAAACTCGAAGAACTTATAAAAGAACTATGTCCCGACGGAGTGGAATATAAAGCATTTAGTGCGATCGCTCACTTTGTACGCGGAATAACTTATAATAAAGGGCAAGAACGGCAAGACGGAATCGGCATTAAAGTTTTACGCGCAAATAATATTACACTCGATTATAATACTTTGAATTTTGATGATGTCAAGGTGGTTGACAAAAGCGTAAGAATAAAAGACGAACAATACTTAAAAAAAGACGATATTCTTATTTGTGCGGGTAGCGGAAGTAAAAATCATATAGGTAAAGTCGCTTATATCACCGAAAATATGGACTGTTCTTTCGGTGGCTTTATGGGGGTAATAAGAGTTGCAAAAGAATGTAGCAGTCGCTTTATGTTTCATATATTAACAAGCTCACTATTCAAACAACATCTGGATATAACGCTTAACTCTTCTACTATAAAAAATCTTAATTCTCATGTGATGAATAGTTTTGTATTGCCCGTGCCGCCTATCGAAGTACAGCGTGAAATTGTTAAGATACTTGACAATCTCACGCAGCTTACGACAGAACTTATTGATTGTATAACGGCAGAACTTTCATCACGCAAAAAGCAATACGATTACTATCGTGACAATATCCTGCAATTCAAGAAAAAAGAATAGATTTCTCCGCGCACTCGCTTCGCTCGTTTGGTCGAAATGACAATATTCCTTTTTGTTTTTTGTAAAACTTCGTAACGCATGCTTTTCCCCGCTTTTCTTTGTCGTTTAGACC
>CAJULK010000092.1 GCA_910587455.1 uncultured Christensenellaceae bacterium | reverse complement strand
GGTATTCAAACACAGCTCGGTACACTCTACCCGCATGTTGCGCAACAAGTCGAACATGCTCTCCGCGGCTACCGTATTGAAAAATGTTGATGTGGACAAACCAATCTTCATACCGACATATTATACCACAACACCACACAAAAGGCAAGCGTTTTAATCACCGTCTATTTTTTGCAAAAGTTTGCGGTCCGCCGCGATTTTCTTAAGTTTGCGAACAGCCGCTTCTCTCGACTTCTTGAGCTTTTGCTCGGCTTCGTACATTTCGCGCTCCTCCGCCGTGAGCGAATTCAAAAATTCCTCGCGTTCGCGCTTTTTCTTTTCGGAAGCGGCTTTACGCGCCGCCTTTTCCTCGGCGGTGAGCGGCTTGCGTTTCGCTCCGCCGCGTTTTGCCGTTTTGCCGCCGTCCTTGCCCGCCTTGTATTCTTCTATCCTGCGCTTTTCCTCGGCGGTGAGCGGCGATACGTCTGTAAGCAGCGAATGTAATTCCTCCGCGAGTTTCAATTCGTCTTCGGTCACCGCACCGCGATACCGAGAATACGCCGATCCGTCCGCTCTGTTTCCTTGCCGAATTTCATCTCGGTTTTCGGTATCGACGGCTGATCTATCGGTATCGCACTCGGACTGTTCGCTTGCAAGCTGTTGCGCCGAATCGTCACGCTCCGTCTGCTTGCTCGATTCCGAGATCGTCCGCGTGCGCGGCAAACCGAGAATACTCGCGCCGCTCGGTTCGGGCAATTCGACGTCGCGCGAGTCGATCGGCGCGTATGCCGCACTGCCCGTCGGCGTAGGCGCGGCAAGCTGCAATTCGGGCGATTCGAGGCGCGCAATCGGCTCCGCAGGCTCGGAACGGCTGATATGCGCCGTGCCGAATGTGGGCGCGGGTTGCGGCAGTTCGGGATATTCGACATTCTTCTCGAGCGGTTGCCCATCGAAAAATTCGGGCGATGCGGGCATGCTCGTAAACCCTATCTCCTCTATATTCGGAGCAAGGTCGGACTTTATGCGCACACCCTGCTGACAAAGTATTATGCCGTCGGCTGTCTGTACGGGCGTGAGCAAGATATTTTTTCCGCCCGAAATGGTAGTCAAAACAAGCGTTTGTCCGTCCTCTGCCTGACGCAACGTCGCGCCCGCGGATAGTGCCGCCGCGAGCGAGCCCGGCGTATCGGGTGCGGGCAACGAGTCGAGAATGGCGGCGGTTTCGGGCGTTTGCGGCAAAGTTATGTTTTCCGCCTTGATGAACGCATTGAGCCGCGCGGCGATCTCCGCGCTTTCCGTCTTTGTTCTCGGCGTTTCCGTAAGCATGCCGAGCACGTCGAGCACCGCCGTTATTTCGTGAATATTGTCATAGCGCAACCCGACGCCCGAAAGTGCCTGCACGCTCTTTTCGAGTGCCGCGCGCGTGAGCTTGCGCCGCACGGTCAATCTGTTTATATAACCCCACAGCCACCAAGCCAAAACAATTATAGCTATCAAAGCAAGCAGTACGATTATGCCGAAAGCCGAATTGAGAAAATCGAAAAATCCGCCGAAAAACCCTACCTTTTTCCCCGCATACACTCCGATTATATCTGTAAAC
>CAJULK010000091.1 GCA_910587455.1 uncultured Christensenellaceae bacterium | reverse complement strand
TCCGTTGGTGGTGGCTCGTTGTAGCGGCGGTCGACGTGCTGTGCGCGGCAGGCGCGGCAGTGCTTATAATCTTCGCGCTCAAAAAGCCGAAGACCGAAAAAGCCGCTGCGGAAAACAACGGCGCGGATGCGGGTGAAACACCCGTCGCCGAAACGAGCGAAACGCCCGTAACGGACAATGCGGAAACACCCGCGGACACAGGCGAAACGCCCGATAACGAATAAGTTCCCTCTCTCATTCATATCATCACAACGAAAAGTCCTCTTTGTTTTCGAGAGGGCTTTTTGTGTTGTGGAATTTAGTTTTAATCGTATTCGAACATTTCGGTAAAAGTCGCTTTGCACTCGATGCCGCCGAACTTGGGCGCGGTAAACTTTTCCTCGGCGGTGATCTTTATTGCGCGCTCGCCGTCGGTGACGAGAGTGAGCACGACGCTCGTATACGTCGGGCAGTCCTCGCAGCCGAGCACGGTGCGACCCTCGCGGCGATAGTATTCGGTCGCCGCACCCGCGTCGAGAGTGTACACGTAAATATTCTCGTCGCGACATTCCGCATTCACGATACTGCTTTCGACGGCATACTTGACAAGCTCCGTCGGCGGATAGCCGAACCGTTCGAGATATGCGCCCTCGTCTATAGGCGCGGCTTCGCCGTAAACGAACGTTCCGTCTTTATACTCGCCGCGCGCTACCGAATACGTTCCGCCCGCGAACGATTTTTTCTGCCCGAACTTGACCGCCGCCGACACGCCCTCGGTGATGTCGCAAAACTCGCCGCCGTTTACCTCTCGCCCGCCGCTCACCTTCACGTTGTACGGCAGTCCGAGCACTCGTGCTTTTATATTTCCGTTCAGCCTTGTGCGGAAAGAATGTGTTTGCGAATACTCGGCGCATTTGCGAAACAACCGCATCGCCTCGTCGTCCGCCGACGCCTGTACCGTCGCGAGCGGTTCGTTCCCGCCGCGCACGGCGGGCAGGAACGCCAAGCCTATGAGTAATACCAAAATCGCCGCGAGCAACACCGTCGGCAATACGCGCTTTACAGTAACTTTGTTAATCATATAATTAGTATTGCCGTTTATTCGGAAAATATTGACACCGCTCCGCCGATATGTTAAACTTGAAATGACGGTTCGGAAGGAGTTTTTATGAACGACGGCATCACCGTGGGACGGTTCGCGCCCACGCCGAGCGGGTACATGCACGCCGGCAATATTTTATGCGCGCTCATGGCATACCTGTCCGCAAAAAGTGCGGGCGGCAAGTTTATCGTGCGCATAGAAGATCTCGACAAATTGCGGTGTCCCGAACCCGCGGCGCGGGATATTCTCGAACTGCTCGATTTTCTCGGACTGAAAAGCGACGCGGAAATTATCTACCAAAGCGACAGGAGCGACGCGTACATCGCCGCTATAGATAAAATAGCGTCCGTCGCGAACGTGTACGAATGTTTTTGCACCCGCGCGGAACTGCACGCCGCAACCGCGCCGCGCGGCGAGTACGGCGAAGTAGTATATTCGGGCACGTGCAAAAATCTTTCTTTTAAGAAAAAATGCGAAATGCGAAAAACGCGCAGACCGTG
>CAJULK010000090.1 GCA_910587455.1 uncultured Christensenellaceae bacterium | reverse complement strand
CATCTATGATCCCGCGCTCGAGCGGTTTCACGACGCCCGCCGCGTCGGTGTACTTGAGCCGCACGAAGCACACTTCGCCCGCCGCCGCTGTCGATTTCTCGGGCACGACCGAAAGCACCGTTTCGTTACCCGCCGTCTTGAGCGAGGTGCGGGAAAGCTCGTTGCCTTTTTTGTCGCGGTTCACCGCCGTCACTTCGCCGCCGCGGTATTTCGTTTTGAAGTCGAAACGACAGTTCTTTTTGAATTTCTTTTTACCGACTTTTTTGCCGTTGACGTACAGCTCGACAACGGGCGCGCGGGAATACACTTCCACTTTCGCCTTTTTGCCGTCGAGTCCGTTCCAGCTCCAGCTCGGCAGTGCGTTGGAGAACTTCCACGCCGACGGCGAATGTTTGTCGTTCGTATGGCTAACGGGCACTACGGCGATCTGCGGCTTATCCTCAAGCTCGAACGCGACTTTCGTGTAGTACGCTTCGCCGAGCGGATTGCCGATGAGATCTATCCTGCCGCTGCCCGCCGTCACCCAGCCGACGCCGTGTGAAAAACTCGGCGCGTATTCTTTATACTCCCAGCTTCCGACGCCGAGCTCGCCGAGGTAGTCCATGCCCGCCCACACGAAATCGCCGATGAGCGACGGATTCTCTTTCGCGAACTCCCAGAACGCATACGCGTCCGAGCAGAACGTTTCGCTGCCGAGAATGATGCGCTCGGGGTATTTTTTTATGTCGTGCTTATACCGCTTGATGCCGTAATTGTAGCCCGCGACGTCCATGAGCGCGTAGCAGTCGCGCGTCTTTCTGTCGCAGCCGGGCAGCTTCGCCATCGTTTTCATGAACTTGTCGCCGAACAGCCCCGCGAGGTTGTTGAAGAACTCGCTGCCCACCTTTTTGTTGGGATTCTTCTCCGCCTTTTTGTCGCTGTACTGTCCGAAACCGAGCGCGTACAAATAGTTAAAGAAAATGTTCACGCCCGTCGTGACAGGCTTTTCGGGGTCGAGCTTGACGCATACTTCGCGCATTCTGCGGAAAAGTTCTATGCCCCGCTTTTCGCCCGTTTCCGCGACCTCGTTGCCGAGCGAGTACATTATAACCGACGGGTGGTTGTAGTCCTTTTCTATCATGTCGGTTATGTCTTGCTCGTACTCCTGTTCGAGATACGTCGCGTAATCGTATTTGTTTTTGTGGATATACCACATGTCGCAATACTCGTCCATGACGAGCATGCCCAGCCTGTCGCACGCGTCGAGAAGGCTCTTTGCGGCGGGGTTGTGCGCCGAACGAATGGCGTTATACCCGTACTCTTTCAATATGCGCACTTTGCGTTCTTCCGCCTCGGGATAGTTGCGCGCGCCGAGTATGCCGTTGTCGCTGTGGATACACGCGCCGCGAATAATGACGCGCTCGCCGTTGAGCACGAACCCTTCGGACGGCGTTACCCGTATCGTGCGCACGCCGAAATCGCATTTTTGCTCGTCGCCTCCGAATATGACCGCGCACTCGTACAGCTCGGGCGTATCGGGCGACCACAGCTTCGCGTCCGCTATCTCGAACGCGAATACGGCAACGCAGTCGGCGTCGGTATC
>CAJULK010000089.1 GCA_910587455.1 uncultured Christensenellaceae bacterium | reverse complement strand
GACTAAAACGCGGGTCGGGCGATTGTGCCCCGCGCAAATGCGTTGCGTTCAGCTCGCCGAAAAACTCGCGGGCGGGCGATACGGCGACGTCGTGATCAATCTCGACGGAACGCGGTATTCGCGAAAGAACGCGAAAGCACTCGCCGCGCTTATCTCGGTGTGCGAAAACGTTTTCGTGTGCGTCACCGACAAGCGGTTCGTTTCGCGCGCACCGCGCATCGACGGCGTGATGAAGTTCGGGAACGGCAGCGGCACGCGCGGCACGTTCTACAATACTCGCGCGCTCGCCGCGTATTGCGAAAAGCGGTACGGCATACCCGTAGGCAGAATATCGGTCATGTAAATAAATTTCGTTCAGCTCATCATTTTTTGCTTGACAAAATGCATTGTTTGTGATAAAATCTATGCATATTTTTATACCCGTTATTATCGACAAAGACGTCAGACGAGTTTTTCGTTGCGTCTTTTTTTGATACACGTATCAGGGTATATGCGTCGGTTTCCGAACCAAACTTCGGTCACGGCAAAAAGGAGTAGTTATGAAGCGAGCTGCGAAAAGATTATCGGCACTGTTGGCGGTGCTTACGCTCACTTTCGGTTTGGGCGTACTCGTCGCGTGCGGCGGCGATCCCGATGACGCGCCACCTCAAACGTCGGGTGCCGAATCGGGCGTGTATTACTGCATTGCGGACGAGGGCGGCGAATATACGCTCACTCTCGACGGCGGCGGGGCGTCGCTGTATGCAGGCGGCGCGCTCGACTCGGGCAAGTATACCGTCGACGGCGATTCGATTGCGTTCGTGTTCGAGAACGCGGGCGAAAAGTCGGGCAAAATAGAAGGCGCGACGATCGTTATCACGCTCGACGCCGAAATGACTTTTTACAAACGCGTTTCTTATAACGTGAAGTTCGATTGCGGCGATGCGGACGGCTTTACCGTTCCGACGCTTAACGGCATGACGGTAAAACAGCCTGCCGCGCCCGAGCGCGAAGGCTTTGCGTTCCTCGGTTGGTATGCGGATGCGGCGTACACCGAGCCGTTCCCGTTCGACATGCGGATACTTGCCGATACGACGGTATATGCGCGTTGGGGCGAGAAGCAGGTCGGTCGCGCGGAATACACCGTTCGGTTCGACTTGAACGGTGCGAACGTCGGCGCGACACCCGATAAAGTTACCACGGTCGGCGGCAAGCTGTACGATCTCCCCGAAGCCCCCGAGTATCCCGGTTACAGGTTCGACGGGTGGTGGGTGAGCATGCACAACGCTGCCGACAAGCTGTCTTTTGCATACACTCCCGAATACAAGTTCGAGGAGAACACGACGCTGTTTGCGCTGTGGTCGCCCGAAAATCTCGGCACCAAACTTGCCGGAACGCAGTATTTCTTGGAACGGCACGACGGGCGTGAGCGAATACAGGGTGGAAGTGAAAAACGCCGAAACGGGCGCGACGGTGCTTCCGCTCACTTCCATAGGCGCGACCTCGATCGGCACGGTGGACTTCGCCGTTCTCGCCGCAGGCGATTACATAGTAAACGTTACCGCAATAGCTTCGTCCTCCGACGACAACTCGGACACGACGGT
>CAJULK010000088.1 GCA_910587455.1 uncultured Christensenellaceae bacterium | reverse complement strand
TCGTGACTGGAGTTCAGACGTGTGCTCTTCCGATCTGATAACTATTCCCGCGTACCCGTCGAGCACGCTCGGGTTTTCCGCAACCGACTCCGCCGATACGAGCGCGATGTCTATTGCGATATTCTTGAGCAGCCCCGCCGTCTTGAGCGCGTCCATGAGCGATTGATACGCCGTCGCTTTCTCGACGTACTTGCCGACGAGCGCGATATTGATGCGTTTATCGGAATTCGCGGCACTCTCGGCACGCTCGCACATTTCCCGCCACGCGTCGAGCTTGGGTTCGCGCACTTCCATTTTGAGCTTGGTAAGCGCGACGCCCTCGAAGTTTTGCGCATGCAGTCGCAACGGGATCCGGTACAGATTATCAGTCGTGACGCTCTCTATTATCGACTTGCAGTCCACGTTGCAGAACAGCGACAGCTTTTTGATCGCCGCCTCGTCGAGCGCGTAGTCCGACCTGCAAACGATTATGTCGGGCAGTATGCCTATGTTTTGCAGTTCTTTGACCGAGTTCTGCGTCGGTTTCGTCTTATGCTCGCCGCTCATTTCGATGACGGGCACATATGTAACGTGCACGTACACCGAATTGCCCTTGCCGAGCGCGACCTTACATTGCCGTATAGCCTCGAGATACGGGTGGTTCTCTATATCGCCGACGACACCGCCGATCTCGCACACTACGACGTCCGTTTCGGGCTTGTCGAGCCGCTTGAGCGTGCGAATGATCTCGCCCGTGATATGCGGAACGACCTGAACGGACTCGCCGCCGTACGCGCCCTCGCGCTCGCGTTGAATGACCGCCGAATATATCTTGCCGCTCGTAATGTTGCTGTTTTCGGACAGGTTCTGGTCCAAAAACCGCTCGTAGTGTCCTATAACGAGATCGCCCTCTCCGCCGTCCTCGGTTACGAACACTTCGCCGTGCTGATACGGACTCAAGTACAGCGAGTCAACATTGAAGTACGGGTCGAACTTCACCATATCGACCGTGTAACCCTGCGCCTTGATGAGCATAGCCATGCTCGCCGCGGTAATGCCTTTGCCGAGTCCCGATACGACCCCGCCTGTGATAAATATGAATTTTGACATAATGTAAGCTGAAAGCCTTCCTCCTGTCGTATTTTACTTATGAACGGAAAAACCGATTTCCTTGAGTTTCTTTGCGTTGTACTCGACGACGTCGAGCAGTCTGTCGAATATCCTCTGCGCGTCCGCGCGTTCGGGCAGCGACCGCGAAGCATTGCTGTCGGTATTGTCCGAGTGCGCGAAGAAATTGCGTTGCGAGAAATACTCGGTATAAAGCGACACAAGCACTTCGGGATATATAACGCTGTCTATGCGCCGCAAATACCCGCTCTTGAGCACGTACCTGCCGCTGTCGTCCTTGTCGAACGCTTGACCTATCATCTTGACATTTATATTCTCCGCGCTTTGCAGGTCGAACACGAACCGTTCCAAACCGCGGAATGCGGGCACGAGCAACACCGAATAGTCGGAAAGATGCAAGTCTTTTTGATCGAAGTCGTGTATGCCGTACGAAAAATCTATCCGCGACTGCTCCGACAAAAATCCGTATGCCGTCGGCA
>CAJULK010000087.1:1270-1586 GCA_910587455.1 uncultured Christensenellaceae bacterium | reverse complement strand
TTTATCTTCTCCAAACACTCGGACTTGTCTATCCTGCCGCCCACTGCGTCGAAAAAGCGTTGTGCGCGCTTGTGCAGTCCGCCGACGGTCACGTACTTCGCGTTGTCGTAAATGCGCTTCAGTTCATCCGCGGGCACGAGTTCCACCATTTCGTTATACCAACGGTAATCGAACGCGCCGTCCTGAAAATCGGGATAGCTTATGTCCGAAAATTCTTTTAACTGCTGTTCCCGCTTTTCTTTCTCGTCGCCGTAGAGCGTTTCGTTGAGGTGTGCGACGAACCAAAATACGGCGAGCTTCAATTTTTCGATGCCGA
>CAJULK010000087.1:0-1260 GCA_910587455.1 uncultured Christensenellaceae bacterium | reverse complement strand
CTGGAGTTCAGACGTGTGCTCTTCCGATCTCAATTTTTCGATGCCGAGATACTTCGCCGCGTAATCGACGAACTCGGGATTGAACACCGTCGCGCGAATAAGCTCGTCTTTGGTGATTTTATACTCTTGGGCGAGCGAAACGAACTTTTCGTAACTGTCGTCCGCCGCTTTAACGCTGCGCTTGAGTATGCCCGAAAATACAGAGTTCTTTTCGCGACCGTATTCGGGCGAACGGTCCCAAGTAAGCCCGCGAAGCGCGGCGATCGCTTTTACGAAATATTCGACGCCGTAAATAGTTCCGCACCGCGCCACTACCGCAGTGTACTGAGTTTCCAAACTCCCGCGCTTAAGCTCGAATTCTATAATGTCTTTTATGAAACGCGCGTACATTTCGGCGAACTTCGGCCACTCCCCGCCCCGCACAATGGTGTCGATAATATACCGAAGATTGCCGATCACCGTCATCAGATACCGCGCGAGTTCTTCGGATATAATCCCCGCCTCGAACGACTCCGCGACCGTATACAGACGCGGCTCGTCCTTAAACCCTTTCTTATAGAAAAGCATATCGGTGTACAGCATGAGTTCGGCGACAGACTTTTCGCGCCACTTTTTGCGGAGCATATCGAAAAACTCCCACGGATACCGCACGTAGTATTTTTTGCCGTCGAAAAGAAGCCGCACGTCGTACGAGTATTTTTGAGATCCGCCGCGCTCGCCCGCCGCCGCGGGCGCGCAGTACATGTACAGAATACTCGCGAGGCGTTCGGCGGAAAGATATTTTTTCGCCGCCGCTTTGCACAGCGCGACGATCGGACAAAACTCATCGTCCGCGGTGCAACCCCGACCGAGTTTCGCAACGTACTTGCTTATTTTATCGCCGTCCCGACCGCGATAAACGACCGCGAAATATTCGGGGCATCGCTCGTCCACGCAGTATGCGAGCATGACGACGCTCGCGAGTTCTTCTTCGGACAGAGTGTCGAAAATCTTCTCGAACTCCTCGCCGAGCGGGTACGACGAAAACTTTTCGCCCTCGTCCGACGCTCCCGCCACTCGCCAAAATCTACTGCCGAGCGTCGCCATACCCGACGTCGTTTCGTACTCGTAATCGGCATGCTCGGCGCGAAACGCTTTTATCTTTTCGTAAAACTCGACAAACCTGTCGTATGAAATACAACGCAGCGACGGGCGGGCGACTTTTTTCGCGAGCTTCAAAACGTCCTCGATCTCCCCTTTCGGTTCTTTCACTTCGAACCC
>CAJULK010000086.1 GCA_910587455.1 uncultured Christensenellaceae bacterium | reverse complement strand
GCCGTTACGCGACGCGCCGCTCGACGGCTTGTAGTCCTGCGAAAGATTGAGGTCGCCGCCCGCTCTTATCATTTGGTCGGGGTGCATGTACGCATTGCCGAGGTTGTAGTCTGATATGACCATACCCGTGAAGCCCCATTCCTCGCGAAGCACTTCGGTGAGGAGCGCGTAGCTTCCGCCCGCCCACTCTGTGCCGATACGGTTGAACGACGACATGATCGCATGGGTATTGCCGTCCTCGACGATCATGCGGAAAGGCTTGAGGTAGATCTCGCGGAACGTCTGTTCGTCCGCCCAGGTGATAAGACCGTCTGCGTCGCGGCAGGTTTCCTGATCGTTGAGCACGAAATGCTTGACGTACGTATATACGCCCTTGCTCTGTGCGCCGATAACGACGTTTGTGCCCATTATACCCGACAGGAACGGGTCTTCGCTGTAATACTCCCAGTTACGTCCGCTGAACGGGCTGCGGTGGATATTCACCGCGGGCGCGTACCAACCGCTGTACGTTCTGCCGTCGCCGTTGGTGTAACCGACGAGGCTTTCGAGTCCCACCATGACGCCCATGTCGTTGGCGAGGTCTTTGTTGAACGTCGCGCCGATAAGACATTCGGAAGCGTAGAAGCAGGTGTCGTGCACCGTCGGGTCGCCCATGAAGTTGGTAAAGCCCGCAGGGCCGTCGGGGTCGATCGTGCGCGGTTTGCTTATTTCCTCGAAGCCGACCGTATGGAAGTTGCCCTGTCCGATAAGCTCGAGCATTTGATCGACGGAAAGTTTGGCTACTAGCGTATCCCAACGCGGGTCGTCGTAGTCCGCGCCGATGAGTTCGTAAAGCTGCGAAACGGCCGCTTCGTTCTCGCCCGACTTCGCGGAAGTCACCAAGCTCTTTACGTACTCGCCGTTCGTATCGTCGTACTTAAAGGTGAGCGCGTCGCGCACTTCGGGCGAAAGCTCGCGGTCGGCGCGGGTGGGCATTTGCGGGAAAGTGGCGTTGAAGCTCGCGCGGGACATGGTTTTGCCGTCCATGTACTCGCTCATGCTCTCGAATTTGTTGTCGGTCTTGCTGTCCGTACCGTAAATATCCATCGGGTATTCGATACCGTCGAGAAGTGAATACTCGAGCTTGAACGCGTCGGCACCCGCCCAGCAATCGTGAGCGTTGCGCCCGATATACACGGTGTACAGACCGGGATCGAGTTCGAATCCTTTGAACCCGTTGCCGTTCGCGTCGGTGTAGTCGTAACTCGCCATATCCTCGATGTCGAGGGTGATCGAATATTCTTTCTCCTCGCCGGGCTGCAAAATATCCGTCTTGACGAACCCGCCGAGCACGACGTGCGCTTTCTCTACGCCGTTCGTAATGTACGGCGCGGAATAGTACAGCTGAACGACGTCCTTGCCCGCGTACTTGCTCGTCGCCTTGTTTTTCACCGCGACGGTGACGGTTATCTTGTTGTTTGTGTTCTTGTCGAGCACGGTGTTCGCGGGCGTCGATTTGCCTTCGACGAGCTTCCACTCGAACTCCGAATAGCTCTTGCCGTAACCGAACGGATACACTACCGCTTTGTCGTACCAACCGTTATCGGTACCGA
>CAJULK010000085.1 GCA_910587455.1 uncultured Christensenellaceae bacterium | reverse complement strand
CGCCCGCGCCCTGACGGTTGGCTATCTTGTCTATCTCGTCGATAAAGATAATGCCGTCCTCTTGCGCACGGCGCACGCCCTCCGCCTTTATGGCGTCCATGTCGAGAAGCCGTTCCGTTTCGTCCTCGGTGAACAGTTCGAGTGCTTCTTTGACGCTGATCTTGCGCTTCTTGTGTTTTTGCGGCAACAGGTCGGCAAGCCCGCCCAGCATTTCGCCGAGATTGAGGTCGATCGACACGCCCTGCATGGCAGGGATCTGCGGCGCTCGTTCGGGAACGTCCACTTCGATGGTCACGCCGTCGAGTTTGCCGTCTTTAAGCTCGTCCTCCACTTGCGCCCTGATGACCGATTCCGCGACGTCTGTCTGCATTTTTTTGCGCGACTTGACTATCACGTCGACGATCTTTTTGGTAGCGAAATTGCGTGCTTTGTTGGCGACGACCGCCATTTGTTCTTCCTTGACGAGATGCACGGCGGTTTCGGCGAGGTCGCGTATCATCGACTCGACGTCGCGCCCGACATAGCCGACTTCGGTGTATTTGGTTGCTTCCACCTTGATAAACGGCGCGTGCATGATCTTCGCGAGCCGACGCGCAATCTCGGTTTTGCCGACGCCCGTCGGACCTTTCATGATTATGTTCTTGGGGGTGATCTCCTCGCGCACGCCCTCGGGAAGTTTACTTCTGCGATAGCGGTTGCGCAATGCGATAGCCACCGCACGCTTGGCTTTGCTCTGACCGATAATGTATCTGTCGAGTTCCGCCACTATCTGCTTGGGGGTCATATCCATTACGCCACCTCCACAATGATATTGGAATTGGTGAATACGCAAATATCCGACGCGATGCGCATAGACTCGCGCGCGATCTCCTCCGCCGACATGTCGGTGTTCTCGAGGAGTGCCATGCCTGCCGCGAGCGCGTAGTTGCCGCCCGAACCGATCGCGCACACACCTTTATCCGGCTCTATCACCTCGCCGGATCCCGACAGAATGAACATTTCGTTCTTGTCGGCTACTATCATAAGTGCTTCGAGCTGGCGCAACGCTCTGTCGCCGCGCCAAAGCATGGCGAGTTCGACTGCGGCGCGCATGAGATTGCCGGAAAATTTATTCAACATTTCCTCGAACCGTTCGCTCAACGTGAACGCATCGGCGACCGCGCCCGCGAATCCGAAGATGACCGAATCGTTATAGACGCGGCGCACTTTTCGCGCATTGCTTTTCATGATCACCTGATTGTTCTGCGTGACCTGTCCGTCGCCGGCTATGACCGTTTGACCGTTGCGATGCACACCGATAATGGTAGTTCCTTCGAGTTTCATAATTATATCTCCTTACCGCCGTACTATTACTGCGGTATATTCCAAGTACAGCTTGATTTGTAGATTTCGTTGCTTTTATCGACAATTCGTTATTGCCTCGTGCCGACATAATCTTATTATAACACAAGCACTTTGTTTTTTCAATCTTTTGACGGCAAAAAATTACGTCAAATAATCCGCCGCCCATTCTTTGCAAGACGCAACGCATCTATCGTAATACGCCTGTTTCCGCTCCGCTTTTTTCACACCGTCGAGCGGCGGGAGTACGCCG
>CAJULK010000084.1 GCA_910587455.1 uncultured Christensenellaceae bacterium | reverse complement strand
CTTTCCCTACACGACGCTCTTCCGATCTAATGTATCGGTTGCACGCTCTGCGCGCGTAACTGTCCTGTCGGCGCTATCTCCGCTACGGAAGAAAAAGCCGCCAACGGCAGACCGCTCCATGCCATCGATCCCAAGAAGTGCATTAAGTGCGGGGTGTGCGTAAGCAAGTGTCCGAAAGGCGCAATTTCAAAATGACCGCGTATTCATCGGCATATACGGCGTTAACCTTCGCACCGCCCTCGGTCTTGCATCCACAAGTAAATTTGCGCGCTTGCGCATGCAAATTTGCGCCGTGGAGACAACCGTAGGTTATTTAGGTGGGTCTAAACTCCCGTCGGTCGGCGCTCGGTTGACTTGTCTATGCCGCGACTACGCAGTCATTAGTTGCACGGTCACGCACGTACGCTCGACTGCCTAATTACGCAGCGCTGTATAGGCTCAGCGGAAAAAATCGCATATATTTCGAAACAAAATATCGAAACAGAAGATAATATAAATAATCCTTCCCATATATAACAGGAGAATTCAATGAAAAACGTCAATCTTAAAGTAAACGGTGTATCAGTAACCGTTCCCGAAGGCACGCGCATACTGGACGCAGCTATCAAAGCCGGATTCAAAGTTCCTACGCTGTGCTATATGAAAGACCTTTGCAACGAGAGCAGTTGCCGTATTTGCGTCGTCGAGATCAAGAACAACCGCAAGCTTATGACGGCTTGTTCGACGGTCGTCGCCGAAGGCATGGAAGTATTTACAAATACGCCTAAGGTACGCGCGTCGCGCAAGATCACGCTCGAGCTTATGCTCAGCAATCACCACAAGGATTGTCTCAGCTGCGTGAGAAGCGGGAACTGCGAATTGCAGGCGCTCGCTACGGAGTACGGTTGCGACGCCGAGAAGTACAAGGGCACGATGAACGACTACGACGTGGACGACGCTACGCCGTATCTTGTCCGCGATAACAATAAGTGCATACTTTGCCGCAGATGTGTCGCCGCATGTAACAAGGTGCAGACCGTCGGCGTCATAGACGCGGGTAACCGCGGTTTTGCCACACGCATAGCAAGCCCGTTCGAAAAGAGTTTAAACCAAGTTCCGTGCGTTGCTTGCGGACAGTGTATCAACGTTTGTCCCACCGGTGCGCTCCGTGAAAAGAGCAGCATAAGCGAAGTGGAAAAACTGCTTGCCGATCCGTCCAAAACGGTCATCGTCGGCACCGCTCCGTCCGTTCGCGCGGCGCTCGGTGAAGAATTCGGTTATCCCATCGGCACCGATACGGAAGGTAAAATGGTCGCCGCGCTCAAAGCTATCGGGTTCGACAAAGTGTTTGACGTCGACATGGCGGCTGACATGACGATCATGGAAGAAGGTACAGAATTCCTTGCGCGTCTCAACGACAAGAATGCGGTCATGCCGATGATAACGTCGTGCAGTGCGGGCTGGATAAGATTCATCGAGTATAACTATCCCGAGCTTTTGCCCAATCTGTCCACGTGCAAATCGCCGCAGCAGATGTTCGGCGCTATCATGAAAACGTATTATGCCAAGAAAGCGGGTATCGATCCCAAAGATCTTGCGGTCGTTACCATCATGCCG
>CAJULK010000083.1 GCA_910587455.1 uncultured Christensenellaceae bacterium | reverse complement strand
GACGGTAAGCAACATTTTGTCCGCATACGAAATTTCTTACGTTAAATGGGACTTCAACCGCAGTATTTCCGAGTTTTATTCGCAAACGCTCGGGAGTTGTCAAGGCGCGTTCGCGCATAAATACATGCTCGGCGTGTACGACTTGGCACAAAGGCTTACGGCGGCGTTTCCCGATGTGTTTTTCGAGGGATGCGCGGGCGGCGGCGGACGGTTTGATGCGGGCATGCTGTACTACTTTCCACAGATATGGACGAGCGACAACACCGACGCGTACGAGCGTGTCCGTATTCAGTGGGGAACGAGCCTTTGCTTTCCCGTATCGAGTATGAGCTGTCATGTTTCGGCGTGCCCCAATCATTGGACACAAAGAACAACGCCGCTCAATGCCCGCGGCGCGGTCGCGTCATTGGGCGCGTTCGGTTACGAGCTCGATTTGACAAAACTGTCGGACGAAGAAAAGGAAACCGTAAAAGAGCAAATTCGGCAGTATAAGCAAACGGATGAACTTGTTTTGCGCGGCGATTTGTACCGCTTATACAGTCCGTTTGAAAGCGATCTTTTTTGCGAAATGTTGGTGAGCAAAGACAAATCACGTGCGTACGCAGTCGGCATGTGTTTGCGCGGCGATCCGTACGAAACGCGCACGGTGCGCTTAAAGGGCTTAGACGAAAACAAAACGTACACGGTGGCGGAACTCGGGCTGTCGGCGTCGGGTACCGCGCTCATGCAAATCGGCTTACCGCTCTCCGCCATGGGCGACTACGACGCTTGGCAGTGGCATATCGAAGAAGTACAATAAGGACTTAATCAATGGAAGTGAAAAATTATATTAAGCGCGCTATGCCGAAAACGGTGCGCGAGCATATAAAGGACGAAGACACGCTGATCGGCTTGCCGTATCCGTATACGGTACCGTGCGCCGAAAATCATTTTAACGAACTGTACTATTGGGACACGTATTTTACCAATAAGGCGTTGTTTGCGCTCGGACAAACGGAACAAGCCGAGAACAATGTAAAAGACGTTTTGTATATGATAGAACGGTACGGTTATATGCCCAACGGGAACCGAACGTATTATACAAAGCAAAGTCAGCCGCCGTATGCTGCGCTGATGGTTGATGACGTTTTTCATGCTACAAGCGATTTGCCGTTTCTCAAAAGCGCGTTCGTAACTCTAAAAAAAGAGTACGAATTTTGGATGACCGAACGGGTAACGGAAAACGGACTTAATTGGTACGGATGCGGCTTTACGGAAGCGGATTGCGTTAATATGTACAACGGTTGCGTAGCCGAACGCATCGGTAAAGACGGAAGCCGTGATGCGGCGGAGGCAGGTAGACACTATTTTGCCGAATGCGAATCGGGTTGGGATTTCAGTCCGCGTTTTAACGGCTACTGTATGGACTATAACGCCATAGATTTGAATAGCAATTTGGACGCGTATGAAAAACTGTTTGCCGAATACGAAGTCTTGCTCGGCGAGGGAACCGGCGAAGCGTGGAACGAAAAGGCGCTTTCCCGCGCCGAAAAGATGAACAAACTTATGTGGGACGATTGTGCGGGCGTATATAAAGATTACGATTACAGAACGTGCA
>CAJULK010000082.1 GCA_910587455.1 uncultured Christensenellaceae bacterium | reverse complement strand
TCGTCGCGCAGCCGTTGCGCCTCGTCCACCACCTGACGCGTCGCTATCGTCGCCGCGAGCGAGTCCACTATATAAATATTCCTGCCCGTAGCTTCGTGTATGTTTTGAGCGACTTGCCGCGCGAACATCGGCGACGTGGTAAGACCCGAAGAAATGGTTATATGCACTATATCCCCTTCGTACTTCTCTATCATTTTGCCGAAGAACACTTCGTACTCGCTCATGGTGACTTGCGAAGTGGTAGGCATTTCGCCCGCACGAATTTTATTGTAAAAGTCCTTTATCTGATCGTAGTTCGTGAACTCGTCGAGATATTCCTTGCCCTCTATCGTGTAGTGCGTGGGTATGTATTCGATCCCGCGTTCCCGAAGCTCGCTGCGAAATATATCACACACGGTATCGGTAGATAATGTAAATGCCATAAGTATACTCCTTATTCGCCGCAATCGACATACGGTGCCGATCGAAGTCGCAGTGCGCCGCGTTTTGCGTCGCGCCCGACCACACACAGTATACAATACTTCTATCGAAATTCATACTGTTTTATGCCATAAACCCGTTTTGCGCCCTTAATCGAATAAAAAATACACTTATTTTGCTGTATGTGTCATTTTTGTAACATAGCACGGAGAAACTTTTTCTATATCTATGCCGTTATGGCAAATACTCACCGCGGAAGATTTCTCCGCTCGCTTCGCTCGGTCGAAATGACAAGTCGGGTTCGCGTCACAAGTGAAACAAACTTGTCATTCCGAGCGAATGCGAAGAATCTCGAATGACGACACCTTTTCCGACCCTTCCCGACCGCCCGCGCAAGCGTTTCGATAATTTATTACATTTTCTGCGCAATCCCGACAAAAGCAGTCCTTTTACGCACGTATGCGAAACTTGAAAGTATATCGGGAAAATGGTATAATTTTTATAAATCGGCAGGAAAAAAGGAGCTGACCATGAAAATCAGAGCAATGCTTTGCGACGACAACGAAGAATTTACCGCGGCGGCGAAGGCGCATTTCGCGACGTCCGACAAAATCGAACTGATAGACACCGCCGTCAACGGCAAAGACGTCCTCGAAAAACTCGAAACGGTGCGCCCCGACGTGCTGCTTCTCGACCTCGTAATGCCCACGCTCGACGGGTTCGCGGTGCTCGAACGCGTCAACAAAGGCAGTATGAAGATAATCGTCGTATCCGCGCTCTCGCAAGACACTTTCATCGCCAAAGCCATGAGCCTCGGCGCGGACTTTTACATGATGAAACCGGTGTCGTTCAACGTTCTCGACGAGCGCATCGTCGAGGCGGTCAACACCAAACGCCCCACGGCGCGCAATCGCTCGATGGACGAAAAGATAAGCAATATTTTCATCACCGTCGGCATCCCCGCGCACATAAAAGGCTATCAATATCTTCGCGAAGCTATCAAAATGACGATAGACAGCCCCGACATAATAAATTCCATTACCAAAAAACTGTACCCCGAGGTCGCGGAACATTTCAATACAAGCCCGAGCAAAGTGGAACGCGCCATTCGCCACGCGATCGAGGTCGCTTGGAACCGCGGTAAAATAGAAAACATCAACACCCTGTTCGGCGTGCGCGTCTACAA
>CAJULK010000081.1:744-1607 GCA_910587455.1 uncultured Christensenellaceae bacterium | reverse complement strand
ACGGTGTCGGGAAGCACTACGCGCGTGATCCGTCCGAGATTATCTGCGTACTCGCTCGATCTGTAAAAAGCTCTCGTGCCTATAGACGTGACGGGTTTGCCGTTATGCGACGACGGAACGTACACCGTACTCGACTTTCCGTCGTACCCCGTTACAACGCCGTCTTCTATTTTAAGACCGTCGGTGTAGAACACGGTGTACAGCGTAATATCGGACGACGCGGCGGCGAAAGTATACTTCTGCGTAAGTGCTGCGTCGGTGTAGTAATCTGCGGACACTATGCCCGATCCGAACGAATAAGGCTTAACCGTTTCGCCTTTCTTTACGGGCACTTCGCCGAGCTTATTTCCGTTACCGTAATAGGTAACGTACGCATAAGCGGAACTTTTGCCCCACCGCGCATACAGCGTCGTGTTTTCTATCGGATAGCTGTTGCCGTCATATTCGACACCGCCCTGCACGGCAGTGTACCAACCCGAGAAAACATAACCCGCGCGCGTCGGAAGTTCGTCGATCGCGGTAAACGCATCACCGAGCTTGCAAAGCCCCGTAGCCTGCGTCGCGCCGCCATCGAACGCACCGCCGTTGGCATCGTAAGTGATGGTAATTACGGAGTCGGGCGTCCAATTCGCATATACGGTAACGTCGTGCTCGGGCATTCCCGAACCGAAAGCGAAAACTTGAGTACGAGCTTCGTCCGCATACCAATTATCGAATACGTAAAAGTTGCGCGAGGGATCGGCAGGCCGCGAGATCGCTTCGCCCTCTGTGAGCGAATACGAATTTATCGCCGTGCCGCCGTTGGTTTCGAAGTAAACGCTGTAACGCGCAGGCTCTTGCTTGTGACAAGCAACGAGGGTCGC
>CAJULK010000081.1:0-734 GCA_910587455.1 uncultured Christensenellaceae bacterium | reverse complement strand
CATCGCCGCAGCGAGAATCGCCGAAACGGCTATCTTAACTCTTTTAACGGTATTTTTCATTAGCGTCCCCTCCTTTTTATTGCGACGACCGCAACAACGATCCCGAGCGCGATGACGCATGCGCAAAGCGCGACTATCGCGGCGATAAGCACGCCGCCGTTATTCGCGGCGATACAGTAATTGCCCGATTAGGAAACGGTAACGCTCAAAGCGGTTTTGGGAAGTTTGCCCTGTGCCGCGGTGAGTTTCGCGTAGAAGTTCTCGCCCTTGAACAAGCTCGTGTAGTACGCAACGTCGATATTCGTGATAGTGCTCGAGCCATACGTTCCGCCCGATACGATCAAACGCTGCGCCGCGTCGAGTATGTTATAAAGTCGTGCAAGCGTATTGATTTCGTTCGCGTCCGCCGCGGTGGGATCTGCGGGGAGCTTATTGATGCGCTCGATTATATTGAGCGTGGCGAGCGTAGCGTGCACTTTATCGGAAACATGAAGTTTCGTTCCGACGTACTCTTTCCAAATGCGATTGTCGTAACCTGTGTTGTTTTGAGGAATATTGATCACGAGATCAGAATTCGCTTTGCCCTCGTCGGTGTTCGCAAAACTGAAATTGTCGTACACGTTGATATACTCGTTCTCTTTATTGACGTCGTCATAATCCTGATAGTAACCCGAACTCTCGAGTATCGGCGCGGACGTCGCATAGAGATTGAGTACCTCGAGATTATTCATGCC
>CAJULK010000080.1 GCA_910587455.1 uncultured Christensenellaceae bacterium | reverse complement strand
TGCCGATCTCGATCTCGTCATGCGTTATTATATGACGTTCGCGGGACTCGGCGAGTACCCGACCGACGTGACGCTCGGCAAATTCAACACTCACGGCGAGCTTGCGGGCGGGAACGCGACGTGCAATTTCTGGTGCGGGATAGAAAACGTTACGGTCGACGACACCGTGCAATGGGCGGTTTCGCAGGCGACGAGTTTCCGTCGAATGAAGGTGAACGGCGGCATGTATTTGACCGATCGAAACGGCAATAAAGCCTGGGGCTCGGGCGGATTCATCGCGGATACGGTTGTGACGGGCACGCTGAACTCGGGCAATCAGCAACAGTGGCTCACGCGCAATTCTCAGTGGAACAAGTGGCAGAACTGCGATATAAACATGGTATATTCGGGATGCAACGGCAAGTTCGCTTCTTCGGAATACGAGTGGCCTACCAAGCGGATCACATGGCTCGACAAAACGGACGTGATGCGTGAAAAACCGTTTTTGATTTTCGTCGATGATTATTATGTGTACTTGCCGCAGGTCAAGCACAACACGAAGGACGTGTCTTGGGGTATGGAAGAATTGGACGGCGAATACCTGCCGATAAGCGACTTCTATGTCGCGAAGTCGGAAACGGACGACGCGAAGTCGTTAAACGCCGCGCTCGATCGCGGACTCCACCTGCTTTTCACGCCGGGCATTTACGAGATCGACGAGCCGATAACTATCAAAAATCCTGACACCGTGGTTATGGGCATGGGGCTTGCGACGCTCAAGCTCACCGACAAAAACACCGATACGGCGGTGCGTATTTCCGACGTCGACGGAGTGTCGGTAAGCGGACTGATGCTCGATGCGGGCAAACATTCGGCGACGCTTATGGAGATAGGCAGCGAGAAATCGGGCGTATCGCACGCCGATGATCCCATCGTTCTGAACGACGTATATTTCAGAATAGGCGGGGCGGTCGCCGAGGACACCTCGGTCGATACCGCGCTCGTGATAAATTCCGCCGACGTAGTGGGGGATAATTTCTGGGTGTGGCGCGCCGATCACGGCAGCGGCGTCGGTTGGGATAATAACCGCGCGACGAACGGCGTGATCGTCAACGGCGATAACGTCACGGTGTACGGGCTTATGGTAGAGCACTTCCAAGAATATCAAACGGTATGGAACGGCGAAAACGGCAAAGTGGTATTCTATCAATCGGAAACGCCTTACGACCCGCCCGAGCAGAGCGCGTGGAAATCGGTTTGGAATGGGCGCGAATACAACGGCTGGGCGAGCTATAAAGTGAGCGATCACGTGCAAACGCATACGGCGCAAGGTATCGGCGTGTATTACGTGGCAAGCAGCAGGCTGCGCAACGTATTCGACCTCGACCACGGCATCGAACTGCCGTCAAACCCGGGTATTCGCGCGGAACATATGGCGATAGCCAATTTCCTCACGTACGGCGGCGGCATCGCGCATATAGTAAACAGCTACGGCGATCCGGTGACGGCGAACGGGCAAAAGAAGCAATTCACGTCGTTTGTTGCGGGGCTTGCCACGCCGTAAATCGGGTTGTTTTACGGTTTTGAATTGCTTGAAAAACCGTATAAAAAGTGATATAATCAATATAATTCTT
>CAJULK010000079.1 GCA_910587455.1 uncultured Christensenellaceae bacterium | reverse complement strand
GCGGCGACGACAAGGACTTCGCGCCCGCGATCCGCGAACTGCGCTTTACCGTCGCGCAGGCGGAGAACGCATGGGCGACAGATAACGAGCCGAGTATCGAAGGGTGGACCTACGGCGAGAACAGCAACGCGCCCGAAATGGGTTTGGTCGATTTCGACGCCGAAAACACCGTCATCACGGTCGAGTATTACAGAGCGGTGCTCGTTGGCGGCAACTGGGTCGCGACGGGCGACGCGCTCGAAAAGTCGGGCGATAAATTGGGCGTTCCGTCGGCGGACGAGAAGTATTCCGCGGGCGATTACGTTGCCGTATTCACCGCCGAAAACCCCGATGGCGGCAATTACAAGAAGCTCGTGAAAAACGTGTACTTTGCCATAGAGAAAGTCGGAAACGATTGGGGCACGGACGCGGCCGACAAAAAACTCGAACCCGAAACCTCGCTCGAATGGAAGTGGGGGGAGGCGGAAACTTACCTCGCCGATAAAATTTTCGTCAATGCGACGGATAAAAACAACGCCGTCCCGACATACGTCATTCGCAATATCTCGGGCGGCTCGTACAGCGAAACGTTCACCGACCGCACCGCGCTCGAAACCGCGTTGCACGAACTCGGCGTAGGCACGTACGAAGCGGTCGTATACGTCGCCGCTTCGGCTAACTACACCGCAGTTTCCAAAACATGTCAGATAGTCGTTAATCCCGCGACGTTCGTCTGGGCGGAAGATAAAGAACCGACGAACGGCGGCTGGAAGTACGGCGATACCGATAAAACCGTTTTCGCCGAGCCGAGCGTCGTTACCGTGCTCGAAACGGATACGGCTACCGTTAAGTATACCGTCGTTGCCAAGAGCGGCACCGAAAGCGTTACCACGAAGTACGACAGCTATGCGGATATGAGTGCCGCAGTTCTCGCGCTCGGCGCGGGCACGCACGAAATCACCGTCACCGTAGAGAACCCCAACTACAATACTTTGGAAAAGACGGTCACCGTCACCGTAACTCCCGCCACGTATACCTGGAAAGACGTGGAAGGTGCGACGCTTCCCAATTCTTCCTGGCTGTGGAACGATAAGTGGACAGCCGCCGACGGCGGGCGCGAGATCGTTCACCCGATAGCGGTTTACAGCGACGGATCCGAAGTCGAAGCGACACTCAAGATAGGCGAAACGGTTTACACGTACGCCGAGCTTGTCGAATACCTGCAAGGCAATATCGACGCGGGGTCGTACGTCGTGTCTGTTACCGTGGAACAGCCCAACCGCGAAAGCATAAGCACGTCGTTCACGGTGACTGTAGGCGCGGCGAAGAATAATTGGAAAGAAGGACATTCGCCCAAACAGACAATAGACAAAGTATATAAAGAAAATATCACCGTGGCGGATCTCGGCGACGTGCAAGCCGAATTCGGTACGGTTATATTCAACTACAAAAACAAAGATTACGCGAGCGACGTCGAAAGCGAAATGGAAGAACTGCTCGCGGCGATCAACGATTCCGCGCAAGGCACTTACACGCTGACCGTTCGCGTTGACGGCGAAGATAAGCATTTCGAAGGCATCGCCGCGTATTCGACTTCCGTCAATGTTGCGGGCATAGGCGGCGCGTGGGACAAT
>CAJULK010000078.1 GCA_910587455.1 uncultured Christensenellaceae bacterium | reverse complement strand
CACGCTCAAAGAGCTGCTCTCCGCCATGCACATCAAGCAATTCGAGCTTGCGGGTTACGAAGCCGACGACATAATAGGCACGCTCGCAAAGTGTGATACTTTTACTTACATTCTCACGGGCGACCGCGACAGTCTGCAGCTCGTCTCGCCCACCACGCACGCACTGCTGACCAAGCGCGGCATCACGGACATCGCAGACATATCGCCAGACAACGTCGAGGATGTTTTCGGCGTTTCCGCCGAACAGATAGTGGACTTCAAAGCGCTCGCGGGCGACTCGTCCGACAACATCCCCGGCGTTTACGGTATAGGCGACAGCACTGCGGCTAAGCTTATCAACACGTACGGCTCGCTCGACGGCGTATACGCTCACATAGACGAGATAGCGGGCGCGCGCCGCGAAAAATTAATCGCGGGCAAGGACAACGCGTATCTTTCCCAAAAGCTTGCGAAGATACTGTGCGACGTACCGATTGCCTATTCTCTCGACGAATGCAAACTCGAATTTCCCTTCCCCGCCGACGTAAAAAGCATATTCGCTCGGCTCGAGTTCAAATCGCTTTTGCGCCGCGACGAGCTGTTCGCCAAAACGCCGTCCGCGCCCGATATGCCCGTTCACGAGATAAAAACGGTCGATCTTTCGCCCGACGAATTCGTATCGATCGTCGAAAGTTCCAAAAGCGATTCCGCCGCCGTGATGTTCACAAGTGACGGACTGCATTTCGCTTTCGACGGCGATACCGATTATTTTGCGCGCATAACGGGCGATCTTTTAAGTCCGTTCACTGATGATTGGTGCGTAAACAAGCTCGCGCCGCTGTATTCGAGACACATTATAGCGTTCGACTTAAAGTCTCTTTTGCACAAAGTGTCGCCGCACAAAATACAGCGCGCCGACGACGTTGCGCTCATGGCTTACCTACTCGAATACAGGCTCGCGCCCGAATCCGCAGCCGAGCTGTTTTGTCATTACTCCGAGTGCAAGCATAAACTCGCCGAGTGCGGTATGGTCGCTTTGTACAACGACATAGAACTTCCGCTCTCGCGCGTGCTGTTCGACATGGAAGTAACGGGCTTCCACATTGACCGAAATGCGCTCGATAAGATAGACGAGCATTTCACAAAACTCGAGCAAGCGAACGAGAAACGCATACACGAGCTGTACGGCGGAAGTTTCAACCTCAATTCGCCCAAACAGCTCGGTCGCGTACTGTTCAACGATCTCGGTATCCCGTACCCCGGGAAACCGCCGTACTCGACCAAGGCGGAAATACTTCAAAAGCTTGCGGGCGAATACGAGATAATCGACGAAGTGCTCAAGTACAGATTCAATTCCAAGCTCAAATCCACGTTTATAGACGGGCTGCGCAAGACCATTCGTTCGGGCGGCACGGTTCACACTTCGTTCAATCAAACGACGACAGCGACGGGCAGACTGTCATCCGCCGATCCTAATCTTCAAAACATTCCCGCGCGCACCGACGAGGGCAAGCTTTTGCGTTCCATGTTAGTGCCGAGCGCGGGCAACGTGCTCGTCGACGCCGATTACAAGCAGATAGAACTCAAGATACTCGCCCACTATTCCGGCGATCCGAAACTCGTCGACGCGTTCAACACC
>CAJULK010000077.1 GCA_910587455.1 uncultured Christensenellaceae bacterium | reverse complement strand
CATATCGCTCATAATCGGCGGCAGCAATGCGGTGGACATAGGCACGCTTATGGCGTTCGTCATATATGCGCGGTTGTTCTCGCAACCTCTCGGCACTTTCGCGCAGTCGATGACTTCCATACAGCAGGCTTCGGCGGCGAGCAAGCGCGTGTTCGGCATGCTCGATCAGCCCGAGCTTGACGACGAATCGCAAAAAACGGCGATCGTCGAAAACCCGCGCGGCGATGTGACTTTCAGCGATATTCGGTTCGGGTATTTGCCCGATAAAGAAATAATCCACGGGTTCTCGGCGGAATTAAAGAGCGGGCAAAAGGTGGCGATCGTCGGTCCGACGGGCGCGGGCAAAACGACGATAGTCAATCTTCTCATGCGGTTCTACGAACTTAACAGCGGCGACATAACGATTGACGGCGTGTCCATAAAAGACATGAAGCGCGAAAACGTGCACGACCTGTTCGACATGATATTGCAAAACACGTGGCTGTTTGAAGGCACTATTCGCGAAAACCTCGTTTACAACAAAGAAGGCGTCACCGACGAAAAGCTCGACGAAGTTTGTACGGCGGTCGGACTCAAGCATTATATCGAGTGCCTGCCGCGCGGCTACGACACGGTAATAGGCGAGGGGTCGCAGCTGTCCGAGGGGCAGAAGCAACAGCTCACCATTGCCCGCGCAATGATAAAAGACGCGCCGCTTCTCATACTCGACGAGGCGACGAGCAACGTCGATACGCGTACCGAGCTTGCGATACAGACGGCTATGGATAAACTCACCGAGGGGCGCACGTCGTTCGTGATAGCGCACCGCTTATCCACCATAAAGAATGCCGACGTCATACTCGTGTTAAAAGACGGCGACGTCATTGAACACGGCAATCACGACGAGCTGCTCGCCCGCGGCGGGTTCTATGCGGATCTGTATAACGCGCAATTCGCCAAGGCTTAAAAACACCTCGAAAAAAGTTGACAGGCGCATGGCGCGCGGTGTATAATCATATCGTTGATACACGGGCAGTTCGTGACCATCCTGCCTTGAAGCCGCTTGCGGTTTCTCAAACAAAACTACGGAGGCGAAGTAAAATTCGGTGCGTTTTGTGTGGTCGCAAAACGCACTTTTATTATGGAGATATGGACAGATATTCGGTAATACGCGAAAAACGGAAGCGCGAAATAGTGTTGCTTCGCGGAAGCGGTTGCAAGTATAAAAAATGCGCGTTCTGCGACTACTATCACGACAGCAACGTCGACGCCGCGGCAAACTTCGCGCTCAATGCGGCAGTGCTCGGGCGCGTGACGGGCGAGTACGGCGATCTCGAAGTAATAAACAGCGGGTCGGTGTTCGAACTTGACCGAGATACTATTGCGCTGATAAAAAAAGTGTGTCGCGATAAACATATCGGCACGGTGCATTTCGAGTCGCACTTTATGTACGCCGATAAAATTCCCGCACTGCGCCGCGAGTTCGACGGCGTCGCGCTCAAGATGAAACTCGGTTTGGAAACGTTCGATTACGATTATCGCGAGGGTGTGCTTTGTAAGGGTATTCGCGAACGCGATCCCGAAAAAATCGCGCGACATTTCGACGAGGCGAATTTTTTGTTCGGGCTTGAAGGGCAAAGCCTTTCTTCGATGAAG
>CAJULK010000076.1 GCA_910587455.1 uncultured Christensenellaceae bacterium | reverse complement strand
GGCGTCTTCGAGCATTTTATTTGCAGTCGCTTTGGCATCGCCGAGCTTTTTGTTGCGGTATATATTGAAAACAAAAATACCTGCGACAGCCCCGATGATAAGAGCGACTATTGGCAAAACAATAGCCAAAACCACCGCCGTTTCCGTACTTAAAAGTAGGGTCATGACGTACTCCTTGATATATTTTTATGCGGTTATATTATGCTGCGGAAAACCGCAACCTAAAATTAACAACATGCGGCACATATTGCACCGTTACTATAATAACATATAATCGGCGTGAAAGTCAAGCTTATTGGTTACGAAATTCGCTTATATTTTGAACCTGCGTGTCGAGAACGGGTTGTTCGGGTACAGACGCAAAAGTCAGTACGTATACGATTTTCGCACCCGCGTTTTTGAGCGTTCGAGCACATTCGCTCGCAGTTGCGCCCGTCGTCATTACATCGTCGATAAGCACGACGTGCTCGGGCGGCTTCGCTTTGACCGAGAATGCACCGTTCAGATTTGTAAAGCGTTCGTGGGCACCGAGAGATGCTTGATTGGGAGTCGCGCGAATCTTTTCGAGAAGATCCAAACACGGTTTGTCGACGCGCTCTGCGGTAGCGAGTGCAAGCAATTTAGCTTGATTGTATCCGCGTTTGCGTTCGCGGTTTTTGTGAATAGGCACAAACGTGATGCAGTCGAAATCCCATTCGTCGTGTTCGCGTAACAATATGTCGAAAAGATATTGCGAAAGAATATTCGCCAAATACCGAGCGTTGCCGTATTTGAGTCTGTGCACGATACTCTTTGCCGCGGCATCGTAATTTACAGCCGACCGTGCTTCGTCGAACTTCAACGAAAGTTTTATGCACTCGTCGCAGTAATCGCCGATACCGACTTTGTGTTTGCCGCAACGCAAACAATAATTGTCGTTAAGCGACAACTTACACGTTTCGCACAGTCCGTAACGGCTCGGGTGCATTTCCCTGCCGCACACCATGCATCTGATGTCGTCGGGATACAGGACTTGACGTATCTCGTTGAATACGGCGCGCTTTTTCAATTTCAATCGTTTTTGTGTTTGACCGTTTCGCGTGCGATATACAGTTCTTCGTTGGTGGGAATTATAAACAATTTGACGGTAGAATCTTTCGCGCCGATCTCGAATTCTTTGCCGCGTGGCGGATCGGCATTGAGAGATTTGTCGAGCTTGACGCCCAAATACTCCATACCCTCGCACACCAGCTCACGCACGGCAACGGTGTGTTCGCCTATACCGCCCGTAAACACCAAGCAGTCCAATCCGCCCATGGCGGCGGCATATGCGCCAACGTATTTCTTGACGCGGTAGCAGAACATTTCGAGGGCGAGTTTCGCGCGGGAATCGCCTGCGGCAACCGCTTTCTCTATATCGCGGAAATCAGAACCGACGCCGCTTATACCTTGAACGCCGCATTGCTTATTGAGATAGTTCGTCATTTGGTGAATGTCGTATCCCTTTTTGCCCATCAGGTATTCGACTACGGCGGGATCTATGTCGCCGCTGCGCGTGCCCATTACAAGACCTTCGAGCGGTGTCAAGCCCATCGAAGTGTCCACGCACTTGCCGTTTTTGACCGCGCTTATGCTCGCGCCGTTTCCGAGATGGCATACG
>CAJULK010000075.1 GCA_910587455.1 uncultured Christensenellaceae bacterium | reverse complement strand
GCAATAGAAAGTATTGCCGCACTCGAACTCGACGGCGTGCAAATGTATGCCGATACGGAAACAGTACATGCAAAAATGACGGCGAAAGAGATCAAAGAAGTTAAAAAGATAATCGACGGCGCGGGAATAAAGGTGTCGGCGCTGTGCGGGGATTTCGGGTGCGACATGTACTATACGCGTGACAGAGCGCAGATAGACAAAGAAAAGCGCATAATGGAAATCGCCAAAGAACTCGGCACGGATATTGTGACGACGCATATCGGCGTAGTGTCCGAGGACTTTAATTGCAAACAGTACGAAAGCATGCACGAGGTGTGCCGCACTCTTGCCGAGTTCGCCGACACCATGGGCGGACACTTTGCCGTGGAAACGGGACCGGAAAAAGCGGAACTGTTAAAAAAGTTTTTGGATAACCTCGGCAGCCGCGGCGTGGCGGTCAACCTCGATCCCGCAAACCTCGTCATGTGTGCGGGCGACGATCCCGTAAAGGCGGTGTATACGCTCAAAGACTACATAGTCCACACGCACGCAAAAGACGGCAAACAGCTCAAAAAAGTGGATACGCGCACGCTGTATTGCCCGCAGTATTACGGGCTGGAACAAGGCGATTGGGGCAGTATCATAGAAATGCCGCTCGGACAAGGAAACGTGGATTGGGATAACTATCTCAAAGCGCTCAAAGAGATAGGGTATAACGGATATCTTACCATAGAGCGCGAGTGCGGCGAGAACCCCGCAGCGGATATAGAGCTTGCGGCGAACTTCTTACGAGAAAAATTATCGAAACGAAAATAAACTTTATTATAGAGGTAAAAAACATGAAAAAGTATAAAATAGCCGTTATCGGCGTGGGAGGAATCTCATCGTGTCATATAGACGGATATCTGTCCGATCCGCGTTGCGAACTGTACGCGTTCTGCGACATCAACGAGCATACGCTCAAAGAAAAGGGCGAGAAATACAGCATAACGAGGCTTTTCACCGATTACAACGAAATGTTCAAGGAGCTACCCGAACTTGACGCGGTGAGCGTGTGCACGTGGAACAACGCGCACGTGCCCGCGGGGCTTGCTGCGATAGAAAACGACTGCCACGTGTTCTGCGAAAAGCCGATGGCGATGTGTGCACAAGATGCGGAAAAACTGAAAGCCGCGGCGGAAAGACGCGGCAAAGTGCTCGGTTTGGGCTTTGTGCGCCGGTTCGGCGACGACGCGTCGCTCGCAAGAGAAATGGCGGAAAACGGCATGCTCGGCAATATATACTATGCAAAAGCATTGTATTTGCGCAGAAACGGCAACCCGGGCGGTTGGTTTGCCGACAGCAAGCGATCGGGCGGCGGACCTATGATCGACCTCGGCGTGCACGTCATCGATTTGGTGCGCTATATAGCGGGCAACCCGAAGCCCGTATCGGTGTACGGCGCAACGTTCCGTAAGCTCGGCGACAGAAGTAATCTCAAAGACAAAAAGCAGTTTTTCTTGGGCGACAATGCCGACGAGCGGGAAAGCAATATTTGCGACGTGGAAGACCTCGCAACCGCAATGATCCGTTTCGACAACGGCATGGTACTTTCGGTGGAAACGAGTTACAGTTTGAACATAGAGAACGATTCGGGGCGCGTGGAGATATTAGATCGGAAGAGCGTCGTGTAGG
>CAJULK010000074.1 GCA_910587455.1 uncultured Christensenellaceae bacterium | reverse complement strand
CATCTCGATGAGCTCGGTTCGATGTTCACCGATTCCGATACGTTCGACAACGTGACGGTAGAAGGCTCGGGCGCGTACAACGACAGACAGTACCGCGAAGCGTTCGCCGAGGCGACGAGACTCGGTATCGATTGGGACGAGAGCAAGGGCAAGACCCGCGCTATCGATATTTCCGTGGATAAAGCGCGCAACGAAATAACCGTCACGATAAATCGCAGAATAGATATGCGCGACGAAGACGGCAAATATTCGTCCGCAGTCGAAGTGCCTATCGTATTCGAGGGCACGGATATGTCCGGCGCGGCTGCTACCGTAACGTTGCGCGTGACCGTTCTCAACAGCGACATCGACGTAAACGGCGCGGCTATAGGCAGCTTCCGCGATGCGGAAACGGGCTACGGCTATTCGCTCTCGCGCGATACGGCGGACGGCAGGGATTATACCTTGCATGCGTACGTTTCACGCGATCTGCGCCCGTTGACGTTTAACGTCCGCGATATATTCTCCGATCCCGACTTTACGACCGCGCTTTCGGATACCGATTCGTTCAGACTCGTTGCCGTTGCGGGCGGAAATTACGACAAGTACGTTACGGACGACGTTCACAAAGTGATGTACGAGTCCGACGAGAAGTCATTTGAACTCGCCACCGTCACGCCTACGTTCTATAACAACGACGGGTATAGATTCAGCGGCTTTACGATCACGGCGTCGTCTTACGCGCGCGATCATTCCGCTACGGCGTACATGCGCGTGCTCGACAAATGCGGCGACGTTAACGCCGACGATGCGTCGAGCGGAATTACGCTGAAGATAGTCATCGAAATAATCAACTCCGCGCCGTCCGTACTCGACGGTAAGGACAATACGCTCATGACTATAGTCGGCGCGTCCGTAAAGACCGAGGACGAGAGCGACGAACTCGAGACGATCACGCTCGATATAGCCGATTACGTGACCGATATAAACACCACCGATACGCCCGATCAAAAGGGCAAAACCGAAACGTACTTGCGCATTTGCTTTGTTGCAGTAGATACGCCGACGAACTTCTTTGCGACCAAGCGCGGCGCACCCGAGATCGACGATCTCGCTACTTACAAAGTAAGCGACGATGACGACCGTATACTCACGATCACGCCCAAGAAAGGATATTTCGGCGAGCAGGTCATTACCGTTACCGTGTACGACGGCAGCGAAAACAACAATTCTTCGCTTGGTTCGAGCTTTAAGATACGTTTGTCGCTTGTGTACGACTTCAAAGAGGTCGACAGTCTCAAACAGGTTTCGAGCGTGCGCGGTATTCCCGTAGATCTGACGACGGATATGCTCGTCGAGCGCAAGCCCGATATGGCGGGCACGCAAGTCAAGGACGAAGGCGAGGATGAGAACGTTCCCGCCGCGCTTGCGGACGCCGACACGGGCAACTATTTCAATCCCGCCGAGGGCTACGTTATCACGTCGATATCCGCGGTTTCCTCTTCCGTGACCGAATATGTTTCCATATTCCAAGCCGAGGACGGCACGTGGAGACTTACTCCGCTCAGAGTGACGCCCGGCGTTATGCTCGCCGTGGAGTTCAGCATGCCGGGTAGCGACAAGCCGTACAGCACGTTGCAATTCATGCTCACCATCGACAACAACCCCGCGCCCGTGCTCAAGGAC
>CAJULK010000073.1 GCA_910587455.1 uncultured Christensenellaceae bacterium | reverse complement strand
CGACCATACGGATATGTAGAAACGGAGGAAATATGGTGAAAAAGAAATTTACGGCGATATTGTTTGCGGCAGTCATGGCGTTTGCCGCGTGCGCCTTTACGGGATGCAGTAAGGATGACAACCAGTTTAACGAAGCGCTCGATCCGAACAGAACGCCGATTTATGTGTTTAACTTTGATTCGGGGTTCGGTACGGACTGGCTGATCTCGCTCAAACAGAAGTTCGAAGCCGAATATGCCGATTATGTCGGGCTTGACGACAACGGACAGCCCAACGGCAAAGTCGGCGTACAGATTTTGATGGACAACCGCAAAAACTACTTTTCGGGTAGCGGTTCGGTCATCAAGTCGGGCGTGGTAGACGTGTACTTTACCGAGTATACGTATGTGCATATGTTGCGAAACAGCGGCGCGTTGCTCGACATCACCGATTGGGTGACCGACGATCTGACCGAGTTCGGAGAAAACAGAGCGATCGCCGACAAAATGACCGCCGAGCAACAGGCGTATTACAGTAAGAACGGGCGGTACGATTCGATCCCGCACTACGAGGCGTACGAGGGCATTGTTTACAACATCGATCTATGGCAACAGAAGGGTTTCTATTTTTCCCATTCCCAGCGCAACAACCCCGATCTGTACAGCCGTTTTACTTCCGATATGACCGATCTGTCGGCAGGTCCCGACGGTAAGCGCGGCACGGTCGGCGGCGTAGACTATTCCGCCGACGACGGTATGCCCGCCACTTACGACGATTTCCTCGATCTGTGTACGTATATTGCCGCAAACGGTTGTACGCCGTTTATTTGGACGGGCAAATATTATAAAGGTTACGTCGGCGGTCTGCTCAACGCGCTCATCACCGACTATGAGGGTGCGAATATGCGCGCGGGCTACGAGCTGGACGGCAGAGTAGTTCCGACGCTCATCGACAATAGCGGCGCGCCGCTTGCCGACCAAACGATAACCGAAAGCACTGCTTACAAAGTCGCCAACCTCGAAGGGCGGCGTAAGGCGCTCGACCTCGTCGAAAAGATCGTGCATAAAACCGATTGGCAAGCCGAAGGATCCTCCAATATGACGGTAAGTCACCACAGCGCGCAACTGCGGTACTTAAAGTCGGGCTTCGACGGCAAGAAACAGATCGCCATGTTGCTCGACGGCACATGGTGGGAAGGCGAGGCGACGCATTCGTTCGAGGAAGTTGCCGCAACGTATACGCTTGCCAAAGGTAAGAGCGAGCGGCAGTTCGGCTGGATGCCGATGCCCAAAGCCGACGCAAGCAAGGTCGGCGAGGGGCAAACCTACTACGACCCGACGCAGGGCGTAACGTTCGTTAAATCGACGCTTGCCGAAAACAAGAAAGACATTGTTAAGAAGTTTATACGCTTCGCTCATTCCGATAAAATGCTGAGCGACTTCACCCGCATCACGTCTGCGGCAAAAGCGTTGCAGTACGAAGTGACGCCCGAGGATGAGGCGCAAATGACGACGTTCGCCAAAAACCTTTGGACGCAAAGACAGCAAGCCCAAGACATCATCTATCCGATCTCCAACGCGCCGCTGTTTATCAACAACCAAGGTTCGTTCGACCGCAGCAACATCAACGGCGTGCAGATCGGCGGCAAGAACTACGAGAATGCGGTGCAAGCGTTCTTTGAAATCCCCACGCTTACGGCGCAA
>CAJULK010000072.1 GCA_910587455.1 uncultured Christensenellaceae bacterium | reverse complement strand
CGCTTGTATATTTTCGCCTCGCCGTCTTCGCACACGACCGCAGAAGGATCGACGCCCGCCGCATAAAAATACGTTTTTATCAGACGCTGACAAAATCCGTGCAACGTGCCTATATCGGACACGGGCAAAGCCTCGAGCGCGGCTTGCGCCGCCGCGGGATGCGTTTTGCGCAAGTCCTTTAGTTTTTCGACGAGTTTTACCTTGATGTCCGCAGCCGCCGCACGCGTGAACGTGACGATGAGCATATTTTCCAAGCCTTTGCCGGCTTTGAGCTTTTCGGTTATGCGCTCGATCATGACGGCGGTTTTGCCGCTGCCCGCGCCTGCCGAAACTATCGTATTGCCGACGCCGTATACGGCGGCTTGTTGTTCTTTCGTAAATTCGACTTTGCCCATCGCCGCTACCTCGACCGCTTGTCCGAGCACAGCGCGCCGTACGGACAATAAACGCATGCGCCGTCCGCGGGCGAACGCTCGATATATCCGCACGCTATCTCGTCCGCGGCAACCCCCGCCGCGGCGACGCACGTATATTTGAGCCGCTCGAAATCGGAATAGTCCATGACAGTAGCTGACGGATTTTTGAACGCCGCGCCGTTTGCTGTCAACCGCGCTTTTATAACGGGCGGCTGCTCTCCGCACTCTATCCCGCTGTCGAACGCTTTTGCCAATTCCACGTCCTTGACGAACGCGCCGCTCAAAAGCTCGCCTTTGGCGTTGTATTCGGGGCGCATCGGCATATAGAAAAATCCGACTACGTCATAATCGGGCACTGCGGCGGCATAGAGCGGCAACTGCATATCCGTACCGTCGATACAGCTTTTGACGTCGAAACGTTTGCCGCTGTTCGTCTTGTAATCTATTATACGCGCTTTGTCGCCGCAAACGTCTATGCGGTCTATCTTGCCTTTGAACGGCACTTGCGCCGTGCCGAGCGCAATATCGCCCTCGAATTCGCGTTCGGCAAACTTCGGCACGAACTTCCCGCGCTCTATCACTGTTTTATTGTCGAGCGCAAACCGCCGCGCGTCCGACAGCATGCGCTCGTATAACAGCGCATCGTCATCGGTAAGTTCGATTTCGCTTTTTTCGAGCGCGGCGTTTACAAGCTCGCGCACGTGCGTTTCCGAGCAATCCATATCTCCGTCGCGTTCGTACTCGTTTACGAGCGATTCCATGAACGAGTGCATTATAATGCCGAAATCGAGCGCAGCCACTTTGTCGCGTTTGCGCTCGCCTACGCCCACCGTATACTTCAAAAACCGCTTATAAGGGCACGAAAACCACGCCGACAGTTCGCTCGCGGAAAGCGAACGCAGTGTGACTGAACCCACATTGTTCACAAAACCCGAGGCTTTCTTTATATCCCCCGCCGCCGAATCGAGCGACGCGGAATACTTCGTAGCCTTTCTTGCGGCAAGCTCGCGCGCGGCGGATTCGGCGCACGCATAGTACGCTATCTCGCTCGGGTCATCCGAACGCTTCAGCAATGCGTCCGCATCTTCGGACCTATGCTCTGCGGTATCGGCGGCGGCAAGCAGCGCCGACCGTCCGCCTTCCGCGGTGCAATACGAACAACATACGTTCTCGGCATTGTTTATGACCGCCGCCAGCTCCGCGGCGTCGCGCCTGTTCTTTTCGCGCGCGGTCGGTTCTATCCTGTCGCGTACGGCGTGTATTTCAGCG
>CAJULK010000071.1 GCA_910587455.1 uncultured Christensenellaceae bacterium | reverse complement strand
CGAGTACGAGGTTTCGAGCATGGGCAGTGCGACGGGCAGCGTCGTCGTTCCCGACACTTACCGCGGCAAACCCGTCACGCAAGTGGGCGACAGAGCGTTCGCCAACCGCACTCAGCTTACGGCGATCTCGCTCGGCGGGAACATAACGCGCATAGGCGATCAGGCGTTCTATAACTGCTCGTTCCTCACCGCCGCGAACGTCCCCGAGAACGTTACGTATATCGGAGAAAAGGCGTTTCAGGGCTGTCGCGTGCTCGATTCGGATATAGTCATACCGAGCGGCGTGGCGGAGATCCCGAGCAGTGCGTTCGCGAACTGTCGGTCGCTCGTGAACATTACGTTCCCGAACACGCTTATCGGCATAAGCGACAATGCGTTTATCAACTGCGAAATGCTCGACGCGTTGAAACTGCCCGACAGCCTGCAATATATCGGCGATCACGCGTTTTCGGGCTGTACCCGCACCGAGGAAATAGTTTTCGGCAGCGAGCTTAAGACGATAGGCGAAAACGCGTTCTACGCGAATACGAAAGTCAAGTTCATCACGTTCGGCGACAAGCTCGAAGATATAGGCAATTACGCATTTTCGAACTGTTCGTTGATCCTCGACATAAAGCTCGGCAAGAGCGTGAGGCGGGTGGGCGAAGGCGCGTTCCGCGGTTGCACCAACCTCGGCACCGTCACCCTCGACGACAAACTCGAAAGCATCGGCGCGGACGCGTTTTACAATACCGCCATTTGGAACGCCGAGGACAGCATGGTGTATATCGGCGATTGGTTCATTGCGCCCAAAGTCAGGACGCAACGCGGTGCGATTTACGAGGCGAGCTTAAAGAGCAATATGCCGCGCGGAATTGCCGACTATGCTTTCGCGGCGTGTAAAAATCTCGACACGCTCGTCATTCCGAACAGCGTCGAGATCATCGGCGGCTTCGCGTTTGCGGGGTGTCCCGAGCTTACCGCGGTCGCTATCGGCAGCGGCGTGCGCGTGCTCGGCGAGCGTGCGTTCACGGGCTGCGTGAAACTTCGCGCGGCGCACCTCGGCGAATATAAGAACGGCGAGCTTGGCGCAAGTTCGCTCGTAGAGATACGCGACAACGCGTTTTACGGTTGCACGCTTCTCGCAACGATAACGATTCCCGACACGGTGGAAAAAGTCGGATCGTGGACGTTCAGAAATACCGGACTTTTCGCAAGCTCGAGCGGTGCGGTGTACGCCGATAATTGGCTTGTGGATTGCAAGCCGGATATAGGCGGCACGCTCGACGTGGCGGAAGGCACGGTCGGCATAGCGGTCTACGCGTTGCAGAACGCGAAGTTCGATGTCGTCAATATCCCTAACAGCGTGAAAAGCATAGGACGCGGCGCGTTCAGCGGCTGTGCGAATTTGGTTTCGGTGACGCTGCCCGAGGGATTGAAGCGTATAGAAGATTACACTTTCTATAACTGTCATATGCTCGCTATAGACGGCTTGCCCGTCGGCGTCGAGTATATAGGTCGCTCGGCGTTCTATAAGTGCAACATGCTCGGCACGGAGAAATGTGCGGACGGCGATCAGGAGAATGCGAGCTTTACGATCCCCGCCGCAGTGAAAGAAATCGGCGCGTTCGCTTTCTACGGTTGCGGCGCGGAGGAATACGACGAGGAATCGGGCGAAACGAAACTGTACGGCGCGCGTACGCTCGAGA
>CAJULK010000070.1 GCA_910587455.1 uncultured Christensenellaceae bacterium | reverse complement strand
AGAACTTCATGACCTCGGATCTGGATACCACCGCGCAGCTCTTTCTGCAGGGAAAGCTGGCTCAGGTGATGATCGCCCCGGATAAACTGGAATATATCATGGATAATGCGCCGGATACGATGGAGCTTGGAACATTTCCGCTTCCGGGAATAGACGGACTTCCCTCCAGATCACTGGGAGGGGCAAGCAATATTTTCGCGGTCAGCGCAGATACAAAAGAGCCGGAGGCAGCAGTGCGTCTGCTGAAGTATCTGACCTCCAGGACCAATTTTGAGACTGACGAGGGATTAAAATATTCCAACTCGGGCCTGAATGATGTGGAACGCAGTCCGGAACTGGACGGAATCCTGGCGGGCTACGGCGCGGCGGCGGAGATCCCCGTAAAACTTACTGTCGACGGCAAAGAGCGTTTGCCCGGCATTGCGGTGTGCGACGAGAACGGCAGTGCAAAGGTCGTTTGGAACAGTCTCGGCATATCCGAGTATTCGAGGGCGAGCGTCACTCTCGAGATCGACGACAGTTTCGCGTACGACAATACTTTCGATATATATAAGCAAAGCGTTCAGTCTTACAAGGTACAGCTCGAAAGCGAGAACCCCGGATTTTTGTTCAGTGCGTTGCACGCTACGGGCAAGTGCAAAGTGGATCTCGTGAGCGAAACGTCGCCAGCAAAGACGAGCGGCTACGACTTGTACGTTTACGACGGCGTTTGTCCGTCGGCTCTCCCCACTGACGGCGCGGTATGGTTCGTCGATCCGCCCGATCGAATAAAATCGCTCACGGGCATAACGCTCAACGGCACGGCGCGCGGCAAGTTCTTTTTTTCCGCGTCCGGCTCGAGCGAAACGTTCAAAACAATTATGAACGGGATTTCGCCGTCCAAGTTTACCGCGACGCAGTACACCAAGGTGTTGACGCACGCGGGTTTCGAGAATGTGATGTCGTGCAATAACGAACCCGTGCTTCTCGCAAAGAGCGAAGGCTCTACGCGCATTGCGGTTCTTGCGCTCGATATACATATGACGTCGCTGCCCGTAGAGCTTGTAGACTTTCCGCTGCTTGTCAATAATATTTGCGAGTTTGCGATGGCGCGCACCGTGTCGAAAACGTTGTTCGGAGCGGGCGACGAGGTGCGGCTCAACGCGCGTGCGGGTGCAACGGCAATGACGGTAAAGACCTCGGCGGGCGAAACGACCTACGACAAATTTCCCGTCACTATAAATGCGGACGTATCGGGCACGTACACCGTGACCCAAACGCTCGAAAACGGCAGATCGGTGACCGACGAGTTTTTCGTGCGCATACCCGCGCGAGAAAGCGTGTTCGGCAGGAACGGTACGAACCTTGTCAATCCCGTCGTGATGACGGGCATCGGCACGGATACGAACGTGCAAAACGACACGCGCGATATATTCATGTGGATAGCGATCGCGCTGTTCGTGTTGGTAAGTTTGGAATGGGGGTTGCAATATCGTGAACAGTATTAGTTTTATGAATGCGATCTCCGCAAAATTCGAGCAGCCGTGGTTGTTGCTGCTCATTATACCCGCCGCGTTCGTCATGCTTTTTCCGTATTTCAGACTGAAAAAACAGCATCGCCGCACGGCAAGCCGCATAACCTCGCTCGTATTGCACTCGGTCATAATCCTGCTGTGCGGGTTTATGGTGAGCGGGCTTACTTTCGATTATTCG
>CAJULK010000069.1:1018-1695 GCA_910587455.1 uncultured Christensenellaceae bacterium | reverse complement strand
GCGACGGCGCACACGACGGGCACGAAAACCGCAGACACTTTATCGGCTATCTTTTGAATGGGAGCTTTGCTTCCGCCCGCATTTTCGATAAGCTCGATTATCTTGGAAAGAGTGGTATCCGCCCCAACCTTTTCGGCGCGAAGCTCTATCCGCCCCGTGAGGTTCAACGTCGCGGACGTCACCGCACTGCCCTCTGTCGCTTCCTCAGGGATAGATTCGCCCGTTACCGCCGACTTGTCGAGAGTAGTGCCGCCGCTTGCGACGACGCCGTCGCACGGCACATACTCGCCGGGCAGCACTGCTATTTCGTCCACGGGAATATTTATCTGCTTGCCGTCGCGAATGACGTTCGCCGTCTGCGGACGCAGCCGCAACAGCTTATCAACCTCGGCGCGCGTTTTGCCCTTCGATTTCGACTCGAGATATTTGCCGAGCGTCACAAGCGCGAGTATCATGGCGGCAGACTCGAAAAACAAGTTCATTGCAAGTTCCGCCGCGCCCGATATATCGCCAGCCGCCGCCTTGCCGTTTATCAGAAACAGCACGACCACGCCGTAGATATACGATGCGCCGCTGCCGAGCGACACGAGCGTATCCATGTTCGGAGCGCGGTGCAACACGCTTTTCGCACCGCCTATAAAGAACCGCCCGTTTATGACGAGCACGGGAGTCGTCAG
>CAJULK010000069.1:0-1008 GCA_910587455.1 uncultured Christensenellaceae bacterium | reverse complement strand
CCCCACATATGCCCCATGGAAAACCACATGAGCGGCAGTAAAAACACCATCGACGCGATAAACCGAGCAAGCAGCGTTCGCGAATAGTCGACAGGCTTTTGCGCCTTCGTCGCGTTTTTATCGTCGCCGCCGTATCGACTCGCGCCATACCCCGCGCTTTCCACCGCCGCGATAATATCGCCGTCGCCGGCTTCTCCCTCTACCGTCATGCGGTTCATCAAAAGATTGACCTCGACCGAATTGAGATCGAGAGCCTTTACCGCCTTTTCCACATGCGCGGCACATGCCGCACACGTCATTCCTGTAATCGAAAACGTCCTTTTCATGTCACTTATTATACCCCATATTCGATTGATTTGTCAAGCATTTTATTGCAATTCCTTGTAAACCACTATGAATTAAATTGCGGTTGCGACGTCACACGCGGCGCGTAACCGCACATATATATAGTATATGGATATTTTTACTATAGCAGTGGGCGGCGCGAATTGCGGAACGTCGCCGGTTATGCCTTATATCGGGCGGCGCATCGACGGCGCGGAAGCGATCGAACACGCGAAACTTCTCACCGAAGCGGCACTTTTGCGTTGCGGTTTCGATATTGCGGATCTGCCGACGCCTACCGAATCGCAGGACGCGATCGGGCATATTTTCAGACACCGAGCGGATGCGGCGATAATACTCTCGCTCGCGGCGTTCGGGTCGCGGCGCACGTTCAACGACGTATCGGGTTGCGTGACGCGCTGTTCGCCCGGGCGGTTCTACCCCGCCTCGCGCGTGCTCTGCGAGGACATATGCGCGAAACTCGGACTGATAAAGCGGTGCACGACGTGTTCGGACGGCGGGCTTTCGGGCGCGAACTGCGCGACCTGTATCGTCGACATGGGATACATGACCTGTTTCGACGACATGAAACTCGCCTGCGATCCCGACTATGCGACGGCGATCGCCGAGCATATAGCCATCGGAGTATGCGAAAATTTCGCCGTGCCGTACATTCCACGCGAC
>CAJULK010000068.1 GCA_910587455.1 uncultured Christensenellaceae bacterium | reverse complement strand
CGGGCCACTCGTCGCGAAGCTGAGATTTGTTCTTGTATTCCTTGAGCCGCAAACATTTCCAGCTTTCGTCGGTGCCGATCGTCGTACTTCCCGACTTTATTTCGCAGACAAGCCCCGCGACTTTACTCGTCGATCCGTCGTCGTTCTCCGTTTCCGGTTCGACGTACGAATTGCTGTCGCGACCGTTGAACGACACAAGCACGGTGACGTTGTTACTGCCCGCGACGAGCTTGTCGCCGATCTTTACCCGCTCGAAAAACCCGTCGTACTTGGTAAGCCCGCGTTTGCTCGGTCCGTCGAATATAACGAGTTCCCCGTTCACCCACACATAGCACTTACTGACAGCCGACACGCCGAGCGACGCGTTCGCATCGACTTCGGCAAGGTCGAACGTCTTTCTAAACGCGACGTACGAATTGGATACGAACCTGTCCGCCCATATCCACTTCGCATTCACGCCCGAAACTTTGTATTCGTCGAGCGCGGACACGTACGGCGTGCCGCTCTTATCGACGACGTTCGCGGTGGTATCCGCAGGCGGCTGATCGTCGCCCTCGGGCGGCGTATCTCCGCCGCATCCCGCAAAAGCAAACGTCGGGACGAGAAGTATCGCAGCCGTAGCCGCCGCGCCCATTCTTTTCAAGATTTCTTTTTTCATATTGCTACCGTTATGACGGAACTTTTATTCCGCCTGCAGAAGCGCGGAAATGTCGGCACATGTAAACGTTCCGCCCACTTCTTGATTGCCTGCGAAAGCGGGAGCGTAATTCCAGGTAAACGTCGCGGAAGTGCCCTCGACGGTGACAGAACCGAGCGTACCGTTCTTGCTGTCGACCAGCGTCAGAGTAAGCGAGTCCGCAGTCGACGTCCACGTAATGTCTGCGTGCATCATGCCGTTGAATATCAAGAACCGTCCCGTGCCGTCGGCATACATTTCGAGTTTAGTCCCCGCCGTTTGATTGTCCGAAGTAAACGTCACGACCGCCGTTTGCGGTATCGCGCTGCAATCGGAAGCGATTACGGTGCCGCCGAGCTGTGTTTCTCCGTACTTGTTGTCGAATACGAACGTGCAACTGCCGTCGTTACCGATAGTACATTCGATGGGATCTTTCGTCTGTCCGACCTCTTTGAACACGAGTTTGTCGGCATAACGCGCCCAGGTGAATTGAGTGCTGTTGAACGCACCCTTAAACTCCGCCGTGCCGTCCGCTTTTACTTTGAGCGAAATGTCTTTGTCGCCCGCCTTGCCCGTAAAGAGTGCTATGTAGTTTATGCCGCCGCCTTCTTCGAGAAGCGCGGACGCATCGGCGCACGTAAGCGTGAGATCTTTGTCGCCGAGCTGGCTTGCGTATTTGTATTCGAGCGAAACCGCTTTATCGGTGACGGTCGCGTCCTTACCGCCTACCGTCAGTTTGGAGTTGTTATAGCTCCAGGTGGTTTTTTCGGCAAGCAGGTATTTGTACTCGTTCGTCTTTTTGGGAACGGCTACGCCGCGGTAGAGATACGCATTGCCTTCCGCGTCGCATATCATTTTGAAGTGATTTGTCGCGTCCTCGAGAAGCGTACCCTCCTCGAGATCCTAGACGTATTTTTCGCCGTCGATGAACTCATTGTAATTCTTGTACTTGACCGTAGTCCCGCCGACGATTTTCGCCGTACGTCCCGACGCGAACGGAACGTCGATCGTAAAGGTGT
>CAJULK010000067.1 GCA_910587455.1 uncultured Christensenellaceae bacterium | reverse complement strand
CAAACGGCAATTATCGTTGCAGAAACGACAAAAAAACTCCCGTTCGTCACAAAAAACGGTCGTTCGTATCATTAACGCATTATACACATATTTTTCGGCACGCAAAATCCCGCCGAGAAATCTTCTCTGCGGGATCTGTCGTTATTATTCGTTTATTTTGCGGGGCTTATATCGTATCGCGTATACACGCACTCGTCTGCGTCGAGATTAAGCTCCAAGCCGTCCGCGCCGTCGGGCGGATAGATCGTCGAAGTGAGGACTCTGCCGTTCTCGAAAATCTCCACCGAATACTTATCCATGACGACGGTCAGCTGCGTTTCGTACCCGCTGCCGAACGGCATTCTGCGTATCCCGCGAACGCTGTCGGGGTCTTTTTCGTGCATTCTTATTTCCGCGCCCGAATTCGACCTGTCGAATACCCACTCGCCGCCTACGAGCTTGAGCGAAGTAAAGCAATCTCCGCCGCAGCGCATTTTGAGGTCGAGCGACCGCAAATTCTTCGCCGAAACGGTGAACATGCCCGTTATCATCTTATCGGACAGCGTGCTTTTGATTTTCTTCGCGACGCCCGCCTGCGTGACGATCGCGGGGGTTTGCATCATTCTGCCGCCGACTATTTCGATGCGCCGCGGCACCGTGAGCATGCCCGCAAACCCGTATATGTACGACGGATGGTTACGGTCCCACATATCCATCCAGCCTATCATTAAATTCTCGTCGAGAAAAGTTTGCGGCGCGTAAAAATCGAAACCGTAGTCGCATATATGCCCGCAGTCACTGCCCGAAAACCGCTTGTTTTTGTAATCGAGCTTGCCGAGCACATACCGCGTGGTATGTATATTGAGATGCCGACTGCCGTCCATCGGCGCGAATTGCTCGCTGTAAATAAGCACGCCGAGTTCGGGCTTGTAGTCGGGACACTCGAGCATTATACCCGCGCAATCCCTGCCGAACACGTCGAACTCGAACGTCCATTTCATAAGATCGTCGGACGAGTACACGAGAAGCCTGCCGCGTCCGTGCCGCTTCCGCGCCGCGATGATAGCATAGAACTTGCCGTTCTCGCGCCACACCTTCGGGTCGCGAAAATCTTCGGGGACGTAATCATCGGGCAAATCGTCCTCCGAAATAACTACGCCGAGTTTGGAGAAAGATACGCCGTCATCGCTTTTCGCGAGGCACTGCACCTGCCGCACCGCGCTTCCGCCGCCGTTTAAGCTGTGACCTGTGTACATTAGATAAAGACTGCCGTTCCATTCGATCGCACTGCCCGAAAAGCATCCGTCGCGATCGTACTTTCTGTCGGGATACAGCGCGTTGGGCAGGATCTCCCAATGCGTGAGATCGTCGCTCACCGCGTGTCCCCAAATCATCGGACCCCAAAAAGTATCGGCGGGATACGACTGATAAAAAGCGTGATACCTGCCCTTGAACTTGATAAGACCGTTGGGATCGTTTATCCAGCCTTGTTCGGCGGCTATATGAATTTCCGGTAAAAACTTGTTCTGCATAACCTATTGCCTATAGAGTAGTAAATCGGTACGCCCGCCCGCATGATGCGGGCGGTGCGTCCGTGTGTAGTATAAATTAGCACTTTTCGCAACAAATGTCAAACGATATTAATGACGTTTTTCTACTATTCGTTGTCAGCTTGAGTAAGCCTATCGGTAGGCTCCGTAAAGCCCTCGGGCACTTCTTC
>CAJULK010000066.1 GCA_910587455.1 uncultured Christensenellaceae bacterium | reverse complement strand
CACACGCTGTCGATACGTTTGTTGTTGTTCGGCGGGAATTCGGGTTTTGCGGACGTCAGGCTCTTGATATAAAAATCTATAACGTACGCACCGAGCAGCATTTCCGTTTCGCCGCGCATGCCGAGCGGTCGGTCCTCTGCGGCGCACAGCATCCTGAACGCCTCCGCGGTCTGCGCCGCGCCCGAACCGTGCAGCAGTTCCGGCGTTTTTTCCACTATGCGCGCCGCCTGTCTGCCGGCTTTCAGCAACACGCGTTTTTGTTCGGTGCGGTTCTTTTCGAGCGGTTTGAGCTCGGCTGTCAGCGCGGCTACGAGCTGCGTCACTTCGCTCGTTACGCGCTCGTCCGTGCGCTCGCCGCGCATGTACGCCGAAAACGTCAGGTCGAACGCCGCAAGATCGAGCGAGACTATCTCGCCGAACAGCGACGCAAGGTTGTCGTCGATGTCCGATACGTCGAACACTGCCGCAAACGGTTTATCGCCGCGCCGCATTATCGCGAATGCCTTGTCGCGAGCACGGTATACCGCGCTTGCCGCCGCCGTGTAGCCGTGAGTGGGGCAGAGTATCAGCTTGCCGCACTCGGTGCGCCGCGCGATCTCGAACTCGCGTTCTCCGCCGCGCGCGATCGTTACGTCCGGCTCGTTCTCGACGGTCTTGTATCCCGCGCGCAAAAACATGTCGGCACGCTCGAAACCGATTATCTTTACCGTACTGCCCGGCGGCGCGGCTGCGGCAAGCGCAGTCATAACGTCGTCGAAAAACAGCGTGTCGTTCGTCGCTTGGTCCGGTAACGCGTTCTGTAATTGAGGTTCTTCCGAAACATCGATGTTCATGTATACATTCTAACAAAATTTATGCGTCGTTTTTTTACGAGTTTTATCGCTTTTAAGTAGGTAATGTCAATAACGCACGTACTTTTTATTTATGGATATGAAAGGCTGTTATAATCCCTATCGGGTATAAATATTCATAAATATTATAGTATGATCCCAATCGGGTATAATATATTGAAAATGCTTGACATTCGTCCCTAAAGGGTATAATATAAAGCAATGAATAACATCGGCGAATACGTAAAACAGCATAGAAAGGCTTTGGGACTTACTCAAGAAGAATTTGCAATGCGGTCGGGACTTGGACTCAGATTCGTACGCGAACTCGAGCAGGGGAAACAGACCGTTCGGTTGGATAAGGTCAATCAGGCGCTTGCTATGTTCGGAGCGCATGTCGTTCCGCAGAGGATAGACAGATGATTTACAGAACCGCGTACATTTACGTTTCCGGAGCATTCGCCGGCGAGTTGAAAGAGACCGACGACGGATATTCGTTCATATACGACACGGAGTATTTGCAAACAGACAATGCGACTTCGGTCAGTTTGACGTTGCCGCTTAGGCGCGAGGCGTACGAGTCAAAAACGTTATTTTCGTTTTTCGACGGGCTCATACCGGAAGGATGGCTTTTGGATGTTTTGGTAAAAAGCTGGAAGATCGATCGCAGGGACAGATTCGGATTATTGCTTGTCGGGTGTAAAGACTGTATAGGCAATGTGAGCGTGGAGAGCGAACGTTTATGAAATGTTTATTTTGCGGCAAGCAGATAGCGGAGTCGGCATCCTCGAAAGAAAAGTCGGCGCAATGGCATAAAAAATGCGTTACGGCTTTTTTCGGCACGTAGAGTATTCCCGAGATAGATATTTCGGAATT
>CAJULK010000065.1 GCA_910587455.1 uncultured Christensenellaceae bacterium | reverse complement strand
AACAACAACTATTATCCTGAGATAGCTACTGTTACTGAAGGACCCAATCAAATCTCTTTAGTTAACAAGGCCGCAGATTTCACGCGGCCTTGTTAACTAAAAGCATTATTTTACATGGAGGGTTTTTAAGAATGAAACGTAAAAATGCACTTATTGCGGCTTTTTCTGCTTTTTGTGTGTTGACGAGTTGCCAGTCCAGCCCGAAGGAAGCGGTCTATTCCCGTCCGATGGAAGAATTTGGCCGCGGGAAGCTGACCGTAGCTTATGCAAACTACGGCAACACCAACAATTATTTCGGGTTTACTTTTAATTCGACGGAAGCGAAAGACGACGTCACGCTCGTAATTAGAGTCGCGAACCCGTAGACCGAGCACGTAATGCAGGTCGGCTCGAACATACTGCCGTATCTAAATTATGCGGGTACGAGCAATTCCGGCGCAATCGGAATTATGCGCGGCGCGGCTATCGCGAAAGCGAGCGAAACGGACGGGCTTGTGTGGAGCGACTTCGTCGTTCGCGGGCTAAAGATAAAAGAGGGCGCGAACACCCTCACTTTCGGAGTGCTCGACGGCGTCGTGCCGTGCATAGATTACTTCGATTTCTATGTCGGAAAGTATTACAGCGGGAGCAGTCTCGAGCTTGCGGCGGCGGGCGAAAGCACCGCACTGCAATTCGAGGAGTTCGGGCTTGAAAGAGTGACGACGCGCGAAGATTATCTCGAAACGTATCATCTCGAACAAGGCGAGCTGTGCGTTCTCGATAACGTCGGCGCGGACGGCGGAAAAGCGGCTTTCGCACTTATGCGTGGCGAGGTTTCGACGGTCATAACGGCGGCGGAGAACAGCACCGTTCAGCTTATAATGTCTGCGGCGAGCGGCGCGGATTGGAAATTTATTAAGGACGCGACGATCACTCTCGACGGCGAAAAAATTAAGTTCAACGAGCACAACATTCGCGCGGGCGATCCCGAAAAAGGCGAGATCGTTTGGAAAGATACCGACCTCGGGTTTTACGACCTCACGGCGGGCGAACATCTTTTGCATATTTCAATCGACTCGCCGCATGCGAATTTCGACGCGCTCACCGTAAAGACTGTGTCGAAAGGCGCGTTCATGGAAAAGCACCCCGAAGTGTATATCGACGGCGCGGGCACGTTCGTAATGGAAGGGGAACACCTCGATCCGTCGGGCGTCGTCGCGCGTGACGATTATGCCGAACTTGTTATCGGTCAGCCTTACGGCGCGTATAACGTGATCTCCGATAAGCGTGCGAGCGGCGGACGCGCCATAGACGGATTTACGGGCAAACCCGTTACGGCAACCCACCCCGAAGCCGAAAACACGGTGTTCACGTTCGATTTCTATCTCGCCGAAGCCGCGACGGTGGACGTCAATGCAGTCGCGGCGAGCCAATTGGGTGTTAACTTCGCTATCAGGGATCATGTCATCGTGCGTATCGACGGACTTGTAATGTCGCCCAATGCGTGCAATCTCGCTCAGTATTGGAATGATGGCAAAATCGAGTTCGACGACCCCATGTTTTTGGATACGCGCATAGCGCACAGAAATCTCGCGGCAGGCAGGCATACGCTTAAAATAGAAGTGATAAACTTCTTCTTTATCCTCGACTGCATAAAGATAAACGTTTTGTCTTACGGCGAGTACGCGCCCGACGTTGTTATCGACGGCTTGGGAGAATTTTACGTCG
>CAJULK010000064.1 GCA_910587455.1 uncultured Christensenellaceae bacterium | reverse complement strand
CGAAATGCTCGCAACCCCCGTCGAGATAAACGGCGCGGACGGCAATGCGGTTTCTGTCACTTGCAGAAGAATGAAGCTGTCCGCACCCGATAAATCGGGCAGGGCGCGTCCCGAGCCGATAGAAGGCAGTGAGTTCGATATACCCGCCGACTGCGTGATTATGGCTCTCGGCACTTCGCCCAATCCGCTCATTCGCAATACCACGGACGGACTCGCCGTGCACGAATGGGGCGGCATAATTGTCGAGGACGGCACGGGCAAGACGTCGCGCGAAGGCGTGTTCGCGGGCGGCGACGCGGTGACGGGCGCGGCGACGGTGATCCTCGCAATGGGTGCGGGAAAATCCGCGGCGAAAGCGATTGATGAATATATAAAACAATACGGGTAAAAATTTATGCAAGAACATATGTTCAAATGGGCATTTATAGGCGCAGGCGGCATAGCGCACTCGGTGGCGCGGCGGATAACCGCTTGCGGCAGGCATAGAATAACCGCCGTGTATAACAGGACGTTCGAGCGCGGCAAAAAACTCGCGGACAAGTACGGCGCAAAGGCGTACAAATCTCTCGAGGACGCCGTAAACGCTTCGGACGTCGACGGCGTGTACGTAAACGTCACCAATAACGTGCATTACGATTATTGTGCGCGTGCCATTCGTTGCGGCAAACCCGTGCTTCTCGAAAAGCCGTTCACCACCGACGCGGAACAGGCGGCGGAACTTTTCGCGCTCGCGAAAGAGAATAACGTTTATCTTTCGGAAGCAATGTGGACGTGGTTTTCGGACAGTGCGCGCGCCGCGAAAGAGGTAACGGACAGCCGTGCGGGCAGTGTGAAAAACGCGCTCATCACGCTGTGTTTGCCGATAGCGTTCGGCAAGAAAAGCAGGCTGTTAAAATCCGAGCTTGCGGGCGGCGCGCTTCTCGACGTCGGCGTGTACCCGATCACTTATGCTTATAGATTGTTCGGCAAGCCGAACGGCATCGACGCGAAAGCGCGGTTCAAATTCGGCGTGGACGTCGACGACGATATAACTTTTAAGTACGACGGTTTCGACGTTAAGATTAAAGCGTCGGTGCGCGGGCTTCGCGGTGTGGGCGAAAGGATAGAGATTGTCGGCGACGGTTGGACGCTTAAAGGCGGCAAGTACCACGAAGGCAAATCGCTCGTCTACCGTCACGACGGCATAACCGAGCGGACGGCGGGCGATAACAACGCCATGCTCACGCAGTTCGACAGAGTTGCGGCGGAGATCCGCGACGGCAGAACGGAAAGCGCGTACGTGCCGCACGGTGCGACGGCGGACGTTATGGAGCTTCTCGATAACATTCGAGAGATCATCGGGTTGAAGTTCACGTTTGAAAACCGTTGACATATTGTGTAAGATTATGTATAATAAATAAGGTTGAGTGATTGATAATATGGGACGCATGAGGGCTAAAGTCCCCTACAACAATTAAAAGACACATCGCCATTTCAATCTAAAATCGACCGCAATTATTAATTATTAATTTTTAATTGTAAAGGAGCAACCCACATGGAACTTATGAGCATGACGTGCAAGAGCTGCGGCGGGCAGTTGAACGTCGAAAACCGCGGGGGGGGGGGTGGTAGAATGTCCCTTTTGCAATAGACGCTACACAGTGGCGCGGAGCACCGACGGCAAAGCGAAAGAGCTTATTCGCGACGGCGAGATCAAGCTCGAGCTATGCGATTTCGACGGTGCGCGCGAAGCG
>CAJULK010000063.1 GCA_910587455.1 uncultured Christensenellaceae bacterium | reverse complement strand
AAGGATATTCGCGTATCGAGAGTGGCAAGGCGTTCCCTCGCAAAGACACGCTCGACAAGCTGTGCAAGTTCTTCGATTGTAAAGTCGACGACTTGCTGTAACGCGGGCGGGCGCACGGGCATATACAACAACGAGGTAAATCATGCGAAAGCGACGAATAAATCCAATAGTAACATGTGTCATGGCGGACGGGCGAGTGCTGACGTATGACGAGTTCATGTCGAAGCCGTACGTCGTCGTCGCCGAGGACAATTACGAGTTTCACGTAAAGTGCAATCGCGAGTTCGACCCGAACTATTGGGAGAAAGAGCGAATGCGCAGAAAGTGGGAGCGCGCCGAAACGCGGCGTGTCGAACTCGAAGCTCGACAAGCCGAAATCGCGCGGCAGCTGCGTGACACTACATAATCCGCATCGTGCGGACAAGCATTATTACAAGGAGGTGCCAAGTGAAAATTACGAAGTATGTCGATCAAGACGGTAAGACACATGCTGTGAGCACAGAATACAGTTTCGGCGGATATGTAATATATCTCGACGGGAAGCTGTATGCGCAAGCGGATGACCGAATCGAGCTTGACGACGCAATTCGCGAACTGCTTACATACAAGAAGTTTACGGTTGCGCGATCCCAAAAATCGCAAAAAAATATCTCGTCCCCAAAGCCTGCAAGCAAACGGACGAGATAAAAAGACAGGTGCGAGAGCAACCTTCAATGCTCTTATTATACTACAATTCAAATAAAAAGTCAACAATAATAGGAGAAAAATTCATGATAACAAAACTTATCGAAATACGCGACAGCATGACGAAAATCGTCGCGCTCGCAATAAAAACATTCGGCGAAACGCCCGAGGAAGAACGGTTCTTCCGTGCCGACGGTTTCGGTAAAGATACCGTAATGTTAATGCGCATGGAGCGGCAAGAGGCGCATTACGACCCGTTTGCGTGGTCGAACAGGCGTACTATGACGACCGCGCATCGGTATATACAGCAGCATTTTGACGAGCTCCCGGCATACGGAGTGGTCGACGTCGAGTACATTTTGGGTGAAACGGACAAGCCCAAAGCGTCGGAAATATGGAGGGCTGTTTGATGCACGAATATTACAAACACTTGCTTTGGATCAAAAGCACGCAGGAGAAGCTTATAGAAAGCGGCATTATACGCGCAGTCGAAGCGTTGTCGGACGAGCTTTCGGCAAAGGTAGAGAACGGGACTCTGACGATACAGAATATACGGTCATTACATAGCAAGCTCGGCGAATGTCTTACTTCGCTCGAAAAGGCGCAAGCCGAGATCCAAGTAGCACAAAAGAATTTCGACGAATACAAGAACAAGGAGTAAATCATGGGAAGCGAAAACATTTTTACGGTAACGGTCATGGGTGCGAATAACGACGTTCGCGAATACGTAAGCGATTGCGTGCTCGTCATTGCTCACGGCGATCGCGAGGACTTTAATATGTCGTTTAACGTGTCATCGAACAACGCGACAACGCTCATGCTTTTGGAAGCAATGGATCAAGCGAAACAGCAACTGTTGGACTCCGATCCCGAACTCGAAAAAATGTACAACAAACTTCAGATGCTGAAGAAAGGAGACGGAAATGCCTAATATATACAAACTCGGCGACGACTATCTTATGCTCGCCAATAAACTCGCAGACACGGCGGACGAGGACGGTGCGATCGACGAAAGTCTGTTGCCTGTAGTGTCCGAGGCGAAGGAACTTGTCGAGAGTAAAGCGCAATCTATAGGT
>CAJULK010000062.1 GCA_910587455.1 uncultured Christensenellaceae bacterium | reverse complement strand
ACCCCCATTCGTTGCGAAGTATGTCGGTGAGCAGTTGTTTGTTTTCGGCGCAGGGCACGCCGTTGAGTTTGTTGTATGCGCACATGACCGCCTCGGGTTGTGCTTCGAGCGCGATCTCGAACGGCTTTAGGTAGATTTCGCGGAGCGCGCGCGGGTCGATTATCGAATCGGACGTCATGCGCCGATCCTCTTGATTGTTCGCCGCGAAATGCTTGACGCACGCGCCGACCCCCGTCGCCTGCACGCCGTTGATGTACGCTTTGCCGAGTTCGCCCGAAAGCAACGGGTCCTCGGAGAGGTATTCGAAGTTTCGCCCGCCGAGCGGGTGACGTTTTATGTTTACGCCGGGCGCGAGAAGCAAGTTAACGCCCATAGCGGTAGCTTCGTGTCCCAAGCCGACGCCTATGCTGTACATGAGCGCGGGGTCCCAGCTGTTGGCGAGCATGCCGAGAGTGGGGTAGCAGGTGGACGGCACGGCGGACGACGTCGCACCGTTCGTCATGCGCAGTCCGTTCGGTCCGTCGGACATGCGAACGCGCGGAAGCTCGCCCGCGCCGAACGTGTGCCACATTCCGTCGCCCGTGAGCAGCCGCAGTTTTTCCTCGAGCGTCAGATACGCCAAGGTTTTTTCTATATCGAGTGTTTCCGCGTCAATTATCATGCCGTAGATTTTCCGAATCGTTATTTTCGAGTAAAGCGGGCGTAAAGCGTCGCCGTTTCGCATAAACGGCAGTATTTTATAACTACCCATAACAGTTTAACACAAATATTCGGCACTGTCAAGTACAACCGATAATTTCGAACGCGTTCGGGTACGATTTTATAACCGATGCGCGCATCGGCGCGGCGGGGAAATTCCTCACATGCGACCGTTTGACGGAGTTAATTGTGCGATATGTGACGAAAAGCGGAATTATTGCGACGGGGCGGGAAATTTTGCGGAAATGTACTTGACAGGTCGGAATATATTTAGTATAATGAACAAAAAAAAAAAAAAAAGGAGTGTACTAACATGGCAAAGAAAGGTGATTACTTCGGACTGCCTTACATTGTAAGCGTCATTCTGGCGATCATTCCCATTACCGCTTGGGTATGCGGCTGGCTCACCAGATTCTCCGAGGGCAAAATCGTTGCCGGGCTTGTCAGACTGATTTTCGGTTTCACGATCGTCTGGATTCTCGACCTCATTTTCATGATTGTAAGCAAGCACATTCTTCGTTTGTTGCCGCTGTAAACAATCACCCTCAACCGACGGAATATCGGTAAGCCGTGTAGATGCACGCTTAATTGAATTCCAAATACAAATCAATAGCACGAAACGGTTAAACTTCGGTTTAGCCGTTTTTGCGTTTGCGGCGGATCGTCGCGCGTCTTGTAAAACCGAACTTCGGCTAAAAAAATTTTTGCAATGCGCATAATTTTATTGACAAATTTGCACGTAATGCTTATAATAAATACGTGACTAATTCATACTGAACTTATAGGAATTAAAAACAGTGGCGCAAAGAAAAACTATCTATATGGATAACGCGGCTACGACCGCGACGAGCGAGAAGGCACTTCGGGAAATGTTGCCGTATTATCGCGAGGTGTACGGTAATCCGTCGTCCCTTCACGGCGCGGGGCAGAGTGCGAAAGAGCATTTGGACGCGGCGCGTGCGCGTATCGCGGCGCGGCTCAACGCCGATCCCGCCGAAATATATTTCACTTCGGGCGGGAGCGAGTCTGATAACCAAGCACTGCGCTCGGCGGCGGCGAACGGCGCG
>CAJULK010000061.1 GCA_910587455.1 uncultured Christensenellaceae bacterium | reverse complement strand
GTACGTGCGCGACCTGCCGCATAAGGACAACCCCGCGGCGACGTTCTCCGTGGACGACGCCGAACTCGACAGCCTGCACTTTGCCGTATTCGACCGCGAACTGCGGCTATACGGCTGTATTGGCAAAAAAATGTGGGAATCCAACCTCATGGATCTGCTCGCGAAACACGAACGCCGCGCCCCCGTGCTCGACGGCGTATCGCACGCACCACTTCCGCCGATAACCAAGCAACCGCGAGTTTTGCCCATGCCCGACGGCAGCGGGATCCCGCAGTCGCGGCTCGCCGTGTACGGCGACGACGCGCTCGCCGACAGCGATTTTTATACGCATATGGATTTTTCGCGGCGCATGCCCGTCGTGGACGGGTTTCTCGATACGCCGCGCACTCTCGACGAACTCGCGCCGCGCGTGCAACCGTCGGACGGCGACGCGGGGACGGACGCGACGGTGCCCGTAATAGAAACGAGTATCGAAGAACTCACATTCGGCGAAACGACCGCGACGCGCGACTCCGAGGAACGCGAGTTATTTAACAACGCGGAGGAAAGCGAAGATGATGCGGCGCAATCGGCGGGCGAGAGCGAATCGGATGAAGCGCAAGATGCTGACGGCGGAAATACCGTCACGCGGGAAGACATAGAGGCGACCATGCGCGAGTACGAGCGGCGTCGAAAGGCGACGGGCGACGGCGATGCGGAAACCGTGTCGAAAGGCGAAGAAAAGTCCACCGAAGCGAATGCGGATACCGCGGAAGCGGCGGCGGTTTCCGTCGATTCGGCGGCTCCCATGCCGTGGGAGGCGGAAGCGCGGTGGATAAAGAAGCGCGGCGGCAGAGAACCCGTCGTCAAGCGTGCGCACGTTCGCAACGTGCCGAACGTAGAGAAACTCAAGAGATTGCGCGCGACCGAATTTTTCGAGCGGGCGCGACGGGACATAGACATACTTTTCGCTAGCGCGCGGCGGGACGAGTCGCTTGCGGGGCTTATCGACGACGTGGAGTGGGTGAAAGTGGACGTGGACGGCAATACGGTGTCGGTGGGGCGAAGCGGCAAGGCTTTTTTGTGCTATGCCGTCGCGGGCACGTACGAGCGCGTTCCGCCGCTCGGCGACGAGGCGCAATGGCTGCCGTCCGACCGCAACGCGCCGACGGGCAAAGGGTATTGGGTGATCTTTCAAAACCTCGTCACGGGCGAAATAATAAAAGGCTGACGGAATAGCCGCGACCGCTTATTATGATTTGTTAAAGTTATTTCGCGCGGAGTGTTGACAAAAGTCGGAAATTTTGATATAATGCAAACAAATGAAGCCCGATCGGAGAAAATGCGTTTTTGTCGCGGCGATCGGGCGTCGCGGAGAACTTGCGTTGAATTTCGGTTGCACACACTCCAATACCGCGGTCGTACTGCTGTCCGTTGCGGGCGGCGGGAAGCTCGCCGCCGATATACTGTTCTATGTCAATCTCGGCATGGCGATACTCGCGTTTATTTTGATAACCGTTCTTACCGTGTTGCACCGTAAAACGGCGTGCATGCGCACGCTCGCGGCTTCGTGCATAGGGGTATTCTGCGTCGGGATAGTACTGTTCGGCGTTCAGCTCGGCATGTATGCCGCGGGACACGCCTCTGCCGCGTATGCCGTGTATATTTGCGCGGCGGTGCTGTACTGCGCGTTTATAGTCGGCGGCGTGTATTTCGCAATGCTTTCGCGAAATTCGCACCGCGCGCTCTGTATCGCAACGGGCATTACCTGTCTTGTGCCGCCGATCGGCACGG
>CAJULK010000060.1:1498-1781 GCA_910587455.1 uncultured Christensenellaceae bacterium | reverse complement strand
GAGTTCTATCCGCCGCGCGGCTACTCGCCCATCGACGTGTGGATGAGATATTACGGCATAAACATGACGGCGCACGACCTTATAAACCCGCTGATGCTGTACTGGGCGGATAAAGGGTATATCACGATCGAGGAAGACGGGAAGCGCGGACTGAAGCTCACGAAACTCAAAACCATCGAAATCCCAGACGACCTTTACGATATGCCCGAGCCGCAGCTCCGCAACTTTGAAATAGAAACCGCCCTGTTCGACGGACTGTTCAACAATCGCAAGGTGTTCTACA
>CAJULK010000060.1:0-1488 GCA_910587455.1 uncultured Christensenellaceae bacterium | reverse complement strand
CGAGCTACAACGACGACATAAAAAAATTCGTTACCGACTGCAAGAACAATGCCAAAGAGCACCGCATGACAAAACGCGGCAAGCTCGTTTCGCGGATCCTCGCCGTGCTCGCCGTCGCCGTTTCGGTCATCACTACGATCATCGTCGGCGTATCGGGCATCGGTCCCGCCGCGCTGATGATGATATTCCCGATCGTCGGCATGGTAATGTTCAACTTCGTGCCAAATGAGGACATAGCGGGCGTATTGCGATACCCGTTCTTTTTGCTGTGGGGCGGCGCGCCGTTCGGCGTCGCGCTGTCTACGGTGCCGCCTATCTGCGCAGTAGTGCTCGGCATCGTAATAGTGTCGAGCGTGCTGACTCTCAACCTGTTGCGTAAAAAAATCGACCTGCGCAGCAAAGAGAATCTCCGCGTGTACGGCGAGATACAGGCGTTCAAAACGTTCCTGTTGCACGCCGAACTCGACAGGCTGGAAACGCTCGTCGAGGACAATCCCAATTATTTTTACGACATTCTGCCCTATTGTTACGTACTGAAGATCACCGAGAAACTGCGCCCGAAGTTCGACCGCATAACCCTCGACGGTCCGAGCTGGTACCTCGGCGATTTGCGCAATACGCTTATGTTTTAAGATAATTAATAATTAATAATTGTGGTTGAGTTTATAATCGGATTTCTCCGCTTCGCGCTCATTCTTCGCGCTTCGGTCGAAATGACAAGTCTGTTTTGCGTGGACGCTTGCGGCGGGCAACGAGAACTTCCCGCTCTACGGAACGACGACACATAAACAGAAGTTCGCGTTAAAACATAAGAAACCATGCCATTTCGACATGTAGGGAACTTTAGACCTCATTGCATTCCGTTGCGGAGAATCTCATAAAAATAATTATTCGATCGACGATAATTTTTAATTGTCAATTATTGATTTTTAATTTACCGATAATATACGCTTCCCGCTCCGTCGCCCAGCCGTACTGCGGCATGTAACAGCCCGAAAGCTCGCCTTTGCCGTTCAACAGATCCCACAGCTCGCACGTCGCCGCCGAGGTGTTTATAACGGCGCGCGCACGCTCGAACCGCACGAGCGACGCCGCGCCGACTTTGTTGAGCGTCATGCGCAACCTGCACACCGCGTCGCGGTACAGGCGTTTGCCAAGCTCCGCGTTCTTGTCCGCCCAAAGATTGCCGACGGCTGTATCCATATCGACATACGAACCGTTCGCATCGACGAGAAGTGCCAAAAGCTCTTTCGCCTTTGCCGACGGGAAGTCCGCCGCTCTGCCGTCCACGAACAGGTCGAACGAACCGAAAGTGCGGATATGAAGCTCTGGCACGGTCGCTTCGGCGAGCCGACGGAATATCTCCGCCACACGCTCGCCGCCGAACGGCTTGTATATTATCTCCGCAAGGTTGTCGCCGAGCGCGGCGCGGAGCCGCACCTCGTCCTGTTCGTATCCCGTCACTATTACGATCGAGATCCCGCCGTT
>CAJULK010000059.1 GCA_910587455.1 uncultured Christensenellaceae bacterium | reverse complement strand
AAGCAGCGGAAATTCAATCGACGAAGCGGAATCCGACGATATAGGAAAACTTATAGACAGATTCGACAGCTTTGTGCAGTCGGGCAATCAGGATCTCGACATAGTTCTTACCGAAAAACGGATGACGAGCGAAAAATTCGATATAACGTTTAATGTGATCGCCGACGGCAAAGCTCTGTCGTTTTTGTCGCACGGCGAAATATACTCGCTGTTCGGCAACCTTTTGGATAATGCGATAGAGTATCTGCAAACCGTTTCGGATATAGAAAAGCGCACGCTCGGTCTGTATATTCACCGTAACGGTAATTTTGTGGGGATTCGTCAAGAAAACTACTGCGCGGAAGTTTTGGAATTCGAAGACGGTTTGCCCAAAACGAAAAAGTCAAAAGATTATCACGGCTTCGGATTGAAAAGCGTCAAATATATCGTGGAGAAGCATAACGGCACAATGTGCGTAGAGCAAAACGATAATTGCTTTACCGTAAATATCATGTTCCCGACGTCCGATCTGTAATTGGGTTTGTATGTTTCCGTAAAATAAAAATTTCTGAAAAATATGCAAAAAACAGTTGACATATGCTGTTATATAGCGTATACTGTTATTGAACAGTTGAATGATTGTTCAAGTATTGGAGGTCGTTATGGCAGATATGAACAATAAAAGTTCGGCGCAGGCTATTCGCGATATGCTGCCGGACGAAACCGAGATATACAATCTTGCGGAACTGTTCAAGATGTTCGGCGATCCGACGCGGGCGAAGATACTCAAGTGCTTGCAGATCCGCGACCTGTATGTGGGCGAGATCGCCGATATACTCGACATGACGGTTTCCGCCGTTTCGCATCAGTTGCGCGTATTGCGCTCTGCGAAGCTCGTCAAGGGCACGAAGGAAGGTAAAGAGGTCAAGTATTCGCTCGACGACGATCACGTGACCAAAATCCTCGAGTACGGCTTGACCCACGTCAACGAACAAAAATAAATCACAGGGCGCAGATCCCTGTTTTTTAACGGCATACACTTGAACATTTATTCAATAATGCAAATACTCAACAATTTCGGTCGAGGTTTTCGTCACGATTGTGCGGGGCGCGATACGAAATCGAAACGGAGGTTATTATGAAAAAGGTATACAAACTCGAAGATCTCGATTGCGCGAACTGCGCGGCGAAGATGGAACGGCTTATTGCGAAAGTGGACGGCGTGTCTGCTGTCAATATAAGTTTCATGAGTCAGAGGCTGACTATCGAGGCGGACGACGGGCGATTCGACGACATTATGAAAGAAGTGGTAAAGCTCCGCAAGAAAGTCGAGCCGGACTGTCGCATACTGTTGTAGGAGCGTGCCATGAAATCGACTGCAATGAGTAGAAAGCAGAAGCGCAATCTCGTTCGCATACTCGTCGCTCTCGGGCTTTTCGCGGTTATTTTCGCCGTCGATAAGAGTATTGTGCTCGCAGACGTGTTCGAGTCCCCGCTCGGGTGGTTGTTCCCGTTCGCGCTTTATCTCGCCGTGTACATAATCATCGGGTACGACGTGCTGTGGAAAGCGGTGCGAAATATCGCGCACGGTCAGGTGTTCGACGAGAATTTTCTTATGTGCGTTGCGACGCTCGGCGCGTTCGGGCTTGCCATATATCGCGGCGTGTCGGGACAGGAGATCGAAGGGTTCGACGAGGCGTGCGCGGTGCTTTTGTTCTATCAAGTGGGCGAGTGGTTTCAAAGCTATGCGACGGGTAAGTCGCGAAAATCCATTTCTTCGCTCATGGACATACGTCCCGACTATGCGAACGTCAAGCGCGACGG
>CAJULK010000058.1 GCA_910587455.1 uncultured Christensenellaceae bacterium | reverse complement strand
ATATCACGGCGACGATCAATTTCGCAACAGGCAACATTACGCTCGACGGAGCGATAGACGGCATCGACGTAACCGTCGCGGTCGCCGTCAAGACAGCCGACGCTCACGGCATAACCGCGCCGAACGGCGAGTACGTCATGCTCGACGTGCTCGGTACCGCGCTCGACGCCGTAGCCGATATAATAGCCGCAAGATCTTTGGTAGCGACCGCGCAAATTACATTAGCGGATACCGTTATCGACCTCGGACTCGAGCTGTCGTTCGCGAACGGCATTGCGGCCCGCATAACCGAAAATACGTTCGGCGCGGAAGCGATACTCCTCGGCGACGAAATCTTTGTTTCGCTCGGCGACATTCGCGTGACGGGCAAACTGTCCGAACTCCCCGCCCTGTTCGCCGCGCTCGAAAGCGTCCTGCCCGAAGATATTGCGAATACAGTCAACGGCGTATCCGACAAACTCCAAAACGGCTATACCGTAGACGTTCCCGCCGCGCTCGACGCACTGCTCGCGGCTATAACGAGCCTTACGGCTACAGGCTACAAACTCGATCTCGGTATCGGTATCGACGGCGTTTCGGCGCGCGTATCGGTAAACACAGACCTCTCGGAAATCACCGTCACGGCGGACATTGACGGCGCGGCGTTCGCGGCGAAACTCGCCGACGTCAAACCGCACCCCGTAGAAATACGCGTCGACGGCGAGTATGCGAAAATAACCGATCTCACCGCAGTTGCGTCGAGCATGCTCCCGCTCGCGAAACACTCTGCATTCGACGTCGCGATCGACGCCGAAATGTTCGGCACGAAGATACGCGGCGACGTTTACTTATTCCTCGGCGACAAAGATACGCCGTTCACCGTGAATGCGCGGCTCGCCGCTGGCGACGTTCCTATAGGGATAACGGTCGTCGGCGATATGCTTTACCTCTCGGTAGCGGACTCGCTGTACATAAAAGAACAGCTTTCGGAAACGGCTATACTCGACATAGCGGCAAAGCTCGATTACGCATTGCCCGGTATAGAAGCCGCAGCGATCGAGATGATGGAGTTGTTCAGATCAATGACGCTCGAAAAAATCCTGTCCTGCATCGCACTCGCGCCGACAGACAACGGTTTCGCGCTTATTCTCGACATGAACGGAATGGGCATGAACGTGCGCGCGGAACTCGGCTTCGACACGACGGGCGGCAAATTCGGCGCGCTCTCCCTCGACTGCGACATTTCGGGAGCAAAGCTCTGCGCGACGCTCGACACGGTAACCGAAAACGGCGTGCTTAAAGGCTTCTCCATGACGGAAGCGAGCGAACACATAGACGCGCTCGAAATATCCGTCACACCCGCCCTGCCACGCGCCGTCGCCGTCGACACAGGCAAATACATTCCGCTTGCTGACATTACGCGGCTTATTAAACCGCTGTTCGACACATTTGCAAACGCAAACACCGCAAAATCAATCGCTCTCGATATATCGGGACTGTTTACGACCGCAAATAATGCCAATACCGCAATAATCGGCAAAGTATTGCTTTCGCTCGACCCGCTCGCGGTAGATGCGACGCTCACTCTGTTTGCGGGGTCTGCGGACGAGATCGACGTCGAAATCAGATACACGCAAAACACGTTGTATATAAAAGCAGGCAATATCGCGCTCTCGCTCGACACGGCAAACGACTTTGCACGGCTGTACGACGTGCTCGCGGAATACCTGCCCGAATATATCAATCACGAAATAGCCAAGCTGTTCGGCTTGGAACAGGGCACGAGCGCGTTCAGCGATATTTCTCTCGTCATAAACAGGTTCAAAGAGATCGC
>CAJULK010000057.1 GCA_910587455.1 uncultured Christensenellaceae bacterium | reverse complement strand
CGCGTCATCACGCATATACGGGCAGTATCCGCTCGAGCAATTTTATTCTCGGCGGCGACGGCACGATCTCCATGAAACTCGCGGGCGGCGCGCTCACCGAAAACGGCAACGCGAAAGACAGAGAGAAGATATGCTTCGTCGGCGTGTACCGCGCGTCCGACGACATGATGGTGGCGAAGTTTACAAACGAATACTTTGCCAAACACGAGAACAGTTACGTGGACGTAGACAAGTACGAAAACGGCACGTTCCGCACCGACAACTTTTATGCGTACACAAAGAATCTCGCAACCTACAAAGGCACCGAACTGTATATCAGGATAGTCGATAACGATACGAATTGGTATTACGGCTATATAAGCGTCGACGATATCCGCATAGGCGGCGGCGTGTCGCAGGATACGGGCGCGCTGTTCGTAAAATCTCGCGACTATGTGACCGACGTCGAAGCCCCGAGCAAGTACGAGATAAAGAACGGCGGGTTTGAAACGGGTTCTCTCGCGGGCTGGACGATAGTGAGCGGCGACGCGTTTTCGCACGACGGCGTAAATACCAACGAATATTATTGGAACGAGAATATCCCGTATAACCGCGACGGCGATTATCACTACGGCTATTACAAGCCGCAGGCGACGGGTGTAATGCGCTCGAGCGAGTTCGTGCTCGGCGGCAGCGGGTACATAAGCTACAAGCTCGGCGGCTGTCGCAATAATCTGTTGACTTATCTTCGGTTCGTCGTGAAAGACGAGGACGGCGATATAGAGATAAAGTACAGCAATTCCGAGTATCGCGATTATCAGTTCCCGTACGTCGAGAACGGCATGCGTATTCTCAATCTCGTACAGTATTACGCCGACTTTTCGATGTATCTCGGCAAAACAATGTATATCGAAGTCGTTGACGAAAGCACTTCGCCCGACAGACACGAGTGCATAATTCTCGACAGCGTGCAGACGTATTGGGAGAAGAAACCCGTGTGGTATACGAGTCAATCGTTCGAGGCGAAAACGGATCCCGACAACGTAGACGAGGAGCCGGACAGCATTTATCAAGTGAAGAACGGCACGTTCGAAACGGGCGATCTCACGGGCTGGACGATGAGCGGCAATATCGGCGAAGTGTCCGACGCCGTCGGTTGGTGGGCGCAAAACTTCCCGTATAACAAGAAAGGCAAATGCCTGTTCACGGGCATAAACGTCGAGGGCAATACGGGCACGCTCACGAGCGACGCGTTCACGGTGGGCGGACAGATCATGACGTTCCGCATGGGCGGCGGCGCAAACCCGATGAAAGTGTACGTGTCGATAATCGACGCCGAAACCGAGGAGGAACTTGCGCGGTTCGGCAATCTGAACTTTGCGGATAAAGGCACGGAAACGCTCAACACGACGAGCTTCCTCGCCAACATGAACAAGTATAAAGTGCATTACGCCGACCTCGGCATCGAGCAGGGCAGACGGGTCAAGCTGCGCATTACCGATAACGCGACGAGCAACTGGGGACTTGTAACGGCGGACAGCTTCATCACTTATTACGAGAGCTTGAGGGACGTGCCGAAAGACGCGGTCGAGGCGCGCAACCTGCTTCCGTACATTCCCGAAAAAGTGTTCGGTCAGGACGACCCGCATCAGATCGTCAACGGCAATTTCGAAACGGGCGATATGACAGGCTGGACGAAAGTGTCGGGAAACGTCAATCTGAATTCGGCGGTATCCACCGCGAACGATTTCTGGAGCGAGGGTATTCCGTACAACAAGAAAGGACTGTTCCACTTCGACGGCTGGGCGGCAGGCGGCGAGGGCGACGTGTTCGCGATA
>CAJULK010000056.1 GCA_910587455.1 uncultured Christensenellaceae bacterium | reverse complement strand
CAGAAGTTTCGTCAAGTACTATGTCGGATTGCAGGAAGTGCTCGACAATATCGGCGTGCAGATCATAGACATTTTGTTCCTTGCGGATAACGGCTATTATGCCGCCGATCCGTGCGTGACCGTACCTTCCGATTGCGAACCGATCATGACGTTTATTCCGACGATATTTTCGCGCCGCCCGTTGCGCGCCACGGAAGCAATGGCGCGCTTGCGCAATCGCGTACCTAAGCGATCGGGCGGCGGCATTATCGACGCGAGGATCGTTTCGGGCAGACGCGAGTTGCCGATTGCCGAAGTCGTCGACGCAGAGGACAGAAAGATCGAGCATAATACGATAGAGGGGCTTTGCGAGTACTTGAAAGAATGGCGCAAACGCCGCGACGACCGAGAATAAAATGTAAAATAAAACCGTCGGAGATACTTTGAGTACCGATTCCGACGGTTACGAATAATTTGGGCGAAGTCAATCGAAGTACCCGACGAAGTGTATTTGCGCATTGAGCGGATCGTCTGGAAAGAGATATTCGAACACGTCGAGGAAGTAGTCGTCCGTCATGCCCGCGATAAAGTCTACGGCTATGTCGGCGGGCTGTGCGGACATGTGCGCGTTTCTCCGCAAAAAATAGTTTTCGCGGTACAGCTTGACATCGAGATACTGTTTGTATATCGGCGAGGCGTGATCCTCGCGTTCGATGTCGCAAACGAACCTGTCGAACAGTTTTTTCATCATTGGCGCGACGGTATTGTCGTACGGCGCGCGGATCTCGGGCAGGCTGTAGAGCTTTGTGTAGTTTTCGGTTTTGCAGAGGGAAAGAGCTTCGTACACGTCTGGGTCGAGCGACAGATACGGCTTGCCCATGCTGTTCGCTATTACGTCGCACGTGACGTTGTCGATTATGTCGCGGTTCTCTTTGCCGATAACGGTGTCCGAAAAATCTGCGAAGATCCCGAGCGTTTCGGCGTCCTGCCTATCCTTGCCGATATACGCTATCATGTCCGAAAGTCGCACGACGCAGCCCTCGAGAGTGCTCGGGCGCAGGGTGCGTATGTAGTCGCGGTCGGTGTAACATCTTTCGAGCATGGCGTCGAACATGTCGGGCGAGGGGAGCGCGGACGGCTCGTATTTTTCGTGTACTTCCTCGCCGCAGTGACAAAGTATGCCGTCGAGGGTTTGAACGGTGAGATTGTTGTGAAGAATATAGTTCAGCGCGCGCACGCTGTGCACGTTGTGGTTGAAGTATTTTTGCGCGGCGGCGAAATAGAGATCGCTCAAAATGCGTTCGCCCGCATGACCGAACGGCGTGTGCCCTATGTCGTGCCCGATGGAAATGGCTTCGATGAGATCGAGATTAAGCCCGAGCGCGCGCCCGATCTTGCGGGCTATGCGCGATACGAGCTGTACGTGCGACGCGCGCCGTGTGATCTCGTCGTTGTGATAGAACGAAAAAACCTGCGTTTTGTCGCTGCCGTGGTTGTAAAACCGACAGTTGATAATGCGGTCGGTGTCGATCGCGAAATTCGAGCGTAAAGGGTCGGGCTGCTGTTTGCTGTCGTGCATGCGGATCGCAGAGGCGTTGCGCGTCGCGTAGCGCGAGTAGGCGGACTCGGCGGAATCGAATGTCGATCGCAATTCGCGTATTTGCGTTTCGGAAAGTTTTTTCATAATATAAGTGTAACAAATTGCGCGAAATCCGTCAAGCGCGGGAAGCGGTATAATACTCAAAAGCCGCGGAATACAAAGCAATTATGTCAAAACGCTTGACAAACGCCGCGCATTTACTTATAATAAAAAGGCTAATGGAGAAGTACCCAAGTGGCTCAAGGGGCTCCCCTGCTAAGGGAGTAGTTCG
>CAJULK010000055.1 GCA_910587455.1 uncultured Christensenellaceae bacterium | reverse complement strand
TTCTACATAACCGTTTTCTTCCACGGCAGTTGGGAACCGCTCATCGGACTCATGACGCCGCTCTTTCCGAACTGCACGAAAGACACTTTCTACACGTTCTATCTGTGGGCGTCCGTTCTGCCGTTCAACCTGTTGCGCTGTCTTGTCGCCGACGTAATAACACGGCTCGTGTATAAACGCATTTCGCGGCTTATAAACACCGTCAATCACAAAATCTACGGCAATGCCGCGACTGCCGCCGCCGCGGACGGCGAATCGCAAACCGCGGGCAGTTCGCGCGCAACGCGCATGCGAAAAATCAACGTTGCGGTAATTATATCCGCCGCCGTCGCTGTCGCACTGCTTCTCGCTTTCGCCCTATTGCGCTATTTCGTATTTTGATCGTCGGATTAATTATTTCTACTTCTTCTTTATCCCTTTATACCCTACCGTCGCTTTATGCGCACCCGGTCGGGCGGACGGGGTGCTTGCGGGCGGAACGATAGGCGGCACCCGGTCTTCTTTATCCTCGGGATAAACGGGCGCGCTCTCGCTTTTCGCCGTGTCCGCGACGATAGGCGGCACGGGAACTTCCGCAATTTTTTCCGCTTCGGGTATAGGTTCGGCTGTTATATCCCGCTCGACGCCCTCCGCCGCTTCGGGTATAGGTTCGACTGTTGTATTTTGCTCGACGCTTTCCGCCGCTTCGGGCGCGTCCGCCGTCGGGCGTTCTTCTTTCGCCGTGTCGGGCATTTCCCAAACATACGCCTTTTTATAACCGACATAATCGCGAACGACCGACGTAAAGGGACGCGCATATTCGCGTTTTTTCGTTTCGCCGTCATTTTCTTCGGTATCGGTATCGAGTTCTTTGCTGTCGGTATCCGACTCCTCGTCGTCTTCGAATTCGTCGTCGTCGAACTCCTCGAAATCATCGGTATAATCGTCGTCTATCGTATCGTATTCGTCATGCTCGGCGTCGGCACTGTCGCTGTCGGCGGTTTCAAATACTTTTACCGAGCCGTCGGCGTACGTCGCAACATTCACTTCCGTGCCTTTTTCGATCATGTACGCCGAGCGTCCCGACTTGAGAGTGCCGTCGCAATCCACGCGGACGAAGAACTTTTTTTCGGACGACGCGTTAGGCATTTCCAAGCACACGGTCACGACGCCGCGCTCCTCGTGTTCCACGCGCTCGCTCGGCGCGATATCGAAATCGTACTTGCTCGATTGCGTGTTTGCCGAGCGTTTCGCACGCACCTGCGACACGATTATTATTATGACGAGTATCGCGGGACCGGTAAAGAACACCGCAAGCCCCGCACCGAACATGTCGAACGCCATGAGGAACATTCCCGTCATGGGCAAGCCTATCACGCAAAGCAATACGCCGAGCAAAACCGCGATCGCGGCGACGCTGCGTTTTGTAGCTTTCTTGTCTTTTTCGTCGCTACTGCCGCGCCTTGCCGCGCCGATCGCATTCACTGCGAAGACGCTTATTATTCCGACGACCACTACGCCGAGCCCGACATAGAACAGCGGCGTAATGCCCGACACCGAGCCTGCAAACAGGAGCACGAATCCGAATATTGCCGCCGCTATCGCAAATTTACTTTTATTCATAACGCATGACCTTGATTTTATATATTTGCCGTATACGATACAATTATAACATATGCGCCGCCCGATTGTAAAGTATTCCCGAAAATATTTTCCGTGCGGTATTGACAACCGCATGTTTGCGTGATATACTGTTTTCGACTCAAACTGCGGGAGGTATTACCATGAAAAAAGTTTGCCACAAAGAAGCGATGAAGATAATAAGCGAGCTTAACGACAAAAAGACGCGACTCATCAACACCGAACTGCGCGAAAAAACCGTGCGTTACCGTGACGGCGAAT
>CAJULK010000054.1 GCA_910587455.1 uncultured Christensenellaceae bacterium | reverse complement strand
GGCTGGGAACGCGCAATCGGCGGCGGGCTGTTCGATATATACGCGGTGCTTTCCGACGCGCCACGGCGAAATACGGCGGTCTACGAGGGCGGTATATGAGCGTCAAACTAATAGTGGTGGTTTTATGCGCCGCGATCGGGACGGCTACGGGCTACATGATAATGCGTTCGTACAGGCGCAATTTCGAGTATCTCGACGGGCTGTGCGAGGTGGTGAACGAGCTGAAACGCAATATCGCATACAGGCGCGACGGCACGTGCGGGGTACTGCGCGGCATGACGTTCAAGTGCTCGCTTCTCGGCAAGAACGTCGGGGAGTACGTGGAGTTCGCGACGGGTAAACAGGAAAAGCCGAACATAAGCCGCGGTTTCCTGCCCGCAGACATTCATGCGTCGGCATGCGAATTTTTCGCTGGACTCGGCGGCGGCGACGGCGGATCGCAGCTCGACGTTCTGAATATGTACGCAGATAAGTTCGGAGCGATGCGAAGCGCGGCGGAAACAAAGAGCACGAAGTACGGCGGCGTTGCCGTCAAGCTCGGATTTCTCGTCGGGCTGGGCATAGGTATTTTGGTTTTGTAGGGTAGTATGAGTCTTGATATAATCTTCAAAATCGCCGCGGTCGGACTGATAACCGCGGTAATAAACCAAGTCCTCAAAAAGACGGACAAGGACGAGATAGCAACGCTCGTAACGCTCGCGGGGCTTGTGATCGTACTCATTATGGTCATCGACATGGTTGCGCAGCTTTTCGATACTTTGCGCACGGTATTCGGAATGTACTGATGGAAATTTTCAAGATTGCGGCGTTCGCACTTACCGCCGCGTTTTGCGCGGTGGTGTTGCGCGAAGTGAAAAGCGAGCTTGCGATACTTGTCGCGGTCGCAGGCGGAGTGCTCGTGCTTTTGTCCGTTGTGGATTATTTCACCGATATATTTGCCGTAATAAGCAATATCGCAAAGAGCGCGGGGCTTGCGACAAGCGTCGTAATGTTGCTGTTCAAGGTGATTGCGGTGGGGTATATAACCGAGTTTTCCGCGTCGGTGATCGACGACGTGGGCATGCCGTCGCTCGCGGACAAAGTGACGCTTGCGGGCAAGCTGATAATAGTCGGCGTGTCGTTGCCGATAGTAGTGAAACTGTTTGAATTTATCGCGGGTATGTTATCATGAAGAAAGCGACGGTTTTATTTATCGCCGTTGTTCTATTGGCGGCGACGGCGTTTCTCGGCGGGTCGGCGCGGGCGAGCGGTGACGGCGGACAAGATATAAGCGGGTCGGTCGAGGAAAGCGTCGAGGACATGCTCGACAATCTCGACGTGAGCGGAATGAACGGACTGCTCGCGTCGCTCGATTCCGCACAGCTTGCCGTTTTCGGTTTTTCGGATATAAAAGAGCGGATCCGCGCGGTGGCGAGCGGTGAATACGGCAGCGACTTCGGTTCGATAATGCGGTACGTCGCGTCGCTGCTCGGCGCGGACGTATTCGAATACCTGCCGATGATGATAAGCTGCCTTGCGATAGTGCTCGCTTACAATATAATCAATTCGATGAAAAGCCGCTTCGCGTCGGCGGCGACGGAGCGCGTGGTGTATTTCGCTACGGGAACGCTCGCCGTTTCGCTAATAGTGGGGAGTTTCGCGGGAATAATGGGCAGTGCCGTCAAACTCGTCGCGTCGATAAAGACGCAAATAAACGCCGCCGCGCCCGTGCTTCTTACTGTAATGACGGCGGCGGGGGCGGCATCGTCGGCGGGCGTGTATTCGCCGTCGATAGCCATACTCGCGGGCGGAATGACGAACGTCGTCACGTATATCGCGTTTCCCGCACTCTTGATGGGGCTTGTGTTCGATATAATCGGCGCGGTGTCTACGGCGTTCAGACCGGAGAAAATGTCCGA
>CAJULK010000053.1 GCA_910587455.1 uncultured Christensenellaceae bacterium | reverse complement strand
TAAGGAGTCATCAAAGTGGCAAGAATTGCAGGCATAGATTTGCCCAAGGAAAAACGCGTCGAGATCGGGCTCACGTATATATTCGGCATCGGTCGTCCGACGGCAGACAAGATTCTTAAAGCGACGGGCATCGACCCGAACATTCGCGTAAAGGACCTCACCGACGAGCAGGAAAACGCGCTCCGTACTTATATCGACAAGAATATCAAGACGGAAGGCGATCTTCACCGCGAAGTCGAGCTAAACATCAAACGTCTTAAAGACATAGGCTGCTACCGCGGCGTTCGGCACCGTAAAAACCTGCCCGTTCGCGGTCAGAACACCAAGCAGAACGCGCGCACCCGCAAGGGACCCAAGCGCACCGTTTCGCGCAGCAAGAAGAAGGAGCGCTAAGCCATGGCAGTCAAAAAGTCAACAGGAAAAAAGAAAATAACCAAGAACATAGACAAGGGCTGTGTTCATATCCATGCGTCGTTCAACAACACGATAGTCACGGTTACCGACGAGCAGGGCAATGCGATCGCCGCATGCTCGGCGGGCGCGCTCAAATTCCGCGGTTCGCGCAAGAGCACGCCGTACGCAGCGCAGATGGCGGCGGAAGAAGCCGCGCGCCGCGCTATGGAACACGGATTGCGTTCGGTCAAAGTCTTTGTCAAAGGTCCCGGTTCGGGCAGAGAGTCGGCTATCCGCGCTATGGAAGTAGTCGGACTTCAGGTGACGGAAATCAACGACGTGTCGCCCATCCCGCATAACGGCTGCCGTCCGCCTAAACGCAGAAGGGTCTAAGGAGAGATATAATCATGGCAAGAAATATTTGTGCAGATTGCAGACAGTGCCGCCGCGAGGGGCAGAAATTATTTTTGAAGGGCGAGCGTTGCGTATCCAAAAAGTGCGCGATGGAACGCCGTCCCGTACCGCCCGGACCGCATGCGGCAATGCGGCGCAAGAACAGCGAGTACAATACTCAGCTCCGCGAAAAGCAGAAGGTCAAGCGCGCTTACGGCGTTTTGGAAAAACAGTTCAGAATGTACTACGAGAGAGCGGAAGCGCAAAAGGGCGTTACCGGCGAAAACATGCTCGCAATGCTCGAAAAGCGGCTCGATAACGTAGTTTACCGTATGGGCATAGGCGCGTCGCGCAAGATGGCGCGTCAAATAGTCAACCACGGTCACATTCTCGTAAACGGCAAGCGCGTGGATATCCCGTCGTATCAGATTAAGCTCGGTGACGAGATTACCATAAGAGAAACGAGCCGTGACAACGCGATGTTCAAAGAACTGCGCGGCGCAAAAATCGTTATGCCCAAATGGGTCACGTTCGATACCGAGAACTTCATAGGAAAAATCGTCGACAATCCCAAGCGCGACGACATAGATCTCAATATCAACGAACAGCTCATCGTCGAGTTGTATTCCAAGTAATAAGGAGAATATCGCACTATGATGGAAATCGAAATGCCGAGAATTACGATGGAGGAAACGGACGGCTACCGTTCGGGCAAGTTTGTCGTCGAGCCACTCGACCGCGGATACGGTCATACGCTCGGTAACGCGCTTCGTCGCGTGCTGCTTTCCAACCTCCCCGGCGCGGCGGTCATAGGCATAATGATCGAGGGCGTCGATCACGAGTTCTCGACCGTTAAGGGCGTGAAAGAGGACGTTACGGAAATCGTGCTCAACCTCAAAACGCTCAATCTCAAAGCAAATTATTCGGACAAGGATCTCGTCAAAGAGCTGCATATCCAAAAGACCACGCCCGGCGCGGTCACGGCTGCGGACATAGACGTCGATCCCGAAATCGACATTCTCAATCCCGACCTGTATTTGTGCACGCTCGACGAGGGTGCAAGGCTCGATATGACGCTGTACGTAGGCAAGGGCAGAGGCTATGTCGTAGCGGACGAGCTTAAAGATCCCGCGCGCCCGATCG
>CAJULK010000052.1 GCA_910587455.1 uncultured Christensenellaceae bacterium | reverse complement strand
TAAAGGCCGGTTACGAAATAGCCGTTCGACGCCTTCAAAAATTTCGCGCCCATATCTTCGCCGTATATGCCGCCCGTACCGACAATGGCGTTGGAATATCCCGCACCGATAAACTCCGAAAAGTCCACGTCTTCCGCTTCGAACGTTTCTATCTTGCCCCACAGCGCGTACAGCGTGGCGTCTGCCGAAAATTTGGCAGACGCGCCGAATTTGGCGGTGCAAGCCTCGTCGGTATACCAACCGTAAAAATCGTAACCGTTATAGGTCGGCGTGCCCAGCCCGGTAAGTCTGCCTTGATCCTTTACTTTACGCACACCGTCGGCAGTGCCGTTGTTGTACTTTAGCGTTACCGTCCAAGCAGAACCTTCTATCCAGCCCGCCGTGAGCGTTACGTCCGACGTTACGGGCAGGGTGAAATCGTACTGTTCCTCGCCGACCAACCAACAATCGAAAGTATAACCCTCTCTCGTCGGAGCTTCGGGTTCGGCTACGGTTTCGCCGTTATTGACCGAAACCACGCTGTCTGCAACCCCGTCGTATCCGTAATCGAACGTAACTCTGCACTGTGCGACGTCGTCGCCGCCGTCGCCGCAAGCGACAAGCGCGGGCACGCCGCAAACGGCTATCGTTGCGCAGGCAATGATGCCGATCGCCTTTTTGAAAAACTTTTTCATAATAAATCTCCTTCTTATAAAAGCGTCCGGCTCTCATATCGACAAACCTGCCGATATGAGAGCTTGAACGCCTTGATCGTTATTTGGATATACGACAATCGCAATTATTCGGACTTTTCTTTCTTTTTGCCTATAAACGTAACGGCGGTAAGTGCGCCTATGCCGCAAACCCCGAGTACGGAAAGCACGAGTGCCGCAACGGCAAGCCCGTTGTCTTCGTTCGTTTCGGGAACGACCGCTTCGTTAGCGCCGATATTGCCGATTGTTTTGCTGCTGCCGTCGGAATAATACTCTACGAGTTTGCCGTCCACGATGGCAGTGCCCGTAACATATTTATCCGTGCTTGCCGCATCGGAAAATTCGAGCGTGACGGTATCGGTATATGTGTCGTAGGTATACTCGTCCGCCCCCGCGATCTTGACCGATACGCTGACGTCGTACTTGCCCGCCTCGGTCGGCGCGCCGAATATAAGACCTGTTTCGCTGTCGAACTCCATACCTTCGGGCAAACCCGTAACGGTGTACGACGCCGAGCCGGTTATACCGTTCGCGAGAGATATTTGAGATTCAAAGTCCTCGTCGCCCGCCGTGCCTTTGACCGCACTGTACGATATGGGTTTGGAAATGACCACCGTAAATTCTTTGGAACAGGAAACGTACTTGTCTGCATAAATGCGCACCTTGAATTTGAACGTCCCCGCTTCCGAAGTGGTACCCGACAGTCTGCCGTCCGAAGTTATGATCAATCCTTCCGGCAAAACACTTCCCGACGCGAGTGCGTAAGTAACGTCGTCGGTTCCGATTTTGTCTTTGTCCGCGGAAAGATCTATGTCTATGCCGCCTATGGCTTTTGCGATAGTCGTGGTAGTCCAACCCTCGGTAATGGTGACTCCGACATAAGAATTGCTGTTGGCAAAAGCCTTGAGGTCGTCCTTGCCCGCAAAAGAGGCGAGCACTAGTCCGTTCTGCATAGCGTTGCTGTTGGCAACGGTGTACATTACGCGAGCCGCGGTTATGCGCGAGTTGTAATATTCCGTTTTGGCTATCTGCTTATCGGTATTGTCGCCCTCCACTACGGGAAGATTATCCGCGGCACTCCACTCTTTGTGGTCGCTCGATTTGGCTCCGCCGAAGTTCATGAGCGGCGTATCGCAGCCCGCGCGCAAACATGCCTCGCCGCTTGCGCCCGCGCCGGCGTCCGTGCACATCTCGCCGTGGAATCCCCATTCTCCGCGAGTGAGCTTAGATCGGAAGAGCGTC
>CAJULK010000051.1 GCA_910587455.1 uncultured Christensenellaceae bacterium | reverse complement strand
CGGAAGTATACCGGCCGGAGCTTGGAAGAGCCGACGACGCTGTATGCGAAGTTCGCGCCGAACAAGTACACGGTGACGTTCATAGACTTTGACGGCAACGAATGTCACAGTATGCAGGTCGAGTATAACACGAGCGCGAACTGTCCGACGTTCGACAGCGACGAGTATATCTTTAACGGCTGGTATACGGAAGACGGAGTAAAGTATACCGATCAGAATATAACCGGCGATCTTACACTGTACGCAAAAAGAGACATGTCGACGTTTACGGTGACGTTCTGGAACGGGACGGAGAAAGTGGACGAAATGACGATCGAGAAAGGCGAGACGCTGAGCGCGGCAATAGACCGAGCGAAACAGAACGGTTACAGAATCGTGTCGGCGTATACACAGACGGACAAGTTCGTAACGGACATAGCTAACTTCAAGGTCAACGAAGAAGTAGAGATATACGTCGAGAAGATCGAAGAAAAACCGGACGAGAATAAACCGGACGACAAACCGACGGTAAAGCCGGAGCAGAAACAGAGCTGGTGGGACGAGAACAAGTGGTACGTGCTTATACCGAGCATAGGCGCATTGTGTCTTATATTGTTTTACGTAATAGGCATGGTAGCGAAGAAACGCGGGAAGTAGACTATGAGAACGGTAAAAGAAAAACGGAGAATAAAGCAAAGCGTGTTGGCGGTAGCGATCGTAATGATCGTTATCTGCCTTACGCTATGCGGAGTTTTTACGCACGGATATGTCTATGCCGACGAAACGGAAACAAAGCAGTACAGCGACGTGCTGACAGATCTGCAAAAAGATCCGACTTTCAACATAGAGAAATATCCGGAGAAAGTAAAAGACTATACATCGGATATGATCCAGCTCGCGGAGAGCGAAGACCGGGAACTGTTCGTGTACGTGTATATGCCGAACAGGTATTACACGACGAATACGGGCAAGAAGATAGACACCGCGCCGGTACAGGTATCCATGTCGGTAGCGGACAATGCGAAAGAGCAGCATTACAAACTGTACGAGCTTGAAGAATTGAGTACGTACAAGACGATCACGAAATTCATGGTAACGAACGTCGAAGTCGATACGACGAAAAAAGTCCGGTACTATTCGGTGTCCATGCAGTACAGACCGTGGGACAAGGAATTGGGCGGCACGATCGGCGACGACGGGAATCAGGCGGAAGACGTGGGCAAGCTGTGGACCGCAGAGACGACGGACAAAGGCGTAAAGTACACGGAAACGCATAAGCAAGTGATCGAGATCAAAAACCCTGTTGCGGGGATCGTACGGTACAAGAAAGACCGGGTCCCGGCGAATTGGGGCAAGGACGGCGTGGATAATCATTTCATCGCTTTCGATACCGATCTTCCGATCGACGACCTGTTGGAAGCGGACGTGAGCTATCTGACATTTGCGACGAGTAAAGATGTAGGCGCTCCGGAAGATAAAGTCGTCAACGTTAGTCTTGGTATGACTGTGTTTTATCTTAACTTCTTAACGGAGAGCGGCGTGGATTGCGGCGAAGTCGACTTGTCTAAGCAAAGCGAACGACAGCGTATAGCGCGAATGTATGCGAAACATATGGGATCGTATATATCCGGCAATATAACGATCAAGAAAGACGAGAAGTATACGTTCGGAACCGGCGGGTGGTTCTCTGAAGACAAGTATACATGGAATCGGATCATGCAAGCCAAAGACTTTGAAAAGACATGGCAGAAAGGCGAAGGCAAAGTCGAATCGGGCGAGTATAAGCTCGACGACATATTGAGCCGGCAATGGGTGCTTTGTTACAGGGAAACGCCGTACGATCAGGTAAACAATGTCTTTGAAGATTGGTTCGACAGCACGGGCGGATATTGGTACGATTTCGAAATAACGGTGTTGCGGCTGAAGTTCGAGACGAACGGCAAAGTGTACGACATGGGA
>CAJULK010000050.1:520-1983 GCA_910587455.1 uncultured Christensenellaceae bacterium | reverse complement strand
CAGCCGTCAAGAAAAGTCTGAAAAGCATGCTGCTGTTCGACGCCGAAAAACTGACCCGCCATGCCCCCCACGCCGCAATAGACACCGATATGTTCTCGATGATCGTCACCGACGCGGCAAAGTCCGCCGTGCCGTTCACCGACCGCGTCGGTTGCAGACTCGTTTGCGGCGAGAATTGATAATTGTTGTCGATTATTTCGTTACTTTAGCGGTGTGCCGAGGACGTCACACCCTACGGAAGCGTGTATGACGTTTCCGATTGATTGTATGGCACGGCATCCCCGACGTGCCGCAAACGAAACGATTTACAGAGGTTCGCGAATAAACATAAAATCTTTCCGAGCACAATCGAGAAATCCGATAATTTAATCGTCCTCAATTTTTAATTATTAATTTTTAATTCTTAATTAAAAAAGGCTCTGCCGAGCATCGACAGAACCTTTTTGTATTCTATATTATATATATGGTTTATTTCTTATTGAACCTGTTCGCGAGCGCGGCGAGTTTTTCTTCCATCGTCATGTTCTCGGTGTTCGGGGCGCGGTCGTCTACTCTTTCGCGATAATCGCTTCTGAATCCGTCGCGACGGGGTCCGCGGTCGCCGCGATCCCTGTTCTCGCCTCTGTCGCCTCTGTCGCGCCTGTCGAACCGTTCGCCGCGCGGTTTATCGCCCTCGGCTTGACGTCTTTCGCGCGCCGCTTGACGCTCGAGGTATTCCGCATGGCTCTTTTCGCGCGCCGCTTTGCGCTCGAGATATTCGGCGTGACGTTTTTCGCGTTCCTCTTTCTGCTCTTTGCGCTGTTGTTTCTGTTTTTCGTATTCCGCTTTGCGGGTATCGCGCGTTGCGGGGTCGAGCATGGTAAGCGCGATCCTGTGCTTTTGGTTATCCACCGACAGCACCCACACCGTTACCGTATCGCCGACCTTGAGCTTGTCCGACGGGTGTTTTATAAAACTGTCCGAAATCTCCGAGATATGTAACAACCCGTCCTGATGCACCGATATGTCCACGAACGCGCCGAAGTCGGTGACGTTTCTGACGACGCCGTCGAGCTTCATGCCTTCCTTGAGATCGTTCATGTCCATGAGGTCGGAACGAAGCACGGGGGGCGGCAGTTCGTCGCGAACGTCCCTGCCCGGCTTTATCAGCTCGTTGACTATGTCGTTAAGCGTGGGCATGCCGACGCCTATTTCCGCCGCGACCTGCTCCTCGCCCGCCGCCTTGACCTTTTGCGGCAGTTCGGCGAGTTTGCACTCTCTGACGTCGTTTTCGGTATAACCGAATTTCGCGATCAGTTTCTCCGCCGCCGCGTACGATTCGGGGTGCACCGCGGTATTGTCGAAAATGTTTTCCGCGTCAGGTATCCTCAAGAAGCCCGCGCACTGCTCGAACGCCTTCGCGCCGAGCTTGGGCACGTCGAGAAGTTCTAGATCGGAAGAGCACACGTCTGAACTCCAGTCAC
>CAJULK010000050.1:0-510 GCA_910587455.1 uncultured Christensenellaceae bacterium | reverse complement strand
ACGGCGAGAAGTTCTTTACGCGAGTGGAACGGCTTGTTCGATCTGTACTCGACTATCTTCTTCGCAGTGCCGGCGTTGAGCCCGGACACGTACGAGAGTAATGCGTACGACGCGGTGTTGAGATCGACGCCCACGCTGTTTACGCAGTCCTCGACCGCCGCCGTGAGCGACGACACCAAGCGTTTTTGCGGCATGTCGTGCTGATACTGCCCGACGCCGAGCGATCTTACATCCACTTTTATAAGTTCCGCGAGCGGGTCGAGAAGCCGACGCGCTATCGAGATCGCACTGCGGATAGTCAAGTCGAGATCGGGGAATTCCTCCGCGCCGACCTTACTGCCGCTGTACACCGATGCGCCCGATTCCGACACTATGGCGTACGACACCGGTCTGTCGAGTTCTTTTATAAGCTCGGCGACGAATATCTCCGATTCCTTGCTCGCGGTGCCGTTGCCTATCGCAATGCAGTCAACGTTGTATTTATAAATAAGCTCTTTGAGCCTTTCTTTC
>CAJULK010000049.1 GCA_910587455.1 uncultured Christensenellaceae bacterium | reverse complement strand
GCTTGAGTCACGTTGTGTACCTCGACAAAGACACGCTCATTCCGCTGTCAAAGCAGATTTTCCGCGTGGCGAAAAAGCCGTACGACCGCAGTTCCGATTTCTTTGAAGAACAGATCCGCGACTACGAGTACGAAGTTATCCTCAATCTCGGGTTCGAGGCGTTGCGATACGACGACACGGTGCTCATAAACGCGCCGTTCACCCGCGAGATCCGCGATAAAGAATACATACAAAAACTGCGCGACAAGCTCGCCGCGCAGGACGCGGTGCTCACCGTCATATGGGTGGTGACGACGCCCGAAATGTGCCGCGAACGCATGGTGCGCCGCAACTCCGATCGCGACGTATACAAAATACGGCATTGGGACGAATACATTCGCACCGTCGACTTCTCCGTTCCTTCCCTCCCCGACGACGCAAGCGGCAAAAGCAATCTTTTGCTGTTCTACAACTCGTCGGAAGCGGAATACGTCAAGTCGATGCACGACGTTCTCGAAGTGTTGGAAAACGCACAGGACTAATGAATAACGGAAAACAGACAAAACTATCGCTCGCGGGCAAGCGGCAAAACCCGTTCCGCCGAGCGTACGACGGCGTACCGCGATCGGAGCGTGTACGTGGTTTTACCATGCTCGCGTGCGCAGGCGTCACGACGGCGGTGCTTTTCGCGTCGCGGCTGTTCTGGCTGTTCAAACCGTTGCTCGACAAGATCTATTACGGCACGCTGTCCGAAGTGGTATACTACATATTCCTGTTCGTGCTGTGCACGGTATATTCGATATTTCTCGCACGCTATGTGTATAAACACTGCGGCGAGCGGTTATACAGCCCCGTCAAAAAACCGATGACCATTCCCCGCGTTCTCGCGATTATCGCGATCGCGGCGGTGACGGTATTCGTTACGAGCGCGGCGTTCAGATTCAAAACCAAAATACAGCTGGAAATGGGCAGCGGCGTCACCATGGCTACCGCGCTCACCAATATAGCGGTGTATTTTTACTACGCATTCCATATGTGGCTGGGAATATCGGCGGCGATACTCGTGCAACGCGGACTTACCGTGCTGTTCCCCGCAAAACACACCGTGCCTTGGGGTGCGATATTCCTCGTGACCGTGTACGGACTGCTCGAACTCGCACTCGAAATTTGGACGACCTCGCACGCGTATCCGTGGATGTACTACGCGTTCACTTACGTATACGCCGCGATCTTCGTAATGACGGAGGGCAGGTTCCTCTCGACGTACTGGACGTCCGTCATTATTATGGTGTTGTGATATGGAAAACGAAGAACTGCAAGTAACGCCGCAAGCGAAACCGCCGTTCAAAGCGCGGTTCGCTCGCGTAATGAAAAAAATCGGTCTGCACCTTCTCGATTTCGTCAAGGTCAATTATTTGATGTTCGCGTACATCGTCGCGTCGCTGCTGATAGAGCTTACGGGTATCGCGGTGACCGCGGGCAAGTTCTACATGACCGAGCCGTGGATATTCTTCACGTTTATCGCACTCATGTGCGTGATCTCGCAATACATTCCCGGGCATAAAGGCAGGTACGGACTTTTCCTCGCGGGGCTTATCGTCAACTTTATACTCGATCTCGTTTTCATAGTGATTTTCGACAGTACCGGCGGCACGGTGTTCGATTTCGCGATGATCAACCTGCGCAACGACGCAATGGCGATCGTCTAAACGTTACCATTCAGTTTTACGTTCATTTTCGTATCCTGCGTGACGATCGCGCTGTACGGCACGCTCGGTTACATGCTCGCGGGACGCATGCCCAAACCAAACGTCACAAGTTCTTCGGTAAAGACCACGGCGTCGCTCACCGCCGTCGTCACCATGGTCAACGTACTCATTGCGTACGCCGGCAACGTCAAGAGCGACCACAACGATCTTTCGTACATGCTGCACCAAACCGAAACGGCGACCTATTCCAACAAGGGCATACTCGGCAACCTTTACAACGAGCTTGTGCGCGGACTGTGGTTCTCC
>CAJULK010000048.1 GCA_910587455.1 uncultured Christensenellaceae bacterium | reverse complement strand
GAAAAAAGAAAAGAAAAACAAGAAGTAAAGCAATTCCCGAGCGTGACGCGTCGCGCTCGGGAATTTTCTTATGATCGAAATGCGGTCGATAGATAATGCGTCGCGCGAGCCTATAAAACAACGGCATGTAAGCAAATAGTCGCGAAACCGTATTAAAACGATTGAAAAATAAGAGATAATATGTTACAATACATATACTTATTTTATCGGATATGGTTTTATGGAAAAAGAACTTAAAGCACGGGTATTCCCGAGGATATGGGCAAAGACGACGCGCGGCGACAAGATAACCCGCGACTATATGTATACGCTTTCCGAACCGTTCGACGAGAGTAGAATGTTCGAGTACATTTGCGAGATCACGCGGGCGATGGATATTCCCACGCCCATCGTTTTGCAAAGCCATGTGTATAATTTCGTGCATTTCAATATTGCTAAATTTCTGCGCCGCGAGTATGTCGAGGACGTGGATTTCGATTTCTTTATCATAGAAAACGCGTCGGGCACGATCAAGCCGTTACCGCGATATTTTCGCGAGGATATGTAAGTTCGGATCGAGCCGTCGCCGTCGCGCTATACCGAAGCGGCGGTGTTGCGCCGTTGTGCACGAATATTGCAAATGTGTTGACAATCGGCTCGAATAGGTATATACTATATATGCGTAATACACGGCAGACGCGGATTATGCGCGTCGCGCGGTGTGCGTTAAATCGGGAGGTTATTATCATGAAGAAAAGATTTACGGCAATAATTGCCATGATCGTCGCGCTTGTTATGAGCTTCGCGCTCATCGCGTGTAACGGCGACACAAACCCCGGCGGCAGTGCGAATCCCGGCGGCGAAATAACCGGCGGAGATACCGACGGCAGTGCCTCGAAGCGCGCATACAATGCGATGAACGAGCTTCTCGGCAAGAAGGGATTTACCGCAACGTTCGATTATGCTTTGGATACCGAGAAATCCGCAAAAGTCGAGAGCGAGGGTACTATTGTTTTGAGCGGCAACAGACTCAAAGCCGCAACGGGCGACATGTCGATGGTCATGGATTTCGGCACCGGCTACAATTATTTCCTCGACGAAAACAATACGGCTGTCGGTTATACGACGGGCATGCCTGCGGGACTGTTCGGGCACGCGTTCGATATGTTCGCGGACGAGTTGGGCGGTTTGCAGATCACAGACGCGCAGTGGGCGGCTGCCGACGCGGCGATCGCTTACGACAAGGCGACTGATACGCTTTCTTACAAGTTCGATTTGGCGGAACAGATCAATGCCTATACCGAGAACGTGTACAAAGCGTATAAGCAGGATAAGTCGGTCATGTGGGTGATCGACGAGTACATTCTCGACGCGACGGAAGGTGCCATGCAGTTTTCGCCCGTTCAGCAGGGCGTGACGGGAGTAACGAGCATTTACAATACCGTCGTCACTCTCACCGAAAGTCTTGCTCCTATGCCGCTCGGCGAATTGCTCAAAATGCTCAAACAATCGGGATTCGACGTAGAAGCTATGCTCGAAGAAAACGGAATGTCGCTGTCCGAACTTTTGGCGCAGCTCGGCGTTACCGAAGCGGAGTTCAAAGCGCGGACGCTCGACGAAGCTATAGTCGGCGCGTATAAAGCGGTCATGGAAATGATACAGGGCAATCCCGGCGATGACACGCCCATGCCCGAGCCTGCCGCCGAGGGCAATGTTGGCGAGGATAGCGACGGCGACGTCGGAACGATTACCGGACCGGGCATGTCGGAATCTATTATGCCTATGCTCATGGCGGCGTTGCAAGGCGCGTTGACGTACGAAAAAACTGCGCAAGACCCCGCGGCGAAGGAAGTCGTGGAGCAGTTGCTCGGCATGGTCGTTTCGGCTGCCGACGGCGCAAAAGTCAAACAGCTCGTAGATAAAGAACTTGCCGACGCGGAGCTTGCGGAAACCGAACCGTCGCCGCTTGCGTTCGCCATTAAAAACGGCATACAGGCGAAAGAGGTTTCGCTCACCGCCGCGCTCAAGCTCGACGGCGAGTCGCTTGCGGGACTTAATATCGTCGG
>CAJULK010000047.1 GCA_910587455.1 uncultured Christensenellaceae bacterium | reverse complement strand
ATCCGATGGAAATACGAAATAGAAGAAAAATCACGGTCGTACTATTCGTACTCTCGATTGTTATAGCGTTATCAGCCCTCTGCCTGGGATGCGGGAGCGAGGAAGGCGGGGACGGGTTGCGAGAGATAGAAGGAGTGCATGCGGCGGACGTAAATGCGAAGTACGATGGAACGGCGCGGAGAATAAAGATAGAGAATACGGAAGGGGCGGACGAGGTGTATTACGGAACGAGCGAAAGCGGACCGTGGAGCGGGGATAATCCGGAGTATACGGTGCCGGGCGAGTATACGGTGTATTACAGGATAGTGCGAGCCGGGTGCAAAGAGTATATCGGGAGCGCGAAAATAACGATCGAGCGCGGGATATTGCGGAACATAACGGCGGAAGATAAAACGTATGTGTACGACGGAGAAGAACACGGAATAGAAATAAACGGAACGACGGAAGGACAGGAAGTGACGTACTCAACGGACGGAATAAAGTTCGAGAAAGAATTGCGGCTGAAAGAAGTGGGCGAGTATAAAGTGTACTACCGAGTGCGGGACGAGTACGCGGACTATATGGACGACTGCGCGGTGGAGATATTGCCGAACATAAGCGGGAGATACGTGAACGAAAAGAACGGCGAGATAATAATAACGGGAACAACGGTAATAGAGAACGAGAAAGAGTATGAAATGGACTACGGAATAACGGGACGTGGAATGTATAATAATAAAGAGTTCGCAGTGACGGATAACGTACTCGAAGTGGACGGGACAAGCTACGAGAAACTGCGTGACGACGAAAGTATTTACAAAATAAATGCGAATGACATAACGCAGTACGTAATAGGGAAAGAGAAGATAAGAATAACGACGGAACAGACGGGAAGCGATACGGAAATAAGGATCGACGAAAGAACGGAAATAACGGTAAAAGACAGGAACTATGTGGAATGGATAAAAGGAACGTCGGTCGAGAGGGAGTATACAAGGAACACGACGGAAAGCGAAGTGCGAAGTAGGTCGGAAATAACGGAAGTAGAGATAGAGTTGTCCAAGCGCGGGCAACTCGAATTTTTAATTGAGGAAATAACAGCGGTATACGACGGGGAAAAGCACGGACCGAGAATAGAATTCGACGGAGAGATAATCTACGAAACGGAAAGCGGGTACCGCGATCCGGGGAAGTATACGGTGCGAGCGATACTCGTGCCGAAAAGCGAATACCTGCCGAAAGTCGTGGAAACGACGGTGGAGATATATCCGGACATAACGGGAGTGTACTGCTCGGGGACGGAAGTGATGGAACTGACGACGGAGAGCGCGAAGAAGAACGGGGAGTGTGTGAGCCTCGGGAAAGCGGACGCGGAGTGGACGATAGACGGCGAGCGCGCGGAGATAACGGAAAACGGGATAAAGGTCGGGGACCGCGAGTACGAAAAGACTACCGACGGTATACTCGTGCTGAAGCTGTTCGGGGAGGTATGGCTATACCGAAATGCGATAAACGCGATCATAACGATCGAGGGCGGAGCGATGCGGCTGACCGTAAACGGCGAGAGCGAGGAAATGGAAGCGACGGGCGAGATAACGGTAACGGTAAACGGCGAGAAACGCGTCGGCACGACAGGCGACGACGGCACCGACTGCGTTCGGTATATTATAGGTATGGACGAACTGTGCGGCGCGGTTGCGGTAGTCGAGATATTGCGTAACGGCTGAACGCATATAAAATACGCTTGGCTTTTGTCGCCATAGAAAATTTCGTCGCTAAACGCAAGGCGCGCCTATCTGCTTTACTTTTTAGTGTTTTTGTCGTATAATACCGAAAGACAGACGCTAATTCGTCGGAGGAGAATCGAATGACAAAGGAACAGGTTTTTGAATTTATAAAAGAACAGAAAACGGCGATGATTTCGTCGGTCGACGAGGACGGTTTTCCGAACACCAAGGCAATGCTCGCGCCGCGAAAGATCGACGGCAACGATTTTTATTTTACCACAAACACTTCTTCGATGAGAGTTGCGCAGTATAACGGCAACGAAAAAGCGTGCATTTATTTTTACAAACGCGGACGTTTCGGTTATACGGGCG
>CAJULK010000046.1 GCA_910587455.1 uncultured Christensenellaceae bacterium | reverse complement strand
CCGCACGGTTGTCGACTTTTATGCACACGCGCACCGTGTTCTTGGCGTCGTGCGAGTCTTTTACCTTGACGTCGAATTGGAAGTATTCCCCGTTCGTCGAACGCTTGGGCGTGATCTTAAGACCGTAGAACGCGTAGCAGTCGCCGTGTTCGCGCACGCCGAAAGACTCGAGCTGAGTCTTATTCATCGAAAGCCGAGAGAATACCGTTTTGCTCGCGTACAGCTCGATGCGTTCTACCGTGTAGAATGCCGCGGTGTCGTAAGCATTTATGATATTGTCGATGCTCGTACCGTCGAGCATGACTATATCGTTGAGAGCGCGGGTCTTGTCGTTGCCCTCGCCCGAATATATGAACGTATCGGGGTCTATCGTAAACGGCAAAGCGTGGTCCGCGTCTTTATCCGAAGTATATTTGTTAAGCGCGTCGTCGGGGCTGCCGATACCTCGCACAACGCCGTCGCTTCCGACATAGCTCACGGGCGTGAGAACGATGCTGCGGGGCTCGTTTTGCCGCGCGTCGCTGCCGACGCCGTCGTTGGTGACGGGTGCGCCGGGAACGAACGTGTCGTTAAAGTCGAGAGTGAAGTTCGCAACCGTAGGCGTTTCGGCGGGTTTTGCCGAAGTTACGCGAATGGCTATAGGGAACCAAATGCCGTCGTCGCTCACGTCGGACGGGTCTATGACGCGCACCATAATGTAGAAGTCGCCGAGCCGTCCCGACTGACCGTACATATACTGCGTCGATGCGCGCGGGGTGAACCTGATCACTTTGTTGCTGTCGAAACTGTACGTAACGGCGGCATTCGCGGCACCCGAGCTACCCGTCGCGGCGATCAGATCTTTCTTGAATCCCGTCGCGGTTATACCCTCGCCCGACTTGGAAGAAATGTTCTCGCCCGTATCTTGAACGGACGTTCTGTTATAGTAGTTACTCGGAGTGTTGCCGATCTTGTCGCGAAGCGGCACTTCGATATTGGACGCGTCCACCTGAATATATTCGTTGGTGGGGATCTTAACGTCGCCCGCGAAGTACGCGTTAAGCGAATTGCCGTCGTCCAAATCCTTGATCATGGTCGAAATATCGAGCGTCACGGACGCGCCGCCCGATTCAAGCTCGATATACGGTTCCGCCATGCCTTCGACCATGGTGGACGAAGCGAAGTACGGACGGGTGTTCGCCAAGCGGAACACGAGCTGTACCGCCGAGTTCTGCGAGCCTATGACCGCTTTTGTGTTGGTTTCGCTCGTCTGCGCATATATCGTCGCACAAACGTAAACCGCGCCGTTGGGTCTGATGTTAGTCGGTTTAATCGTTATCGAAGGCGCAACGCCCGACGCATAATCAGAACTCGTGTTGTACGAAATACTGTAATATTGCGAATATTGCGAATACGCGGAAAGCGGGGTTATCGTGCGGAACCCGACTTTATCGTAATTCGTATCGAGATCGTCGAAAATGTCTTTCGCGTAAATGGTATACCCCGCCGTATCGGTAGGTGCGATAGGCTTGGGAAGGAATACCGTTTTTATATGCGAACCGTCGGTGTAATTGGGATTGTAAATACTGCCGGGCGTACCCATATAGTTGCCGCCGACATTATTGGAAGTAGCATCGCCGTAACGGTATTCGTAAGATTTACCGCCCGAAGAATATGTGTGCGTCGAGGCATCCGCCTTCGGCGTGATCGCCCTGTCGTTGACTACGAGATAGAAAAGTATCGTACTCGTACCGCGCGTCGCCGTAGCACCGAAATCATCGCGCATTTTTACGTAAAGCGGAAGTTTGCCGTTTGTCGAGGCATAACCGTCGCCCGCACGCGGGTATTTTTTGATCTCCGTTATGCGAAGCGTGGACTTACTCTGCCAATTCCAGCTTAAATATGAACTCGCGGAAACAGTGCAACCCGAATTGAGCCACAAGCCCGCATTCGCGCTCGGCAAGGCGTCGAAATTGCCGCTCGTGCCATTGGAATAGAATACGTTATTGGTGTTGCCGCCCGAAATATTGGTGTAATCGGGGTCGTATGCGATCGTACTCGCCGCTATGTCTATATTGCGCGACGTGCCGCGATAGTAGTT
>CAJULK010000045.1:414-2096 GCA_910587455.1 uncultured Christensenellaceae bacterium | reverse complement strand
AGAAATTGTCCGACTTTGTACAACGCGCGCGTCAAGCGTCGCGCACCAACCATAACCTCAAGCGGATGGGGCAAGACCGCGAAGTAAAGCTTGCCAAAGCGATAGCCGCGCTCGAAAAGCGCGACCGCGAATACAAACACGTCAAGATCAAACTCGAACCCAAAACTCAAAGCGGCAAAATCCCGCTCGAAGTGAAAAACCTCGCTTTCCGATACGACGGCAAGCAAAACCTATATGACGATCTATCGTTTATGCTGAACGCAAACGAACGCTTTTTGATAGTCGGCGAAAACGGCGTCGGAAAATCCACGCTGCTCAAACTTATAATGGGCATACTTCGACCGAAAAGCGGCGAAATCAAATTCAGTCAAAAAACGGAGATCGCCTATTACGCGCAAGAACTCGAGCTGCTCGATCTCGATAAAACAGTACTTCAAAACACCGACGCAGACGGGTATACCGAACTTCAGCTCAGAAATATACTCGGCAATTTCCTTTTTCAAGGCGACGCGGTATTCAAAAAAGTTTCGACGCTCTCCCCCGGGGAAAAAGCGCGCGTTTCGCTGTGCAAGCTGCTGCTCGCGCGCGCCAATCTTTTGATATTGGACGAACCGACTAACCATCTCGATCCCGACACGCAAGCGATAATCGGCGAAAACTTCCGCGATTACACGGGTACGATCCTGCTCGTAAGTCACAACGCGGACTTTGCCGAACAGATCGGTATAACGCGCATGCTCGTCTTGCCCGACGGAAAGATCGTCGATTATTCCAAAGAACTGTTGGCATACTACTACATTCTCAACACCGATTTTATTTGACAAAACAAAGACGTCCGAAATTCGACCGTCTTTGTTTTATGGCTTATATATTATCGATTTTCCGAAACGTCGGAAAAATAACCGGATAAAAATTCAACGCGGTGCGTTATCCATTCGCGCAAAAATTTTGCCGCGTCGGCATGAGTTTGAAACGTCGTTACGGTATCGCCCTGCACTTCGTCGACTATCTTGCCGAGATTATCCCACTTTTCGTAGTTCTTGTCAAAATACGGCTTGTACGTTTCGGTAACTTTGTCTATAAGCTCGATCAGCCTGTCGAACGCACCCGCCTCCTCGAGTTCGGCGAACCGTTCCGCTACGGCTACTCTGAACCAATCCGCAGAGAAGAACACGCTAGTCCACGGATTGAGCGCTTGCATTGCGTTAGTGCTCACGTTCGCCGAAAAAATCTTATCGTAAGTCTCGAGCCCGCGCATCATGCCGAAACCGGAATCGAAATCCCAAGGCGCTTGAAAAGTCAGCTTTTTATTGCCGGTCGCGCTGTTGTCGAAAGTAAAGAAAAAGCTCGACCAATCGACGTCGTTGTCGCAAGCGATCTCCGCTATCACAAACGTATCGACCATCGAATCTATATCGACCGCTTTTTCGATAGCGCTACGGCTGTCCGTACAATCGAAGTCTCTCTCGAGCGCGGTGAAATCGGCATTAAACTTCCAAAACACGTTTTTATATATCGCATCGTATATAAGTTTGAACACGTTTTCGGTATAATTTCTGATAAACGTATATTGGCTCGTTTGAATAGACTCGCCCGCTTTAGGCTCGTAGATGTCGTTCTTAATCGTGTATCGCGCGATCTCGCCGTTGTGCAACATTTGACCGGGGTAAAACTTCGTGCCG
>CAJULK010000045.1:0-404 GCA_910587455.1 uncultured Christensenellaceae bacterium | reverse complement strand
GTTATTTCATCTCCGCCCGCTTTATAGTTTACCGTGAACCACTCCCATTGCTCCTCCATATACGCATTGCCGTCGAACTCGACGAGCCAGCCTATATCGTTGCCGTAGTATCCGTCGTCGGGTTCGTTTATGTTTATTCTGTTCTTATTCACTTGCTGCTGCTCGGCGACCATGTACAGTCCGTTATACGCACCGTTCACGTTCACCTCGGCAAACGCATAATCTGACGCATAATAACCGTTCTCGACGAGCGTTTGCTTTGCAAGCTCGAACACAACGGCGTCGCGCAAGAACGTAACGTCTTTGTAACACGCGAGAAGCACCCAATTCTTGCATTTCGCGCCGTTGTTAAGCCCTAAAAGATTGACCTTGTCGTCGAACTTGAGCCTATATGATTTTTTCGG
>CAJULK010000044.1 GCA_910587455.1 uncultured Christensenellaceae bacterium | reverse complement strand
CGGTCTGCTTTTTAATGAAGTTCATGATTAGTCTTCCTCCTTCTTCTTTTTAACGACGTCGAGCACTTCGAGAACGACGTACGCGACCACAAGTCCGCCGGTGAGCGCGCCGAACACGCCTTCGAGGCTCTTGTACAGCTTTCTCCAAGTGGACATGAGCTGAACGCGACGCGTGGTATTGTTGGTGCCGTTTACAGCCGCACTGTTTGCGAGCGAGTAGAGAACATACTTGATATCCTGTTTGATAGCCGCGCACATATCTGCGTCTTTGCCGAGAGTTTCGGCGTTCCAATAATCCATACTGCCGCCGAAACCGCAGAATGCCGTCGTGCCGTAAAGCAACGACTCCTTCGGCGACGCCTTGAGCGCGACGCCCGTAAAGTCGGTGACGTTGTAGCCGTGGAAGCCCCATTCGTTGCGCATGATATCGACCATGACGCCTTTGTTCGCGCTGGGCGGAACCGCGCCGATACGGTTGTACGACGTCATGACGCCGAGCGCGCCGAGTTTATAAGTATCTTTCTTGCTCTCGTCGTCCCTGAACGAAGCGGGCATGCCGTTCGCCACGAACATTTGTTGCAGGTTGCGAAGTTCCATTTCCCGCGCCTTTTGCTCGTTCATAAACACCGCGATACCCGAACGGTTGACTTCCTGATCGTTGAATGCCGCATGTTTGATATTTACAAGACAGCCTTTGCTCTGTGCGCCCTGTACGACCGCACTGCCGATATATCCCGACAGCATGGGGTCTTCGCTGTAATATTCGGCACCGCGACCGTTGTACGCGTGACGGTGAATATTGCCGCCCGGACCTATCATTATCGGAAGATTGAGGACGAGGGTGCTCTCGCCGAGAATGATTTCGCCATTCTCGAACGCGAGTTCTTTGTTCCAGCTGTACGCGAGGTTTGTCGGCGACGGCGCGACGCGGGTGCCGTAGCCTTCGTAATCTTTGGCGTCGGCATACGGTGTGCCCTTGTACGAGCCTTCTTCGAAGTAGTGGGTATCCGATCCGCCCGGACCGTCGTCCGCGTTATTGCCGATATATCCGACGGACGGGATTTCCTGAATGTTATGGAACGCGTTCGACGCGAACGTGAGGAATTCCTCGATAGTCACTTTGTCGACGATCTCCTGCCATCTCGAGTCCTCCCAATCGGCGAGTTTCATATCGTTGAGAGTGAGCGAACTTGTCGTATCCCCCCACTTAAACGACGAAGTGTCGTCGTCCGTCTTGAGCGGAATAAAGTCGCAGGAAAGCAGCTTGTAAAGTTCTTGGGTGGTGTCCGCCGCAAGTCCCGTATAAGTTTTGGGATATGTACCCTTCCAATCGCTGCGGGAAAGATAGGTAACGGTGCCCGGCTTGAAGTAGTTGAAGTCCATTGCCGACTCGCCTTCCGAAAGGCGGTTGGTGATGTTGACCGTGCCCGTCGCGCTCACCGAGAACGTGCGGTTATCGACGCCTTCGAAATTGCCGTCGTCCCACTTCCATTCATGCACCTTGGAAGCGTCGCCGCTGCCCGACATGCGCTTCTTCTGGTCTTCGGTCACGCCCTTCTTCACGAGGATATTGTTGAGCGCGTCGTGACTGTCCGTGCCGATAGCGAAGTAATACGTGCCGTTATCGACGATAAAAGTCTTTGCGTGCGTGTAGTCGTAGCTCGCGAGGTTGGCAAGATCGACTTCCATCGTTACGGTCTGGCTCGCGCCCGGGGCAAGTTCTTTGGTTTTCTCGAAATCCATGAGCTGCACGGACGCCTTTTCGACACCGTACTTTTTGTCGTACTCGGTGTAAGGGGTCTGTGCATAAAGCTGAATTACGTCCTTGCCCGCACTGCCGCCCGTATTGGTTACGGTTACGGTGACGTTCGCCGTCCGTTTATTCCCGAGAATCTGCACGCTGTCGAGCGTTTGCTTGAACGTCGTATACGACAGACCGTGACCGAACGGATAAACCACTTCGTAATCATAGTTCCAGCTACCTTCCGCCGCGCCGGGTTTGGTGTCGGCTGTTACGTAAGCACCCGCGCCCGCCGTCGCCGCATTGCCCTGACCGAGCACGTAATCTTCGTAACGCGTTTCGTAATAGCGATAGCCCGTATAAATGCCTTCCGCCTGAACGAGATAGGTAT
>CAJULK010000043.1 GCA_910587455.1 uncultured Christensenellaceae bacterium | reverse complement strand
GCAGCGGTATGGAGCCCTCTTGGTAGTGCTCGGAACGCGCGATCTCCGCGCCGTCCAAACGTCCGGATACCATGACTTTGACACCCTTCGCGCCCGCATGCATCGCCTTGGACATTGCCTGCTTCATGGTGCGACGGAAGAACGCGCGCTTTTCGAGCTGCGCCGCTATATTCTCGGCGAGAAGCTTTGCGTTCAAATCGGGGTGCTTGACTTCTATAATATTGACATAGATCTTTTTGCCGGCGGTGAGCTTTTCGAGATTCTTGCGAAGCTCGTCCACGCCCGCGTGCTTTTGACCTATGATCTTGCCGGGGAATTGCGAGTGGATCGATACCTGAACCTTGCCTTGCGGACGTTCGATAACGACCTTGCTTATACCGCAGCTTTTATACTTGGTTTCTATATGCTCGCGGATCTTGTGATCCTCGATCAAAAACGCCGCAAACTCGGCTTTGCCCGCATACCATTGCGAGTTCCACTTTTCGTTGACGCCGACGCGCAAGCCGTGAGGATTGACTTTCTGACCCATGATTACTTCTCCTCCTTGGTGTCGAGAATGACGGTGATATGGCTGGTGCGCTTGAGAATGTGATGCGCTCTGCCCTTGCTCACCGGCTGGAAGCGTTTGAGCGTCGGACCGACGTCCGCGTACGCTTCGGCGACATAAAGGTCGTCCACCGACAAGCCCTTGTTATGCTCGGCGTTCGCCGCCGCGGAATTGAGCACTTTGAACACCTGCTCGCATGCCGCTTTGGGCGTGGCTTGGAGTATAGCCATGGCTTCCGCTACCGATTTGCCGCGAATAAGCGCGAGAACTATACGCACTTTGTCGGGCGATATGCGAACATGCTTCGCCGTAGCAAACGGACGCTGTTCGCGCCGCGCTTTGACTGCGGCGGTTTTTTCTTTCATTCTTGTAGCCATTGCCTCTCTCCTTATCTACCCTTGGTCTTGCTCTCTCCGGCATGACCGAGGAACGTGCGGGTGGGCGCAAACTCGCCCAGCTTGTGCCCGACCATATCGGTCGTGACGTATACCGGAACGAACTTCTTGCCGTTGTGCACCGCAAAAGTAAGACCTATAAACTGCGGGAATATAGTCGATGCGCGCGACCACGTCTTGATGGGACGCTTATCCGCGACTTCCGCCATAGCTTCCGCTTTCTTCAAAAGCTTGGCGTCAACAAAATAACCTTTCTTTGTCGATCTTGACATATCTTAAAGCTCTCCTTAATTTATGCGCTTGACAATGAACTTGTCGGACGCCTTGTGCTTGGAACGCGTCTTTTTGCCGAGCGTCGGTTTGCCCCAAGGCGATACCGGACTCGGTCTGCCTATCGGGCTCTTGCCTTCGCCGCCGCCGTGAGGGTGATCGCAAGGGTTCATGACCACGCCGCGTACCGTCGGCTTGACGCCCATGTGACGTTTTCTGCCCGCTTTGCCGAGCGAAACAAGCTCGTGGTCGAGATTGCCCACTTGACCGATCGTAGCTTTGCAACGCTGCAACACCATTCTCATTTCGCCGGACGGCAAGCGCAACGTCGCGTATCTGCCTTCCTTTGCCATGAGCTGTGCGGACGCACCCGCCGTGCGGACCATTTGCCCGCCTCTGCCGGGGAGCATTTCGATGTTGTGCACAAGCGTACCTACCGGAATGTTCGCGAGCGGCAAGCAGTTGCCCGCTTTGATGTCCGCCGTTTCGCCCGAAATAACGGTGTCGCCCTTTTGCAGTCCGAGCGGCGCGAGAATGTAACGTTTCTCGCCGTCGGCGTAGTGCAGGAGCGCGATGAACGCCGTGCGGTTGGGGTCGTATTCGACGGTCGCGACTTTAGCGGGAATGTTGTCCTTGTCGCGCTTGAAGTCGATAATGCGGTACTTCTGACGGTTGCCGCCGCCGATGTGACGGACGGTGATCTTGCCGGAGAAGTTGCGTCCGCCGTGACGGCTCTGTTCTCTCAATAACGGCTTATACGGCGCGTCGCCGGTAAGCTCGGGAGCCGAGATGACGGTTTTGAACCGCGTGCCCGGCGTAATCGGTTTATATCTTTTAATTGCCATGATTTCGTGTGCTCCTTATTAGGATAAGGTTTCGAAGAACGGGATTGCCTTCGACGTTGCTTCGAGCGTTACGTACGCTTTCTTACCTTTGGAGGTATAACCGCCCGTTCTGCCCTGAC
>CAJULK010000042.1 GCA_910587455.1 uncultured Christensenellaceae bacterium | reverse complement strand
CACCGAGATCTACACTCTTTCCCTACACGACGCTCTTCCGATCTGGGCTTAAATATACAAAAGGAACGGGAAATGAAAATATCCGTAAAGAGCAACGACATTGAAATTATTTATCGGTTGAATAACAGTAAAGCGGCAAAAGACCTGTATGCGCAAATGCCTTTGACGATCGAGGTCAGACCGTACAGCAATAACGAGATCGTATTCTATCCCGAAAAGCTCGACATTTCGGACGCCCCGCTTGCGGAAGGCGGCGCAGGCATTCTCGCTTATTACGCGCCGTGGGGCGACGTGGTTTTATTCTACGGTCCGTTCGGTGTCAACGGCAGTTTATTCGAACTCGGTAAAATAGTATCGGGTGCGGAAAATATCGAAAATTTAAGCGGCACGGTAACGGTGACCGCTTGCTGAAAAGGAGTCGAAAATGAAAATCAAACAGACTGCGGGAAGAAACGCGTTGGGCAAATTCGCGCCGAAGTTCGCCGCGCTCAACGACGATGTGCTGTTCGGCGAAGTGTGGTCTGGCGACGAGTTGTCGCTTAAGATGCGTTCCGTCGTGACGATCGTCGCGCTTGCGGCGCAGGGCATGACGGACGGTTCGCTGAAATATCATTTGGAAACGGCGAAGCAAAACGGCGTAACGAAAAGCGCGATCGCCGAGATCCTCACGCACGCCGCATTCTATATGGGCTGGTCGAAGGCTTGGGCAGCGTTCAATATGGCGAAAGAGGTTTGGTCTGACGAAAACGCTGCAGACGACGAAAAAGCCGAACACGCAAGCAAAACGGTATTTCCGATAGGCGAGCCGAACACGGGATTTGCCGAATACTTTATCGGCAACAGCTATCTTTATCCGGTGTCGAAAGAGCAGGTCGGAATTTTCAACGTAACTTTCGAGCCGAAGTGCCGCAATAATTGGCATATTCATAAAGCGGAAAAGGGCGGCGGGCAAATACTTGTGTGTCTTGCGGGGAACGGTTATTATCAAGAGTGGGGCAAGCCCGTTCGCAAGCTGCAAGCGGGCGACGTCGTGAATATCCCCGCAAACGTCAAGCATTGGCACGGCGCAACGCCGAACGGTTGGTTTTCGCATCTCGCCGTCGAAGTGCCCGCGGAGAACGGCGGGACGGAATGGCTCGAGGCGGTGACCGACGAACAGTATATGACGATATAGCGGGATCGGATAATATGCGGTCGAAGGCGGCGAAAAATCGTCGTTTCGACCGCTTTTTGCGTCGCGATATATTCCGAGATCCGTTTTGTCGAAATATAAGCCGAAATAGTTTTATTTTTAAGAAAATTTTAATGATTTCCGCTTCGAAAAATGATATAATCGAAGCGGGAGATATATCTATGGAATATAATTGCTTGATCATCGACGACGAAAAAGTGCTTGCGGACAGCACCGCGGAATACTTCGGGCTTTTCGGCGTGACCGCCGCGGTGTGTTATTCCGCCGAAGATTGTCGTAAGTTTTTGCGAGATAATTCGACGGAACTCATTTTGCTCGATATAAATTTGGGCGACGGCAACGGTTTCGATCTATGCAAAGAATTGCGGGAAACGACGAACATTCCCATTCTTTTTATTTCCGCTCGGGGCGGCGACGACGATAAAATAGTCGCGCTCAATATCGGCGGCGACGATTATATCCAAAAACCGTATTCGCTCGGCGTATTGCTCGCAAAGGTCAAAGCTGTATTAAAGCGTTACGGACAAACCGCCGAGAAGCGTTATTCGGACGGGTACTTGACGATAGACCCCCGAACAAAACAGGTGTCGGTCAAGAACACGCCCGTCAAACTTACCGCTCTCGAGTTCAGGCTTTTGTCCTATTTGGTTGAAAATAAAGACAAAGTTATTTCCAAACGCGAACTGTTCGAGAGAGTTTGGCAAGACAAATTCACAGGCGACGGAACGTTAAACGTGCATATCCACAGACTGCGCGAAGCGATAGAGCAAAACCCGAACGAGCCGAAGTATATCGTCACCGTTTGGGGCGACGGATATAAGTTCACGGGAGAAAAACAATGAAAAGCAAAATTTTTCTGTTCGGGACTGTTTTAATGCTTATAGCTGAAATCGTCGCGCTCATTGTATTCGCCGTGCAGACGCCCGATTTTTCGCAGGACGCCGTTGCCGTCAACGAAGTTGTACAGACCGTAACGGACGACTTCC
>CAJULK010000041.1:1353-2184 GCA_910587455.1 uncultured Christensenellaceae bacterium | reverse complement strand
TAAGTGATTACGTACAACAATTATAACGTAACAGATGTATAATGTAGTCTTTCTGTAAAAGGGTAGGTTATCCAAAAATAAATATTAATCGCTTATACATAGGAGGTAAAATGCGATATGAACTTTTGAGCAATTCGGACGTCGGAGTCATAATCGACCCGACGCCTGTTTTGCGAGATATTAAAGACACGTTCGTCGTGTCTTTTGATTTGCCCGAGCCGGGCGTATATGTCGCTTTATTTCGCGACGAGGACGGTATCGAGTATCGTGCGACAATTCAAGACGGTGCGGTCAAAGTGCCGCGACTTCTCTTATCCAAAGAACAGCGCGTCGGGCTTACCGTGTGCAAGATAAGCGATGAGGCGGTGCTTATGTCGTGGGAGTGTCACCCGCTCAAAATCGGCACGTTCTTGCTGTTGCGGCAATCGCAGTGGCAAATCACGGCGGGAACGGACGACCGCGAGATATATGCGCGTATCGCCACGATAGAAAGGCTGCACACGCGAACGCAGTCGGAGTTTTCGGAATTGCGTGCGGACTGCTTGCACCGCGCCGAAGAGTATAGGGAAGCCGCATGCGATTTTGACGGGCGGTTATGTGCGCTGTCAACGGCACTTGCAAACGCGAAAGCGGTAAACGAGGATATTGCGGCAAAATACAACCAAGCAATCGAAGTTATCAACGATCTTTCCGAACGCGTTGCCGCGCTCGAAAGCAACTATGACCCGACGGTCATCAAATAAACTATAAAGGAGAACATCATGAACGAAATTTGGAACATAATCGAACCGTACATACTCACCATATGCGGGACGCTCGGCGGGGGAAGTA
>CAJULK010000041.1:0-1343 GCA_910587455.1 uncultured Christensenellaceae bacterium | reverse complement strand
AACAGCACTCGTCGAGGACAAGCTCAAGGAGATTTGTAAAATACTTTACGAAAAAGTCGATGATGTCGCCGACGAAACAAACTCTTACAAATTTCTGCTTGCGCGTATGGGCGAAGCGTTAACGCATCTTAAAATGCTGACCGACGAGGAGCGTGCCGAGCTCGTCAAAGCGGTTAAAGAACTCGACAGCGAATACGATCCGCCAAAAAAGGAAGTAATCGCAACCGTCAAGCTCGAGCCGATTGCGATTGTCGATGAAACACCTCCCGTCAAATCCGACACCGTTAATTTCGGGTGAACTCATGAAAATAACGAAAAAACTTATTATTTTCACGGCGTCACAAGTGCTGTTTTGTGCAATCGCGCCGCTCGTGTTTATATTTATTGAGTACGGCGACGAGAGCGACGGACTGAAACTCAAGCTTCCGCTCGGGATTTTGCTCGTCGCGTTCGTAATACTCATAATCGCGAAGAACACGTTTCTGAAACCGCGAATGCAAAAGCTGTCCGTGCAGATAGCGCAACAGGAAGCCGACCTCGCTATCGAGAGCAATGCAGACAAAATCAAAAATATCGTAAGCGAGCTGAAGCGAAAACGGGTAATCGAATGTGTATTGAACGCATTCGCGCCCGTTTTGCTTTTCGGGGTGTTGCTTTTGGCGTGTCGGGCAATGGAGAGTGCGATATTGCGATTATCGGGCGCGATAGGTTTTACGCTCGTATCGTACATAGTCGGCACCGTTTTCGGGATCTTCGCAGCGAGAGAGGTGCACGGCAAACATGAGGGATAGTATATTGAAAAGGAATGTGCGGCGTTTTGTGTCGGTTGCTATAAGCGCATTGACGGTAGGCGTCACGTTTTTCTTGCAGTTCACTGTTTTTGGCGTAAACAGCGCGTTTGATTGGGCGGAATTTATGCCACAGTTTGCCGTCAATATGTTTTTGCTTGTGACGACGGCTGTGCTGTGGATTAACTCGGGCACCGAACGTGCGAAGAACGAAGAGTGCTCGCCGTATCGCGACAATTCCGTGCTGTACGCGGGACAAATCAAGAAAATCACCGATGGTGGCAGGCTCGGGGAGCTTCGCGCGTTTTGTAAGCTCAAAACAGAGGAACTCTTGCAGAATAAAATCTCTTCATTACTTGCGAACGTCGGCATAGACAGAAAGGTGTACGACGATACGCTCAAAAGTTTGTCCGTCACCGAGCTTAAAAAAGACGGCTATGTTCGACGGCAAATCGTGGTTATAGAACGGATACGCGGAGGTAGAGTGCATGTTAAGCCGATACGCTATATGGATTTACTGAGTGACAGCGTCGCGCGTGACGATTACGGTGTAAA
>CAJULK010000040.1 GCA_910587455.1 uncultured Christensenellaceae bacterium | reverse complement strand
ATAGGCGTATAGCCGTAAATTGCGGTAGGGTAATAAAGCGTTGACTTTATGTCAATATCAAAATAATAATCAATCTTAAAAATCGAATGCGGCGACGCGTCCGTAGGCAAAAACGAATTTTATTTTAGTATGGATTATCGGTTTCCTTACTGCAATAACGAATGCGTTTACTCCATGCAAAATTTTTCGCGTGTTGACGTCGGCTTTTAACTGTGCTGCCAACCACAGCCGGTGGGCAATAAATTCGGAGGGTGAGATAAGTCATTATTGATAATGCCGTTACGTTTATCTAAGTGTATAAAGAATTAATCGATTTTTCTAATACAAATGACGGCTGCGACAATCTTTATCTATGTATCAGACAAACAATCAGGCTCGGCGACGTAAGCGGTTATTTTGAGTGCGGCGAGGTGCTCAGTCGGTTAATCGAAGGGTTCGGGGGCTACACGTTGCCCATGATGCTAAGCGCCGACAGGGACTTTTAATGAGCTGCTGCGACACGGCGGAGGCAATATACGATACTGCCGCTGACGAAATAGAATTTACCGAGGCGAACGGAAAGACGCTGGTTCTGGGCGTCGAAACTTACTGCGATGAGTGCGACAAAGTTTCTTTACTCGAGGAGGACAAGCGGTATATGTACAGCGAACTCGACAAGTTGCGCGGTATGCTTTCGGACGAGTCTGGACTTGCGATACATCATATAAAGACGTGGCGCGAGCTCAATGACTGACAGCGTTCGATTGCAACTATTACAAAACCTACACACAAAGGAGCGGACAATGGAAAAAAGATTTTACGGTATGATCACGGATAACGAACTCGTCATTTACAGATCGGCTGTAGGTAACGAAGAACTCGTCGAAGTACCCGACTACGTGACGGCTATACAAAGCCACGCGTTCCGCGGCGAGAGCATAAGGAACATAACGATACCGCCGAGCGTCAAGAGCATAGGCAAGAATGCGTTCGAGTATTGCAACAATCTGCGAAGCATAACGTTTTCCGAAGGACTCGAGGAGCTCGGCGAGGAGGCTTTCCTCGAATGCAAGAAGCTTGCCGCGGTGCATTTACCGTCGACGCTCGTCAAGATAGGTCAGACCGAGCCGCCGTTCGATTATTGTAATGCGCTCAAGAGCATCACGGTGGCGGAGGGCAATCCCGCTTACCGCGCGGTAGGCAACTGCCTTATCGACATAGCCGAGCGACGTTTGATTGGCGGGTGCAAAACGAGCGTGATGCCGCATGACGGCAGTATCGTCGAGATAGGCAGAGGTGCATTCTCGCGCATAGACGGGCTGAGAAATTTCGATTTAGACGATTCCGTCGTTAAGATAGCCGACCGCGCGTTTTTCGGCAGCGGAGTGGAGTTCGTGCGCATGCCGCCTAGCGTAAAATCGATTGGTACGGAAGCTTACCGTTGCAGTCGGGTCAGACAGCTAAAGCTCGGCAACGTCGAGCGTATCGGACAGAACGCTTTCGACGGATGCGAAGACCTCGAAGAGCTTATCATTCCCGACAGTTTGCGGTCTATGGGTAGGTCGGCTTTCTCGTACTGCAGTATCAAAAAACTGCGCGTCGGCAGCGGCGTCGAGAAGATTCCCGAGTGCGCGTTCAAGCACAATCGCGATTTGAAAGAAGTTGTGCTTTCCGATGGTGTGAAAACGATAGATAAGGACGCGTTCGCTAACTGCGAGAGCATTGAGCGCATAGCAATACCCGCGAGCGTGACTTACATCGGCAAGGGCGCGTTCCGCGGTTGTTCATCGCTTCGCGAAGTGTCGATTGCCAATCCCGAAACGGTCGTCGCCGAAGATGCGTTCCGCAGCTGTCCGTTTAAATATACCGCACAGCTCAAAGATACCGAGCAGGCAGGCGATGCCGCCGATTTCGAGTGCAACGGGTCTGTGCTTATGCGGTACAAGGGCACATCCGAGCGCGTTGTTATCCCCGAATACGTTACCAAACTGTCGGGCAAGCCGTTTGCGAATAATACGACGGTGAAAGAGATACACATACACAAGGGCGTGACGTCCATTGCAGTGCACTCTTTCGACGGATGCACGCGACTTAGAACACTGACCGTCGACAGCGCCAACAAAAAGCTGCGCAGCGAGGGCAACTGCATAATCGATAATAAGACAAACACTCTTATCGTCGGCTGTAACGGAAGCGTTATTCCCAAAAGCGGGATCTCGGCGATAGGTGCAAGCGCGTT
>CAJULK010000039.1 GCA_910587455.1 uncultured Christensenellaceae bacterium | reverse complement strand
GTGTAGTGCAGTTCCCGTTCGGTTACGGATTGAGCTACACTACGTTCAAAAAGACGATAACTTCCGACGACGTCAAGCTCGCCGTGCACGGCACGAACTCGATCACCGTCAAGGTGGAAAACACGGGGAGCGTAGCAGGCAAAGAAGTTGTGCAGTTGTATATGGAAGCACCGTTTGCAACCGATACGAACGCTTTCGGGATCAAGGGCAGAGGACTCGAAAAGCCGAAAGTAGCACTCGTAGGATTTGCAAAGACAGGCATCATTCAACCGGGCGGAAACGAAACGGTTACGATCGCCTTCGATACCGACGAACTTGCGTCGTTCGATCAGTACAATCAGCGTTGCTACGTGCTCGAAAACGGCACTTATTATTTCAACGTGCAGAACGACGCGCATTGCTGGTCGCAGACGTCCTCGGCGGATAATGCCGTAACTGCGAGTAAGAGCGTAACTCTCTCCAAGCCGATCATCTATAAGACGCAACCAGCTTCGGGTGCGGTGTCCGGTGCCGAGTATGCGGAAAAACGCGCAAGCGACGCCGTAACGGCGCAGAATACAATGGACGACGTAACGGCGGGCGACGGTTGCATGGTAGACGGTTATCTGTCGAGAAGCAGCCTCGAACTGTTCTCGAGCCAGCTCGATTCGATAATGGCGCATGAATCCAACGGTACGACCAAAGAAACCGCGCGTGCAAGCCTTGCGACGGTGCTCAACAGCAACGGTCAAGCGTCCAACGAATATACTTTCGAGTTCTACATGAACGGCGAAAAGACGACGGTCACGAAAACGCTGTATGCTTACGGCAATACGAGTGCGAGCTATGCTTCCGTAACTCCCGACGGGTCGAGCGTCAACGACGACAAATATAAAGTAGAATGGGACAAAGTTTACTACGTGGAAGAAGACGAAGAAGGCAATCCCGTCAAGGATGACGACGGCAATCCCGTTCTTTATGACAGTTACGATCAAATAGCTTCTGGCAAGTACCACAAGTTTGCCGTAACCGATATGATCGGCGTGGAAAACGAAGAACTTTGGACGAAGCTCGTATCCGAAGTATCCTTGGATACCGCTATCGAAGTTCAGGGCTATTCCGGCTGGCTCGTCAAGCCGATAAACGAGGTCGGGAAAGCAAACCGTCTTACGGTCGACGGACCGGGCGAACCGGGTAACGGCGGCTATGCGGGCGGCACATGGTTCCCGTGTGCGGTACTCATCGCGGCGACCTGGAATGTGGATCTTGCGAGAGCGGAAGGTGTTGCATACGGCAATCAGTGCGTGCTGTTCGGCATAGGCGGTGCGTACGCTCCCGCTATGAATACGCACAGAAGCCCGTTCGGCGGACGCAACTTCGAGTATTACAGCGAGGACGGTTTCATCGCGGGAATGATCGGCGGTAACGCGGTCGCGGGTATTCAATCCACAGGTACAAACGTCTACATCAAGCACTACGCACTCAACGATAACGATACCAACCGCGGCGGGAACTGCACTTGGGCGAGCGAGCAGGCTATACGCGAAATTTATTGCCGTCCGTTCGAGATAAGCTGCAAGAAGTTCGATGCCGACGGCATTATGGCGTCGCTCAACCGTATAGGACCCGCATGGGCGCACACCGGTTTCTACGTGGATATGACGCGCACCGAATGGGGATGGGAAGGCATGCTCATAACCGACGGCGATGGCGGCGACGGCGACTGCTATAACAACCCTACGTTCTGGCTCATGGCGGAAGGCGCAATGCTCGCGCGCGGCACGTACGTAAACAACTCGCGCACCGAGTCGGTCTACGGCACGGGAAGTTATACCACCGCTTACGGTCAATACAAGCTTGCGAAGGTAGTCAAACACATACTTTATCAGTACGCTTCGGCGTATCCCACGCCCGTCGTTCCGAGCTATCTGTGGACTATCGGTTGGATAATCGCCGACGCAGTGCTTGTTGCGGGTGCGGTACTCGTGCTGATATTCATGGTACTCAAAAAAGAAAAATCCGAGTAAAGGGGAAAATACGATGAAAAAGATCAATAGTGTAATTACGATCGCGACGGCGGTCGCCGTCACTCTCTCCGCGGCATGCGCGCTCACGGCGTGCGGCGACGATGCTAATGCGAACGTTTTGCCCGCCCCGACGAATTTCACGTTCGACGAGCAAACGGGCGAGTTCTCGTTCGACGGCGTGGAAAATGCGGGATACTACTATGTGCGGTATTTCGGATATAA
>CAJULK010000038.1 GCA_910587455.1 uncultured Christensenellaceae bacterium | reverse complement strand
GCGGGTTTTGAGTTCTGCGGAGTGCTTTGCCCATGCTTCGACGGGGTCGTCGTTGTTTACGCGCGTCGTTTTTGCGATGAACTTTGCGAGCTTGCGGAATGCGTCTTTCGGTTTCATGTCGGGGAACATCAACTTTGCCCATTCGGGGTGGGGGTATGCGATTATCGACCACTTGATTTTATGCGACATCGACTTGTCGTAATAGCGCGACAGTCCGACTATGTCCGCACGACGCGACGCCGTCATTTTGTCGGCGTCGGCATGCTCGAACGCGTTAGGGTTTTCGCAAACGATATTTATGACGCACCCGTCAACGTCGGCGAAATAATTGCGCTCCTCGTACATGAACGACGGCTTATGCGAAAGCGTGTCCGCGGTCTGATACGCGAAATCGAGTTTGGATATTTCCTCGTCGCGGTATTTCACGACGACGCGCTTCGCGCCGCGCTCGTAGCACATGCGCACCACTTCGCGCGTGAGATCGACGGCGTATACCGTGGACTGCACATATACTTCTTCGCCCGGCTGAACGTTCACGCCGGTGCAAACCACTGCGCGGGCAAGCCCCTTGTTGAGTTTCTTCAAAGACATTATATTATCTCCTCTTGTGGGTTTTTTGCTATATTATTGATACGACGGCGGGGAAGTCTTTTACCGTCAGTTTGTATACCGCCTCGCAACCGAGGTCGGGATATGCGATGAGTTCGCACGCGGTTATGCGGCTTTGGTACAGTGCCGCCGCGCCGCCGATCGCCGTGAGATACACCGCGCCGTGCGCCTTGATAGCTTGCGTAACCGCTTCGTTCCTGATACCTTTGCCTATCATTACCCGCAGTCCGTTTTCGATGAGCAGCGGCGTGTAGGCGTCCATGCGTCCGCTCGTCGTCGGACCGCAACTGCCGATGAGATTGCCGTGCTGCGGCGGAGTAGGTCCGCAATAGTATATCGCGGCGTCGCCGAGCGGGAAGGGCAGCGGCTGACCGCTCGTTATTGCGGCGGCTATCCGCTTGTGCGCTTGATCTCGCGCCGTATACACTGTACCGCATATTTCCACGAACGTCCCTGGCTTCAAATTTTTTATATGCGCGGCGTCGGCGGGAAGATATAATTTTTCGGGCATGATACCTCCTAAAGCACTATCGAGCCGTGTCGCAGGCTGTGGCATTGCAGGTTGACCGCTACGGGCAGCATGCCGATATGCGACGGCGCGACTTCGATATTCACCGCGAGCGCGGTGGTTCTGCCGCCGAGCGCGGCGACGCCTATGCCGAGCGCGTTTACTTTTTCGAGTATTTCCGTTTCGAGCGCGGCGACGTCCTCGCGCGCGTTGTGCACGCCTATCGGGCGGAGAAGCGCGCGTTTCGAGAGGGCGCAGGACGTTTCGGTGACGCCGCCGATACCGACGCCGACGACTAGCGGAGGGCAGGCGTTGCGCCCGCCGCGTTCCACAGCGTCCACGACCGAACGCACGATCCCCGCATTGCCGTCGGCGGGAGTGAGCATGTATAGCTTGGACATGTTCTCGCTGCCCGCGCCTTTGGCGAGGAAAGTGATCTCGAGCGCGTCGCCCGAAACAAGCTCGAGTTCTATTATGGCGGGGGTGTTGTCTTTGGTGTTCAGCCGCGTAACGGGGTCTGCGACCGATTTTCGTGCGCCCGCATACGCTTCGCGCACCGCCGCGTTTATCGCGGCATACAGCCCGGGCGCGTATACTTCTTCGCCGAGTTTTACGAAAAACAGGGCTTGCCCCGTGTCTTGACAGCAGTACAGATCGTCGCGTTCGGCAACGGTGTTGTTCTCGACGATAAGCTGCGCCGCTCGGCGTTCGAGCGGGCTGTCGGTGTCTATCGCCTCGAGCGCGGCGGTGACCGATTTATCGGCTACGGTAAGACAGCGGTGAATGAGTTTCGCCACGGCAGACTTGATTTTGTCCTGTGCTATGGATTTCATAGGATTATTATATCATACCGCGCGAGCAAACACAACAAAATTCGCTCGATTTCGGCGATATTATCGCTAAATGCGGCGTGAATACTGCGGCGAAGTCGCGCAAACAAACGCTTGCATTTGTCGCGATTTAATGTTATAATTGAAAATATGAGTTTGAGAATTTGCAGTCTTGCGTCCGGGTCGAAGGGAAATTGTTGCTTCGTGTCGGACGGAATAACGAATATATTGATCGACCTCGGCATTTCGGCGAGTCGCGCCGTAAAATGTCTTAATGTGCTCGGCGTCGATCCGCGAAGCGTGACCGTGCTCGTTACGCACTCGCATTCCGACCACGT
>CAJULK010000037.1 GCA_910587455.1 uncultured Christensenellaceae bacterium | reverse complement strand
AACGTCCTTGGCGTACGCCTTGGACCATTCGAGCTTAGCCGCCGCACGCGTCGGGCCGAACGCGCGAATACCGCGCGCGACGAGCTTGTCGACAAGCCCCATTGCGAGCGGGTCGTCGGGCGCTACGACCGTCATTTTTATGTTTTCGTGCGTCGCCGCAAACTCGACAATCGCGTCGATATCGGTCGCGCCGATACCCGTTTCGATTACGCCCATGCCCGCGTTGCCTGGCGCGCCGTAAACTTTGCCGACGCGCGCGCTCTCGCGCAGCTTAGCCACGATTGCGTGCTCTCTGCCGCCGCCGCCGACGACGAGCACGTCGTCCTTTTCGGTCAGCTCGGTCACGTCTACCTTGCGCCGCACCGAGCCCGTGCGTTTAACTTTGTCAAACATGATATATCCTTGAATACAGTATTACGTAATAATTTTAAAGACAGCCATCGTCTACGCGTTACGGGGCTTTGCCGTATGCCGTCGCTTCGACCGCGCGCGTAGCGTATAGCGAGTATGAATTAAAAAGATTTCTCGACTGCGCGCCGCGAAAGTCCAAAGACGAGCGAGTTGCGCACGATTATTGCGTTTCCAAAATACTATGCGCGCGTCGCTCCGCTCGAAATGACGTAGGTTGTGCCGCGCTACACGACCGCGAGCAAAACGGGCGTTAAAGCCTTGGGGCGTGACTACGCAAGCGGTAGAGCTATTAAGCGCGTAGTCGCGGCGCAGTGTCGCAAAGCCTTTTGGGCGTGTTGACGCGAGCATTAAAACTATTAAGCGCGTAGTCGCGGCGCAGACGGGCAACAGGCGCGCGGGTGGCGACGGGAGCTTACACCCCCGTAAGTGACCGAGCGCCAAACTATCATTAAAGCCTTTGAGCGCGTAAACGCGAGCCGCGCATCGCCAAAGGCATAATATTGCGCAATGTCGTGGACTAACAATTTTACTACGCGCGCGACGGACAGCTGGCGACGAGGCGCGACGGGCGCGTAGACCCACCTACGTAACCGAGCGCCGAGGAGCACGCAGTCCGTATTGCGACGCGGATACGCGCTCAAAATTAATGCTTGAAATGGCGGTCGCCCACAAACACCATCGCTATCCCCGCCTTATCGGCAGCCTTTATCGAATCCTCGTCGCGCAGACTGCCGCCGGGCTGAATTATGGCGGTTATGCCCGCCGCAGCCGCCGCCTGCACGCAGTCGTCGAACGGGAAAAACGCGTCGGACGCGAGCGCCGCGCCCTTGGCTTTGTCGCCCGCATGCGCTATCGCCTGCTCCGTCGCCCAAATGCGATTGGTCTGACCCATGCCGATACCGACGGTGCTCTCGCCCGTGGCGAGAGCGATGGCGTTGGACTTGGTGTGCTTGACGACCTTCCAGGCAAAAAGAAGTGCTTCCGTTTCCTCTTTCGTCGGAGCGCGGTCGGTGACGACGCCGCAGCCGTAAACCGTTTTCGTCTTTCCGCTCGCGAGCGTTTCGGTCTTGACTTCCGCTCGTTTTTTGAAAAGTTTCATGTCCTCGCCCGCAACGAGCGTTTCGTCGTACTGCTGAACGAGCAATCCGCCGTACACTTTTTTCATGTCGTACGCCGTAGCGTCGCGCTTTGCCGTGATGTTCGCTATCTTGAGAAGTCTGATATTCTTTTTGCTTTCGAGTATTTCGAGAGCTTCTTTCGTATAGTCGGGAGCCATGACGATCTCTATGAAGATCTTATTGATCTCCGTCGCGGTCGCGGCGTCCACCGTGCCGTTTATGGCGAGTATGCCGCCGAACACCGATACGGGATCGGAATTGTACGCGCGCATATACGCTTCATGCACCGATTTACCGGTGCCGACGCCGCAGGGATTGGCGTGCTTGCACGCAACGACCGCGGGCGTACCGTCGAACTCTTTGAGAAGTTCGAGTGCGCCGTTCGCGTCGTTTATATTGTTGTACGAAAGCTCTTTGCCCCACAGCTGTTCCGCCGCCGTGAGTGCGCCGACGCGCGCGATCTGCTCTTTGTAAAACACCGCGCTCTGCTGCGGATTCTCGCCGTAGCGCAAGTCCTGCGCCTTGTCGTACGCGAACGTTATATGCTCGGGGAACTCGATGCCGAGGAGCTTTTGCATATACGATGAGATCAGCGAGTCGTACGCCGCGGTGTGACGGTACACTTTATACGACAGACTCAGTCTGAATGTTTGATCGTCCGTGCCCTTTTCTATCCGCTCGAGCACTTCCGCGTAATCGGCGGGTTCGCACACCACGAGCACGTCACGGTAATTCTTCGCCGCGCTGCGGAGCATGGTCGGTCCGCCTATGTCGATATTTT
>CAJULK010000036.1 GCA_910587455.1 uncultured Christensenellaceae bacterium | reverse complement strand
AGCTCGTCGATTATTATTACGATATGCGGCAGTTTGTTGAGCGTGCCGTTTACGACGTCGGGACGGTTATTGTACTCGGCGATCTTACTGCACGAATATTTCTGCATTATCGTGTAACGCTTGTTCATTTCGTCCGCCGCCCATTTGAGCGCGTTGAGCGCGTCGTTAGGCTCGGAAATAGTCTTTTCAAACAGCAGGTGCGGCATGCCGCGGAACTTACTGAACTCGACGCGTTTGGGGTCGATAAGCACGAAACGCACGTCCTCGGGACTTGACTTATAAAGCAAACTCACTATCAAGCTGTTGAGTCCCGCGCTCTTGCCGCTACCCGTCTGACCGGCTATAAGAAAGTGCGGAGCTTTGTCGAGATCGCAGGTTATGACGTTGCCGCTAATGTCCTTGCCGACGGCGAAAACGAGCGGAGATTTGCTCTTGGTAAACACGGGCGAATCGACTATTTCGCTCAATCCGACAAACGACTTGCTCGCATTCGGCACTTCTATACCGACGGCGCGTTTGCCGGGTATAGGAGCCTGAATACGCACGCCGCCGTTAGAAGCGAGTTCGTACGCGATATCCGCGGCGCGCGATTCTATGATATTGACGCGGAAGCCGGACGGAATTTCCATTTCGTAAAGAGTGACCTGCGGTCCGGGGATAACTTCGAGCACTTTGACTTGCTCGGCAAGCTGTGCGCGGGTCTGCGCGGGCATAAATCCGCAAATAACGCTCTTGAGCGTTTCCGCTTTGGCTTGAAGTTCTTCCTGATCGGGTTCGTGCTTGGGATACGCTTTGAGAAGCGCGACGGGCGGCGGCGCGTAATTCGTGTACTTTTTGTACCGCTTGCCTATCTCGCCTACCACCGACTCGTTCGCAATGTCGCGAAGCACGCCGTCGATGGTCATTTGGTTTTCGAGCGGGGCAGTCTTGTTCGCGCGCTTGGAGGACGCATTTTTCGAGCCTGCCGCAACGGGTTGTTGCTTCTCGCTGTCCGCCGACAGATAAATGCCCGACATGTCGTCGCCGCTTATGAGATCGCTGACGTTGTCGTGCGTTTCGGTCATGTCTATTGCGGGCGCGTCCGAAATCGTAAGCGACGAACTCCCGCCCGCGGTCGGCGAAAGACTCGTTATAATGCCGTCGTCGTCGCCGATGATATCGAAATCGTCCTTGACGGGATCGACGAATGCGTCGCTCGTCGGGGCTTGGAACACGTCGTACGCGTCGGGAGCGTTGCTCGCTATAACTATATCGTCGAGAGCGTCGTCCTCGACGGAAGCGGGTTCTTCGGGCGAAGCGACGAATCTGTCGCGCACTTCGTAAGCGTCGATAATATCTTCCTGTTTGAACCGTTCTGTTTCGAGCGGCGGCACGCTGCCGACAGCCGACGCACGGTCGTCCGCGAACGCCGACAAAAATCTGTCCTCGAGCGGCGACGACTGAATGTCGCCTATGATTGGCGACTGCGGCTTTGCTGGTTGCACGGGTTGCACAGTCTGTGCGACGGGCGCGGAAGCGTTGATTATCGGCTCTACGTATTCGCGCGACACTGCGCGGTCATGAGTATCGAATATCGGCGCGGTCGCGCGCTCGAACTCCGCCTGACGGCGGTGACTGCTCTTTTCCTCCGCGGTTTCTATGCCCGCATCGTTGAACTGAATATCCTTTTCGGCGGGGAAAAACAAATCCGCTATACTGCCGAGTTTATTGCCGTCGAAATCGCTTCTGACAGGCTTGTCCGGGTTTTGCGCGTCCGAGTTTACGCGCTCGAACGGCTCGGCTACCGCAGGTTCGCCCGAGTATGCGGCGGACGCATAAGACGGCTGTTGCGGCGCGGTATAGGTGCGCGGCGGCTCGGGATTTCGAGTGCCCGCGGATGATGCGCGGAATTCTTCGGTGCGCTGACGCGTCACTTCGCCCGTATCGCCGTAAAGTCTGAAGCGCGCCATATTGCGGTTCTCGTCGTTATCGGGAGCGACGCCTCGCCCGTCCATAACGTGATTGGGCGGATAGTCGCTGACCGCACGTTTTTCGGAAACGGGGGCTTCGGTAGCGAGTCCCGACTCCATAGCGTACTCGGGGTGCGCAGGCTCTATGCGATCGACAAACAGCCCGCCGCGCGGTCCCATGTAAACGACGCGTTGCGCCTCGTCGTCGGACAGCATGCTGTGCGTGGGCGCGACAGGTTCGGGCGGGGCTTGCGGCGTTCTGCGGTTATGAATCCGCTCGCGAATTTTCGAGATCGCGGAAGTCATTACGAGAAGCGTGACGATCACACCGACCGAAAACACTACGTAGCACGCGATTTCGGTGATCGCCGCTTTGAGTCCGAACGCGAC
>CAJULK010000035.1 GCA_910587455.1 uncultured Christensenellaceae bacterium | reverse complement strand
AATACATAGCATACCGACAGCAAAAATACTCTCTAAAATGGGTGTACCTCAATTATTTTTATCATGAGAGCCGCCATTTATTGCCGCGTTTCGACTTTGGAACAGGCGACCGAAGGATATTCCATCGGTGTACAGAAAGAAAAGCTCGCGAAGTATGCGGAATTGCAATCTTACGAGATCGAGGATATTTATTCTGACGAAGGATTCTCGGGAAAGAATCTTCACCGTCCCGCTATGGAGCGTCTTATTTCCGACGTCAAAAGCGGACGCATCGACATAGTGCTCATATATAAGCTCGACAGGCTTTCGCGTCATGTCAAAGACGTGCTCGAGCTCGTCGAGCTGTTCGATAAGTTCTCGGTCACTCTCTACTCTCTCACCGAAAACCTCGATTTGTCATCGCCGTTCGGACGCGCCGCACTCAAAATGTCGGCGACGTTCTCGGAGCTCGAACGCGAAACAATCGTCGAACGTATGCAAATGGGCAAAGCCGCCCGCGCTCGCAGCGGCAAATACACCTGTCCCGGAAAATCTCCGTTCGGCTACAGGCTTAACAAAGAAACCGACCGCATGGAAATCGTTCCGGAAGAAGCCGAAGCCGTTCGCGACATGTACGACAAATACATTGCGGGCTACACCTTCCGCAAGCTCTACGCCTACTGCAAAGAGAAATACCCCGACATTCGTTTCTTCTCAAACTCGATGTGTTGCAAGCCCGTCATAGAACGCCCTATGTATGCGGGATATTTTTATCACGGCGAAGAACTTATCAAGGCGACGAATTACGATCCGATCATATCGTACGAAACATATCTGCAAGCGCAAGAAGTCGTTAAACGCAACACAACAAAGCGCGAGCACGACAACACTCCCTATCTTTTGACGGGACTCGTTTTCTGTGCCAAATGCGGACGGGCATACTGCGGCAAACGCCGCACGCATAAAGTGAACGGTAAAATCAAATACACCTATACTTCGTACGGTTGCGTGGCGCGGCTCAAGTATAAAAGCGACGAACACGGAATAAAACCTTGCGAAAATGAAATTTACCCCACCGAAGAGCTTGACAAAATTGTGGAAAATATGGTACAAAATATACAGTTCACCGAGTTCACCGCACCGCAAGCAAGTACTGGACTGATTGACAAACTTCTGCTCGAGAACGGTGAACTCAAAAAACAAAAAGAGCGTTTGCTCGATTTATACCTCTCCGAAGCAATAGACAAAGATACATATACATCGCGCTTCGACGATATAAACAAACAGATACAAAAGAACCTATCCGTTATCGACAGCGAAAAGCAAACACTCTCGAAATCCCCCACCGTTTCAATAGAATATCTCAAGCAACGGCAAAAAGATTTCCCAAACTCCACAAAAAAAGAAAAACGCCGTCTTATACAACAAATTGTCAAACAAATCATTGTAGACGGCGACAAAGTCACTATAAATTGGGCAGTTAAATAATTTTACCACAACATATAGTGTTTTAATTTGGTCACTTATTGAAGTAACTCTATACTGTCATGTCGAAGGTCAGCGCGACTACCCTATTATTTTCGGACAGCTCACACAGCGCGACGGCTCGTTTCTCATCGGCAGAACGCCCGAGGAGAACTTCGATTGGGCGTCGCTCGAAGGCAAGCATATACTCGCGGGGCGCGCGGGCGGAGTACCCGCAATGACGCTTCAGTACGTTCTCAACCAACACGGCGTGAACACCGACACCGAGCTTTTCGACACGTCGGTGGAGTTCGACGCCATGGTTAGCACGTTCGATACGGATAAAAGCATTTCCTACACGACCATGTTCGAGCCGACGGCGTCCGAATACGTAAAAGCGGGCAAAGGCTACATTGTTGCGTCCGTAGGCAGCGCGTCCGGCTCCGTGCCGTACACTGCGTTCTCCGCGCAAAAATCGTGGCTCGAGAATAACAAAACGACAGCCAAAGCGTTTCTTCGCGCTGTGCTCAAAGGCTACAAATTCATGAAAGAGAACACACCCGAAGCCGCCGCGAAATCGCTCGCGAAATCGTTTGTCGGGATAAGCGAAGAATCGCTTGCCGATGCGGTTGTGAGCTACCTCGCGATCGACGCATGGGCGTCCACTCCCGCCATGAGCCGCGAATCGTTCGACAAACTTCAAACCATTATGGAAAACGCGGGCACGCTTTCTTCTCGCGCAGACTACTCGCTCGCCGTCGACAACACCATTGCGAACGAGCTTGCCGCCGAACTCGATCTGTAATGGCACTTCTCGAAATCGAAAACGTCGATCTCATATACCAAACCGAAACAAGCGAAACGGAAGCGGTCAAGGATCTCAATCTTTCCGTCGACGAGGGCGAGTTTATCGCTCTCGTCGGACCCTC
>CAJULK010000034.1 GCA_910587455.1 uncultured Christensenellaceae bacterium | reverse complement strand
TCAGGCGGGCAACAGGCGAAGCAACAGCGAGGGCGTGTAGAACCACCTACATAACCGAGCTGTTGCGAGCACGTAGTCCGCATCACGCGATGAATACGTCGCCGAGTATCAAGTGGACGACATTTTCTTCTTCAATTCTTCAAGCTCTTTGTCTATCATCGACTCGGTGAGATCGTTCGACGCCGCTTCGTTTTCCATAAGCCCTTCGAGCTCGCCGTTTTCTTCCGCGGTGACGAACGTGCTCGACGAGAACGCGGCTTCGGTTTCGTCCATGAACGCTTCCATCTGCTCCGTTTGCAATTCCACGCCCATCATGGCGTCGGTGAACTGCTTTTGTATTTTGGAGAAATCTCTTTCGCGAGTGAGCTTGAGCATGTCTTTGGAAAGCGCGCTCATGCCGCCGAGGAACTCGGACGTCATGGCGGACATATCTTTCATTTGCGAAGTGATTTCGAAATTGAGCTTCATTTCGTACACGCGGCGTTGCTGTGCGATAGTCATGCGCAGTCCCGCAAGCGCGAGATTATACTGCGCGGTCAAGCCTTTCGCTTTCGCCTGTTTGCCTGCGTCGATATAAACCCGTTTTTGTTCCTCGAGTTTTTGTATCTGCTTTTCCATCGTGTTGATGGTGCGCTTGATGAGCATGCGCTTTTCTATTTCTTTCCTTGACGTTCCCATACGTTACTCCTTGTACGTTATTATTTGTCGTCGTCGGTGCTATCGGACGACGAGGTTTCGGCAACCGCTTTCTTCTCCTCGGCGTGCTCGGCGAACATGTCCATATCGCCGTCCACCGCTTCTTCCGTTTCAAACATGGCGAGAAGCTGATCGTCCGCTTCGTTCACGCCGTAAATGGATTCGTTCTTCTCGTACGCCTCCTCCACCATTGCGAAAGTTTCGTCGGCGGCGGTGAGAACGTCCTCTGCGGCAATTCTTGTGTTGAGTGCTTTATTGAGGAATTTCGCAAGCCCTTTCTGATCGGAGAGCAAGCCGCCGAGCGACATTTTGGACGACGTCTTGAAGAACTGATTGTCGTCGATAGCCGTTTTGAGCTTGTTGAGCAGGCGCACGTTGTACATTATGTACATTGCGCGTTTGACGTCCTCCTCGCGCTCGGCTTGAAGCGCGTTTATCTTTTTCGCATAGAAAAGTTTGGTTTGACGGTTCTTTTCCGTCTTGCCTTTTGCCATAAGCTCGTATATGCGCGCTTGTTTCTGTTCGAGTTCTTCCTCTATACGTTGCGATTCCGTTTCGAGCTGACAAATCGCATTCACCACGTCTTCGCGGGTGAGCTTGTCGAACTTGCTTCTGAAAAGTCCCATAATATCTCCTTAAGGCTTTACGCCTTGCTTTTTGCGAGTATGTACTCGCGATATTTATTATAGTCGATATCTATTACCGGCAGTACGCTCGCATACGCGTCCACATGCACGTGCCTGTATACGTCGTCGCTGTATCTGTCCGAAAACATGATATCGCCGTCATCGCCGCGAACGAAGAAATACCCGTCGTCCGCCGCGTCCGCGATCGGCACTCTTTCGAGCACTTCGCGAAGCTGCAAAAAATATTTCTCGCGCTCTATCGACTTCAAGTACCGCAGTGCGCGGCCTTTTTCGTCGCGAATGACGCAGTTCAAAAACTTCGGATCGTCGAACACTATATACTTTCTGTCGTCGCCGCCGTCCTTTATGTCCGCGGTATCGGTGACGACGTGCGAGTCGAACACGTCCATCGCCGACTGCGCGAGCGATAAGCACGTTTCCGCAAACAGCCCGTCGGTGACGAGTGCCGCAGAGATCGTGTTCCCCGAGTATGCGAACGCCTTCAACTCGCTGTCGCGCCTGTGCACGGCGTCGGTGTGTACGCGGCAACCTGTCTTTATGCGGTAAGACCTGTCCACAAGCTCCGCGGAAAGGAGCGCGTCGAGCGACCCCACTTCTTCGGAAGCACAGCCCCACGCCTTGAATATCTCGTCGAACATTTTTTTGACGAATTCTTCGTCGTCGATGCCGTCGTAAGTCGTCGCGTACCATTTCTTGTCGGGACTGATGCGCGAAAATGTATCGCCCACCGCTTTATGCACTTTTTCGAAATCGTCGGGGTGCTCGCCGAGCAACCGCGACATTACTTTGGACTTGAACCGCGCAAACCCCGGCGTTTCCTCCTCGTCGAGAAGCACGAACAGCGAGCCGAAATTTTTATGCGTTTTTTCAAGTTCTTCGAGCAGTTCGAGTTCTTTCAGACACGCATTGCTGTAAACGAACGGCGCGCTCACGAAATAAATCATGCCCATGCACCGTTTATCCGCAGTCACCTGCTTGACCCGTTCAAACCAAAGATCGCCGCCGTGCAGATCCTTGTCGTACCAAAAGTCC
>CAJULK010000033.1 GCA_910587455.1 uncultured Christensenellaceae bacterium | reverse complement strand
AGGGGCAAAGCTCGGAACAAACTATACAAAAAGCGAGGTATTAAGAAAACTTGGAGAACAAAATAACAGGACAAAGTCCACAACCAATACCGGACGAGGAAAAAATAGAACTTTCCGACAATCTTCCGGCACAGGCATTGTGCGAGCAAGTAGATCTACTTACCGCGGAAGCACGGGAAGGGCTATTGTACAAAGCCTTGACAGTATCGAACGCGAAATGCAACAAGTTAGTTTCGGATCAGAATGTGCGAATCGAGGAACTGACGCGGCAAGTGAAGAACGTAAGATTGAGCGTGAACGAGCTCGAATGGAATTTGAAAGAAGAGAACGAGAACTTGCTGAAAAGAATGCATCAGCAGTCCGAGAATATGCAGACGAGCATAAAGGAGAATGTTCGGGAATTGCAGAATCTGACGGAGCAGATACAAACCGAAGTAAGAATAGCTACGGCAAGGGCGATTGACGAGGCGGCAAGTCTTTTAACCAAGCGCATAAATGAAATGGCGGATAAAGCCGTGCAAAAGATAACCGAAAATGCGGAAGAAATTACGGAAAAAGTGAAAACAACCGAGCAAGAGATAGACCGCTTAAAAGATGATATACACTTCGAGCGCGGCTTTCGTAAATTCTTCTTTTGGGTAACGCCCATAATGCTGCTAATACAAACCGTTGCTATAATCATCTTGGCAATTTAATTAAAGTATTATAAAAATCGACCGTGAAGAATATGTCCATAGGAATATGAAAGAGCAAAGTGACTGATAGAGTAATCACGGCATTTTAATATGGAAAACCATAGTAATTCCGGGTGTAAGGCGCTTTACATATTTTGTGCGAAGCGTCTTACAGAACGGATAACGCAGAAAAATACTATCATTTTTGCGTTTAGATACGTGTATAGGACACGGAGGAAATCGGATATGAAAAACAAAAATTATTAATCTAAAATTTCGGAGGAAAAGTGACTAAGAATCTTAAACAAACAGACGGTAAATCATATTTGTCCGCACCTAAAACGAGTGCGACAATGAATATAAAGGGAATTGACTTTTTAGTGGAGAGCTATTATGTTGGCAATAAAAACATCCACGATATTATAATAAGGATAGCGGAAAATGCGGCGTATGCGGAAATGTACGATGATAGAAAAATTAAAGGAGCGCACGTCGCATGATCCGCTTGAATTTAAGGGGTAAATATGATACAATATAAGCAAGTGAAAAAATTGCTTTGGTTCGGGAGGTAAAACATGGAACCCAAGCAAAACAAAAATTACATAGTAGGAATATATGTAAGACTCAGCAGAGACGACGAACGCGCGGGCGAATCATTGTCTATCGAAAACCAAAAGATATTGGTTACCAAGTACGTTAAAGAGAAAGGCTGGCAAATCAAAGACGTTTATGTCGACGACGGCTACAGCGGCACAAATTTCGAGCGACCGGGAATCAAACGGTTGCTCGACGATGCAAAAGCGGGAGAGATCAATACGATTGTCGTAAAAGACTTATCCCGTTTCGGCAGAAATTATATTCTTGTCGGGCAATATATCGATTATGTGTTTCCATCGTTCGGAATACGGTTTATAGCCATAGAAGATAGAGTCGATACGGAAAGTAAAGATACTTCCGCAATGGATATGCTTCCGATCATGAATGTGTTCAATGAATGGCATTCCGCAAATACGAGCAAAAAGATTCGCGCCGTCAGAGCGTCGTGTGCGCAAGCAGGAAAGTATTTGGCGTCGAAAGCTCCGTACGGTTACACAAGGGCAGAAGATAAGTGCCATACGCCGATTATAGACGAAGAAGCGGCGCAAGTCGTGCGACATATATTCGAACGACGTGCTCAAGGCGAAAGTCCGTATAAGATAGCGCTTGATTTGCAAGCGGCGGGAGTTCCGTCTCCCGCCGTGTATGCGGAAAGAAAGTTCGGCAAGCAATATACTCGTTCGAAATGGAATCTATGGTCCGCCGCGTCGGTGAAAATCATTTTGGCACAACCGCTTTATGTGGGAGATTTGGTACAGCAGAAAGTCAAGCACATTTCCTATAAGAACAAGAAAGTCGTAAAAGTTCCGCAGGAAGAACAAGTCGTAATCACGAATAATCACGAGCCGATTATAAGCCGCGAGCTTTGGAATAAGGTAAAGGAAGTAGAAGCTGCGGCAAGTAAAGGAAAGATGACGAAAGAACGGGTTACGCCACCGCTTTCGGGAATCATGCGGTGTTCGACGTGCGGTTGCGCTATGGAGTATCATAGAACGGCAAGCGGCAAAAGACGTAAAGTTATCGTGACGTATGAATGCGGAAGACGGAATCGATTCGGCGTGGATAAATGTGCGAGTCATTACATCAACGGGGAAGTAATAGATAAAATCATTCTCGAAGATATACGCTCGAAAGCAAAGATCGTAGCCGAG
>CAJULK010000032.1 GCA_910587455.1 uncultured Christensenellaceae bacterium | reverse complement strand
GCGTGCTCAAGCTGTTCGGCAAGACGCCGAGCCGCGTAACTCCCGCGGTCGGTCCCGAACAGGAATATTTTCTCATTCCCCGCGAGCTGTACAAACAGCGTCCCGACCTCATAATCACGGGGCGCACCCTTTTCGGCGCAAGACCGCCGAAGGGTCAGGAACTCGACGACCATTATTTCGGGCATATCAAGACGCGAGTTCTCGAGTACATGGAGGACCTCGACAAAGAACTGTGGAAGCTCGGCATCCTCGCAAAGACGCGGCATAACGAGGTCGCGCCCGCGCAGCACGAGCTTGCGCCTATTTATTCGACGGTCAATCTAGCGACCGATCACAACCAGCTCACCATGGCGGTCATGCGCAAGGTCGCGAAAAAACACGACCTCGTGTGTCTGCTCCACGAAAAGCCGTTCGCGGGCGTGAACGGGTCGGGCAAACACAACAACTGGTCGATGTCCACTTCGGACGGCGAAAATCTGCTCGAGCCGGGCAAGGACCTCAAGAACAATTTGCAGTTCATGCTATTCCTCGCCGCGACGATCAAGGCGGTGGACGAGCATCAGGACTTGCTCCGCATATCGGTTGCATCGGCGGGTAACGATCACCGCTTGGGCGCGAACGAAGCTCCGCCCGCGATCATCTCCATGTTCCTCGGCGACGAGATAACCGACCTTCTCGAAACGCTCGCCGCAGACCGCGAATACAGTAATCACGTCGGCAACAAGCTGTCGACGGGCGTCGATTCGGTGCCTATCATTTACGAGGACACGACCGACCGCAACCGCACTTCGCCGTTCGCGTTTACGGGCAACAAGTTCGAGTTCAGATCGCTCGGCTCGTCGCTGAATATCGCATGCCCCAACATAATGATAAACGCCGCCGTCGCGGACGTGCTCAACGGGTTCGCCTCGACGCTCGAAAAGGTCGCGCCCGAAGATTTCAAGTCGGCAGTTCTCGCACTCATCAAAAAGGAATACGTCGCGCACCGCCGTATCGTATTCAACGGCGACAACTATTCGGACGCTTGGAAAGAAGAAGCGGCGCGGCGCGGGCTTCTCAACCTCAAGAGCACGCCCGAAGCACTTGCGCTGTACGATACTCCGCAAAACGTCGCGATGTTCAAGCGGCTCAAGATCTACACCGACGAAGAAGTGCGCGCCCGCAAAGACATTCTTCTCGAAAACTATTGCAAGATAATCAATATCGAAGCACTGACGATGTACGATATTACCATAAAACAGATCTTGCCCGCGGCAGTGCGGTTCTCGACGGAGCTTGCCGACAACGTCGCCAAACTCACCGCGCTCGGCGTGGAAGTTTCCGCGCAGCGCGAAACGCTCGGAAGCGTCGCGTCGCTCATCACCGCGATCTACCGCTCGGCGCAAAAACTTTCGGATATTCAAATCGAGGTAAAGAACGAGCAGGATCTGCAAAAGAGTGCCGACCTTTGTTATTCGAAGGTGTTCGCGACGATGCAGGAACTCCGCACCCACTGCGACATGCTCGAAACGCTCATGCCCAAAGATCTGTGGCCGTTCCCGACGTACGGCGACCTGCTTCTTTACGTCTAATAAATTCTACAATGTTAAATCCCGCGTTTTACGTAAAGCGCGGGATTTTTCGTTCGCGGTGGGGGACGTTGCAAATCGCTAAAACTCCGCCATTGACAAACGCGTGCATGTCGTGTATAATAAGCGTGTGCGGCGGTGACCCGTCGCCGAAAGTTTATCGGAGTGTATGCGCCAATGAAGATATTCATTCTGAAAAAGTCCATTTCCGATCTGAAAAAACCGATCGTTCGCAACGAGTACGATACCGAAGCGATGACGGTGGGGGATTTTATCGCGGAAATGGTAAAAAAGAATTATGCCGCGCGTCCCGCGAAGTTTTCGCTCGACGACTGTATATCCACTGCGACGAGCGAGTTCGAGGACGGAAGCTACTACATAGTCAACACGACGAAGAACGTCAAATACGCGCTGCTTGAACAAGCCGCCGACTTTTCGGACGGCGACGAGATCGTGCTTATCAAACTTAAGTACGTGAGGGGAATAATATGGGATCTGTAAAAAACAAAAAGGCGGTGACCGACAAAAAAGTGCTCGCGGCTATCGCTAAATGCGGCGACGCCGAGGTAAGACGCGCGCTTTTGTCGAGTAACGGCAATTTCATGGAGAAAATAATCGACGCCATTCTGCACGGCAGTATAGGTCCGCTATCCGCCGAGATCGGCGAAGCGGATATGATCTCCGTTGCGTTTTTCCGCAAACACGAAAAGGGTTTTCGCGAACTTCTTAAAGATTACTACGACGGCATGTCGGCGCGTTACGAATGGGTCAAAGCCTTCGGCGGCGAAGATACGCATTACATAGACCGCGATCGGTTGTTCGGGCATCTGTGCTTTTCGTGCGGTTCGGTCGATCCTCTCGACGTAAATTCGATCGTGAATATTTCGGGCGTGGGGATAGAGGG
>CAJULK010000031.1 GCA_910587455.1 uncultured Christensenellaceae bacterium | reverse complement strand
AACGGCAATAGATGCGGATAGTCTTGCGTCGTTGGCGTTGTATACGGCGTTAGCTGTATTGAAAGAGCACGCAGGTAAGAAAGGCGGTAAGCCCACGACCTTCGAGATCGACGATGATACGAGGTGGGTGCTCGATTGCTTGGACGATATGATTATTGATATCAAGCAAATGCACAAAGACCAAGAAGAGCACGGGAAGAGAATTGCTCAATTGGAAGCGAGAATAGATAATGTCAACAGTCGTGTGGATCATATTATGGGTGGTAAGTAATATGGAAACTTTGGGAGTAGAAGCAATAATCAGTCTTGTTCTTGCGGGATTGTCGCTTATAGTAACATTCATAGGACATTACTTTTACGTTCGCGGTAAACTGCACAAAGCAGCCGCGGGCGCGATTACCAATGCCGAACAAGACGACAAGACGGGCGCAGAAAAATTAGAGCTTGCCGTCGATCAAGTCTACGTGTTGGTTCCGGCTTCGTTAAAGGTATTTATACATAGAAGCTCGGTACGAAAGATAGTCCAAGCCGCTTTCGATAAAATCGAAGACTACGCTAAAAAGCAAGTCGAGAAAAAATCTAAAAAAAAAGAAGAGGATGGAAATTCGGCAGATGCGAATGACGAAAGCGAAAGCGCGCCGCAGTCGGAGGGAGTTTCACCGCAATCGGACGAGTTTTCTGACAGCGGCGGAGAGCATGAAAAGCAAGACGAAGAAAATAACGAACAATCGAATTCTGAAACGGATTGGCAAACGCTTGACGATATGATTTCGTTGAAAGCCGATGTTCGATCCGAAATTGCAACAACATTAGACGATACAGCCCCCGACGAACAGTCGGATAACCAAGTTAAACAGAGCAGAGCATGCTCAATAAATAAAAATTTAATTCAGGAGAAAATCATCATGGAAAACAATAACATCAACAACGTAATCGACGACGAACCCGTAACGTGCTACGAGGATATAGGCGCAGGCACGGAATATTCAAAGCAATTCACAAACCCCAAGACTGGACTGCATACGGCTGTCCTTTTCTCGTCGCCCATAGATAATAACGACGGAATTTCAACGGCAGCCGACGGCGACGACTTCATAGACGCGCTTAATGACGAGGGCGAAGAAGTATTTGAAAACCGTCGTAATAAATTCCTTGTACGGCTTGCAAAGAGCACGGCGCAAAACAAGCTCGTCGAGCTCATACAGGACGATTATAAAATCGCAATGTCGCCCGTAGCGGCGGTAACGTCGAAGCTTAATCGCTTTGTCGGCACTATACGCAGAGATATACAAGCAATGCGCAATCTTCGCAGAGATCCGAAAGCGACGAAAAGCAAAATAACCGAGCTAATACACGGCGCGGTCAAATTCGCGTTGAAAGACCGCGAGCCGTCGGATATACGCTTTGCGAACATAATCAACAACTGCGACCTTGAATACCTTGTAGAGAACAATCGGCTCAAAGAGAATATTATAGTCAACGCTAAATCCGAAGCATACGAATATCTGTTCAATCTCAATCTCGGCAAGCTCGAAGCGCGCATGAGCGGCAAGCAAATAGAGCTTTACGATGCGGAGACGAACGAAGTTAAGTTCCTTATTCCTGCGCCGTATATGTACGACATGGCTAACGAAAAGAGCGACGCGGTGGAATATATGCTCGAAGGCAGTGCGGGCAATTACACTTTGCGCGTAATAGCCGACGAAGCGTGGATAAATTCCGACGTGCGGCAGTTTCCCGTGGTCATCGATCCGCAAATAATGGGCAATACGACCGATATAATTATAATGGGTGAGTATAAGAATGGGGATGTTATTTCGCCGGTCGGAGATAAAATATCCCTTGGTGGTAATTATTATAATAATCAAATGCACAATTTTGAATTGGGTGTAATAATAAATGCTACTGCAGTACGAAAAGCAATAGGATCGCAAACGCGTGTGTTGCATGCAATCCTTGAGCTTACAAAAGCGGACGGCGGTTATCAGCCGAGTACGTCGAAAGGTTTTTCAGTAAAAGAAAGTGGTAGAACCATAGATCAATTTACATACAACGGTATAAACAACCGTATAGACATAGATATTACGTCGCAGATACAAGACGCAATTACAAAGAATAATAATATCCAACTCAGATTGCATAGAAATGCGACGGACAACACGACAGATTTTATAGTCTTTATGACCGAAAAGGCGTACGTTTCGGAATATCGCCCGCGTATTTTTATAGATTATGTGTCTTCGCGTTTGGAAAGCGAAGATGCGGCGCATATGGAATTAAGTGCCGGACGTGCCGGATCGGGTTCTGTAAATCTCAACACATTAGGCGTTAAGTGGGAACATTCAGATTTGTTAGTTCGCGACGGCTCGCTTGAGTTGCCTATAAGTCATATTTATAATAGTGACGTTGCCAATCGTACAACGGACAGTATCATGCGCGGTATAGAAGGAAAAGAAATAGAAACAGTAGAGGCAAAGCAGGACTTATCGTCTAAGGAAG
>CAJULK010000030.1 GCA_910587455.1 uncultured Christensenellaceae bacterium | reverse complement strand
TTCAGACGTGTGCTCTTCCGATCTCTCGCCGCATTCGAGCTTGACGCCGAAACCTCGCGCATTTTCGAGCTTTTATATATCTATTCGCACATGTTCCGCGACGAGGACGCAAATAACGACCGCGCGGTGGGGCTTGCGTCGCGCACCGACGGATTGAGCGGCAAGTATGCCGCCGCGGTGTCGTACATGAGCAGCGAACTCGGTTCGCTCGACGAAGCGGTGCTCGACGGATATATAGCCGACCCCGCGTTCGCCGATTACGACTTCATGCTCAAGGAGATCACGCGCAACAAAGCGCATATCCTTTCGGACAAGGAAGAACGGCTTCTCGCAATGAGTGCGCAGGCACTTCGCATTACGTACAACGTCGCGCATATGCTGTTCGACGTGGACTTAAAGTTCAAGCCCGTCAAAGTGCGCGGCGAGAAGGTGGAGATCAACAACGGTACTTACGGCATGCTGCTTGCCGATCCCGACCGCAAAGTGCGCAAGACGGCGTTTAACAATCTCTACGATGGGTATATCGCGCATATCAATACCATTACCGCGAACTATGCGGGCAACGTCAAGGCGGATAACTTCGGCGCGGCGGCACGCGGATACGCGGATTGCTTGGAGCAGTCGCTTTTCGGCGACGGCGTGCCGACGGCGGTTTATACAAATCTCATTTCGTCTGTCAATGCCAATCTCGAGCCGTTGCACAGATATATCGCGTTGCGCAAAAAATTGCTCGGAGTCAAGGAACAGCACATGTACGACCTGTACGTGCCTATCGTCGAGGACGCCGAGATGAAACTTAAATACGAAGAAGCGTGCGAGGTGGTCAAGTCCGCCATGGCACCGCTCGGCAAAGACTATCGCGAATTGCTCGTTCGCGCCATGACGGAAGGCTGGATAGACGTCATGCCGAGCGACGGCAAGCGCGGCGGCGCATACAGCTGGTCGTCGTACACCGCGCACCCGTACGTGCTGCTCAATTACGCGCCGACGACGGAAGATATTTTCACGCTCGCGCACGAACTCGGGCATTGCATGCATTCTTACTATTCGCAGAATAATCAGCCGTTCAGCAAATGGGATTATCGGATTTTCGTCGCAGAAGTCGCGTCCATTTGCAACGAAACGCTGCTCGACGACTACCTCATGAAAAACGTCAAGGATACGAACGTCAAGAAGTATCTGTTGAGCTTGCGGCTCAATCGTTTCAGAACGACGGTGTTCCGTCAGGCTATGTTCGCCGAGTTCGAGTACAACGCGCACAAAATGGATCTCGAAGGCAAGCCGCTCACCGTGAACAGTCTGTCCGAAATGTATTACGAACTGAACAAAAAATATTACGGCGACGCGGTGGTGTCCGACGATAAGATCGCCTACGAATGGGCGCGCATACCGCATTTCTATAACGCGTTCTACGTGTATAAATATTCGACGGGCATGACCGCCGCGACGAGTATCGCGCACAACATTTTGCAAAAACCGGGTTACGTCGACGTGTACAAAGACAAGTTCCTCAAAGCGGGCGGACACAAACTGCCTTACGACATACTGTGCGACGCGCAGATCGACCTCGCGACGAGCAAGCCGTACGACGATTCGTTCGCGTTCTTCGCCGCCGCGCTCGACGAGCTTGAGAAGTTGAGTTGATGCGCAGACTGCGATTGGCGATCGCGGCGGTTTTCGCGCTGATCGCGGCGACCGTGCTCGTCGGCTGTACCGCGTCGGTCGCGGTGTACGACTACACCGAGAACGGCGTGCGGTATACCGAGTACGAGATCGCGCTCGACGGCGAGGCGGTGACCGCGCTCGAAAGCACTGCGGGATCGGACGCCGACGGCAATAAGTACACCGTCGAGCAGTATTTGTACAGGCTGTTCACCGATTACGGCTATTCGCTTGTGAGCGCGAAGCGCGCCGACGGCGGGTATACCGTCGTGTTCCGCAAAGCTACGGAAGGCGAGCCGGAACTGTTCGCGTACGGCACAAGCCCGAAGTTCGTCGCGACGAGCAAAGCGAATCCGTTCATACGCACGTATACCGCTGTGTCGCCAAGCCCGTTCAACGGACTGCGCGCGGCGTACGAGTCGATACCCGCCGAACGGTCGGCGACAATGCTCGAGCGGATCAAAAACGGGCTTATCGCCCGCAACGAATACGGCGACAAAACGGAAGTATTCCCGTCCATAGAAACGGCTTTCCCGTATACGGCGGGCGCGAACAAAGACGGACTGCTGTTGAAATACAGGCGTGTCGGGTCGGAGCGCACGGCGTCGAGCGGCACGGCGACGCCTATCGGAAACCGCAACGTAATGTACGAGTTCGCGCGGTACTTCGACACCGTCGATACCGATATAACGCTCGAGTATAAACGCCCCGTTCCGTACGGATGGTATCTGGTCGCGATTGCGGCGGGCGGCGGTATTTTCGCGGCGGTGTTCGCGGTGCTTCGCAGGAAGAACGGCGGCAGATCTGCGGGTGCGGACGATGCCGAAAGCCCTCAAACCGTCGAGGCTTCGGCGAGTATAGAGAATGTGACGGGTGTGGACGACCACGAAAATTCGGCGGTCGCGGAAGAAAAATC
>CAJULK010000029.1:1472-2586 GCA_910587455.1 uncultured Christensenellaceae bacterium | reverse complement strand
GGAGGATGAATCATGAAAGGAATAATACTTGCGGGTGGATCCGGGACACGGCTTTATCCGCTCACGAAAGTGACAAGTAAACAGTTATTGCCGGTTTACGATAAGCCGATGATTTATTATCCTTTATCGACTTTGATGAGCGCGGGGATAAGAGAGATTCTTATAATCTCTACGCCGCAGGACACGCCGAGATTCAAAGAACTGCTAGGTGACGGAAGTTCGATGGGTATCAGTTTGTCGTATGCCGTTCAACCGTCGCCTGACGGTCTGGCACAGGCGTTTATTATCGGCGAGAAATTTATAGGCGGCGAACCGTGCGCAATGGTTCTCGGAGACAATATATTTTACGGGCACGGATTCGGCAAAATGTTGGCGGAAGCAAAGCGCAATGCAGAAAACGGTAAAGCGACTATTTTCGGGTACGGAGTTAAAGATCCGCAGCGATTCGGTATCGTCGAATTCGACCGTAACGGTAAAGTGCTGTCGGTGGAAGAGAAACCGACTAATCCCAAGTCGAATTATTGTATAACGGGGTTGTACTTTTACGATAAACGTGCCGTCGAATTTGCGAAGACAATACTCCCGTCTGTTCGCGGCGAACTCGAGATTACCGATTTGAACAGAAAATATTTGGATTGCGGCGATCTTACGGTGCAGATTCTTGATCGCGGTTTTGCCTGGCTTGATACAGGAACCATGGACAGCTTATTCGAAGCGGCGGAATTTGTCCGAGTTTTGTCGCAGCGGCAAGACGTTACCATTTCCGCGCCCGAAGAGATTGCGTATCGTAACAGTTGGATTGATCGCAATAAGCTGATGGAGATTGCAGAAGGCTACGGTAAGTCGCCATACGGAGATCATTTGAAAAATATTGCGAAGGAGAAAAGGAAATGACAATAATAGTAACGGGTGGAGCGGGATTTATAGGTAGTAATTTTATATTTCACATGCTCAAAACATACCCCGAATACCGAATTGTGTGCTTGGACAAGCTCACATATGCAGGGAATCTTTCTACGCTTGAGAGTGTGTTAAATAAACCTGAATTCAAATTTGTGAAAGCGGATATTTGCGATCGTGCAACGGTCTATAAGCTGTTTGAAGAAGAAAAGCC
>CAJULK010000029.1:0-1462 GCA_910587455.1 uncultured Christensenellaceae bacterium | reverse complement strand
AAAAGCCGGATATTGTGGTTAACTTTGCCGCCGAGAGTCATGTCGATCGCAGTATTGAAGATCCGGGGATTTTCTTGCAAACGAATATAATCGGTACGGCGACCCTTATGGATGCTTGCCGTAAATACGGTATTACGCGGTTTCATCAGGTATCAACAGACGAGGTTTACGGCGATTTACCGTTAGACAGACCGGATTTGTTTTTTACCGAGGGAACGCCTATTCACACGAGCAGTCCGTATTCGTCGAGTAAAGCCGGCGCGGATTTATTGGTGCTCGCATATTATCGAACATATGGTTTGCCTGTGACTATAAGCAGATGTAGCAACAATTACGGACCGTATCATTTTCCGGAGAAGCTTATTCCGCTCATGATAGCCAATGCACTTAACGACAAACCGTTGCCCGTATACGGAAAAGGCGAAAACGTGCGTGATTGGTTATATGTAGAAGACCATTGCAAAGCTATTGATTTGATAATCCACAAAGGTCGGGCCGGTGAAGTGTACAATATCGGCGGGCATAACGAAATGCGCAATATAGATATTGTTAAGCTTATTTGTAAAGAACTCGGGAAACCGGAAAGTCTTATAACTTTTGTGACCGATAGAAAAGGGCATGACTTGCGTTATGCAATAGATCCGGCGAAAATTCATGCGGAGCTTGGATGGTTGCCGGAAACGAAATTTGCGGACGGAATAAAGAAAACAATAAAATGGTATCTTGATAATCGCGAGTGGTGGGAAACGATTATAAGCGGTGAGTATAAAAACTATTACGAAAAAATGTACGGGAACAGATAAATGAAAGTTTTGGTGACAGGAGTAAAAGGGCAACTTGGATGCGACGTTGTAAACGAATTAAACATGCGCGGATATGAAACTGTCGGCGTGGATATATCTGAAATGGATATAACGAACGCAGAAGAAGTTAAAAATGTTATCGTGCATACCCACCCGGATGCTGTTATTCATTGTGCCGCATGGACTGCAGTCGACGCCGCTGAAGACAACGTTCAAACAGTGCGTAAAGTGAATGCTGTCGGAACGCAGAATATTGCCGAGGTATGCAAGTATCTCGATTGCAAAATGATGTATATTTCCACAGATTATGTGTTCGATGGCGGCGGCGAAGCCCCGTGGCATCCCGATTGCAAATCGTTCGCTCCGCTCAATGTGTACGGTCAGACAAAGCTCGAGGGCGAACAAGCGGTCGCCGAACTTCTCGATAAATATTTTATTGTCAGAATTGCGTGGGTGTTCGGGAAGAACGGTAATAATTTTATAAAAACGATGCTCAAACTCGGTAAGACGCATGACAGCATTCGTGTCGTGTGCGATCAAGTAGGTACACCTACGTATACTTTCGACCTTGCGCGGTTACTCGTCGATATGATTGCTACGGATAAGTACGGATATTATCATGCCACGAACGAGGGCGGATACATTTCGTGGGCCACGTT
>CAJULK010000028.1:1790-2673 GCA_910587455.1 uncultured Christensenellaceae bacterium | reverse complement strand
AGTGACGCTCGACCATACGCAGGACATTCGCGCCTGGCGCGAGTATCTCGCTAAACAGCTCAAACTGCAACAGGACAGCAACAAGGCGCGCGATTACGGCGGCGTCAAACTTTTCGCACAAAAAATTCTTTCCGTGCTGCCCGACGATTTTTGCGCGAGGTTTTATGCCGCGCTCGCAGACCGTTACGGCGGCAACGACGTCGCGTATACCGAGTTCCTGTCGGCGTCCGATTTTTCGGGCGTTACTAAAGACGAACTGAAAGAAGTCACGGCGTCCGTCGTTGCGACGGTCGAGCCGAAGTACGTCGATGCGGTGAAGGCTTTCGTCGAGAGAGCGTATCCCGAGAACAAAGAGCTGTACTCCGAACAGATCGACAGCAACGTGCGGCTGTACATACAGAAATTGCGGTACACCAAAGTGACCGACCGCGACGTGTTTATATGTCACCGTACCGCGGAACCCGATCAAGACGTCGCCGACGCCGTTTGCACGCGGCTCGAGGAACGGGGCTTAAGATGCTGGATCGCGCCGCGCAATATACTCGCAGGCTCGCAGAATTACGAACGCGACATACTGATGGGCGTCGAGAACTGTCGGGTGTTCCTTTTGATATCGAGTTTCAAGTCGATCTATTCGGACGACTGCGAAAAAGAACTCAAGGCGGCGGTGCTGTCGGGCAAAGCACTTTACAGCTACAAGATAGACGACACGCCGTACGACGGCGCGTTCGAGCGTGCGATGAGCGCGGTACAGTGGCTGGACGCGACCGACGATCCTTACGCGCATCTCGAACAACTCGTGATAGACATAATGGGCTTGCTCGCCGACGACGAACGGCAGAAAGCGGAGCTTGAAGAAAAGCGGCTCGCCATGCGCGAGAAA
>CAJULK010000028.1:0-1780 GCA_910587455.1 uncultured Christensenellaceae bacterium | reverse complement strand
CCGAAGACCGCCGCGCCCGCGAAAACGAGCGGCTCGAGCGTTTGGAACGCATAGTCGGCGGCGGACTGACAAACGCCGCGCCGACGACGGCGCACTCGGGGAAACTCCGCCGCGCCGAGATAGAAGTGCAGTCGCAGAATTACGACAAGGCGAGAAAACTGCTCGACGAAGTGCTCGACGCCGAGCCGGAGTGTGCGCATGCCTGGTGGCTTTTGATGCTGTGCGAGTACGGCGTACCCGACGACGAAACGCTCGCCGCACGTAATATAGATTATACGGCGCACAGGTATTACAAGAACGTCGAACGGTTTTCGGACGACGAACCCGAGTTCGCGTTGCGCGTATCGCGCATGAACGACGAACGTCGGAAAGCGGCGTTCCGCGGCGTGTCGGATGCGTTGAAGCGCGCGCGGAAGTATTTCGAAGCGGACGATTATCTCGGCATGAAAGTGGAGCTGAAGTCGGTCGAAACCGCGTTTTCGGACGAGTCGAGCATGCTGTTTACACGGTTTTCCGACCTCGCGAGCGAATACTATTGGCTCAAGCTGTGGAGCAAATACGGTCAGAACGAGCTGGTGTGCGTAGAGGATATCACGCGCGAAACGGAGTACCGCAAGGCGGTCAAGTACGCTTCCGCAACGCAAGCCGCGACGTACGAACGCGCGTGTTCCACGATTGCCAAGAACGCGAAAAACTATTTGCGCGAACGCAGTAAGAACCCCGCCAACGACGGCAAGCTCGTCGAGTATCTCGTCGACAACAAAGGCATACTGCCGATAGACGTTTATAACTATTATTCGTCGTTGCTGTATTTTCGCAAAATGCTTTCGGTGTACAACCTCACCGAGGCACAGCTCGAAAACTCGACGGTCGATATTTCCACGAACGAGTATTTCATGCTTGCGCAATCGCTCGCTACCGACGAACAGCGCGACAAGTACGACAGACTGCTCAAGCGGCTCGACGAGAATCGCGAACAAAAGAACGGCAACGCTCTGACCGAAAAGATCAAAAACGGCGGCAAGTCGGTCATCGAGAATGCGAAAGACAGGATCTCGCATGCGATACAAACGGCGTCCCTCGTCGTGTTGTGCATTTTGGATTTCGTGTTTTCGATCGTCGCGGTCACATTGCTCGATTGGGCGTACGACGGCGGCACGGCGGTGGTCGTGTTTACGGTATTCGTGCTCGTCGCAGGCATAATGCGAGTTGCCGCAGACGCGGCGGTGCTGTCCAAAAAGTCGCGCGGCATCATAGCGATTACGTACATAAACCTCGTGTTGAGCATAGCTTCGGTCGCGGCATTTTTCACGCCGTTCGTGCGCAACGCGCCTTACGCGCTAATCGTTATATGCGTTCTCGTGAACGTCGGCGCGATAATACTCGAGGGCATAAAGATACAGCAGTACAAAAAACAGTTCGACGGCGACGAAAAAAAGCGGTAATGCCGCATCGCTACGGACGGCGGAACATATGTGCATTTGCGCACATACCCATTAAGAAAGAAAAGATCGACGGAGGTCAAGCATTATGGCAGACAAAGTACAGGTAGTCAAGTTTACCGGCAACAATACCGATTTGTATACGCGCGAGAGCGCGGACGCCCTTCGCGCGTCGGCGCAGGTGATAGTGCCCGAAACGCACACCGTGCTTCTCGTAAAAGACGGCATTGTGTCGGAAGCTCTCGCGGCGGGGCGGCATGATATTTTCGACGTCAAAAACGGTTTGTTCGGACCGAAGAAAAGCGACGAGTCGGCGACAGTGGATTTCGTGTTCATAT
>CAJULK010000027.1 GCA_910587455.1 uncultured Christensenellaceae bacterium | reverse complement strand
TGTGCATCAAATCGAAAGTTTGACGCACATTTTTTGTTACAGTAATTTGCCGAGTTTATTCATCATTTCCGACTTATGCTCCCAAAGCGAGTGAGCATAACGGTTTAGAGTAATTGTTGCGTTCTTATGTCCCAATATCTCGGACAGCGATTTAACGTCCATACCGCACTCAATAGCACGAGTGGCAAATGTATGTCGCAAAGCGTGAAAACCTTTATGCGGAATACCAAGCCGTTTAAGTAAGAGTTCAAATGTCCGCTGATAACTTCGCACAAACACGGGATCGGCTTTGTCCGATACGACATAATCACTTTTACTTTCTTTTCTCAAATCTTTGAGAACGGCAAGTAACGGTTTTGAAAGCGGTATGTATCTGCGAGAGGTTTCGGTCTTTGGCGTATCGACGATAATACAATGCTTGCCGTTTACGTTTCCGTCGTGGCAAGTCTTTGTAACCGAAAGCCGTCCTTTTCGAAAATCAATATCCTCCCAAGTGAGGGCAAGCAATTCGCCTATACGCAGTCCCGTATAGAGGCAAAGAACTATACCTTTTAATTTTGACTTTTTACTCTCTAAAACGTATTGCTCGATTTTCTTTTGCTCGGCGACGGAAAAGCATTCGACTTGTTTTTCAACTATCTTCGGACGTTTTATCTTGTCTGCCGTATATTCGGGAATCAGCCCCAATATATGCGCCGTTTTAAGTGAGTTTTGCAAAACCGAGATCATCGATTTTACGAAGTTCGGTGACAATCCTTTGCCCGTGCGTTTATTGCCGTTTACGAGTAAATCCGAAACAAATCGCTGTAAAACAATCGGATGTAATTCGGTTAGCTCATAGTCTCCGAGTGTCGGAATAATATGTACGTTTGCGGTCTGACAGTACCGTTCGTAAGTCCTTTGTTTGCTTGACGTCTTGACATAATGATTGAGCCATTCGTCAAGCCAATCTTTATATTTCATAACCGTATGACTCCTTAGAAAGAATAATAATATTTTATCATTTCGCCGATTTCAAGCAAAATGACAAAGAAAAAGCCGAAACCGCTTGACGGTCTCGACCTTAAAAAAATAAGATATCGGGCAGCCATCATCGACTGCCCGCTTTTCATATCTAAATTTTTTTATGTAATGGCGTAATTCCGCCTTGCTTTGACTTTCATAAATTCCATATAATCGAAATATTCGTCCAGAGTTTCGAATCCGAGCCTTGCCATTTCCGCTTTTGCCGTTTTGTACTCGGTAATAGAATCACTTTCGGACGGAACAATTTGTGCAGACACAATTTGCTCGGGTTGCCCGTCTGCATCATCTGTAACCGTGATTTCGTCAAATTTCACCGGTGTGGTTTGTGCCGCTTGTTCGTGCTCCGCGCCTCTGAAAAGCGTAGAAAGAAGTGCTTGCGCTTCGCTCGTGTTCTGCGCTTTTACGTCCAAAGTGCCGCCGCCGAATACGTTTGTGAGCGTATTCGCTACGTTCAATTTGGACGAATAATTCAAATGGCTGTAAATGTCCGCCGTTGTGCTTATGGCTGAATGTCCCAACCACTCTTGTATTTCTTTCATGCTTACACCGCAAGCAATCAAAAGGCTCGCGCAACTGTGCCGAAGTTCATGAAAGCGTATCGGCGGCAGTCCGTTTTGTGCAAGGAGCGATTTGAAGTGGCAAGTGAGCGTGTTTGGATTGACAAGCTTTCCGAGATCGTCCACCCAAACATAGTCAACATATCGCATGTCGTAGCCGTTGGAATAAATGGTGCGGTTGTTTTCTTGTTTTGTACGGAGTTTCAGTAATGCATCCTTCAAGTCGGGAATAAGCGGCATGGTGCGTTTACTTGATGCGTTTTTCATTAAGTCCTTTTTGATGAGTTGCAGTTTTCCGTCTACGCAAGTTTGCACTACCGAATGGTTAAGCGTAAGCGTATTCTTTTCGAAGTCGATGGAATTCCATTGCATACCACAAAGCTCGCTTCGGCGCAATCCGTAAAATGCGGTCATCTTATACATTAACTCGAATCTGTCGCCCTGCATACAATCGAAAAGTATTTTGAGCTGTTTTATGTCGTAATACTTTGCTTCATACTTCGGGCTTTTCGGCTTTTGAACCTTTGCGGCAGGGTTGACGGGAATAATATCGGTGCGGTAAGCTATTTCCAACGCTCTGCGGATAATAACGTGCGCGTGCGTACACGCCTGAATGGTTTTACCGTTATCCATAAGCCATTTATAATAAGTTTGAATGTCAACGGGTGTTATGCCGTGTAATGTTATGCCGCGCTCGTTAAAATACTCTGCGATATACTTGATTTTATTTTTGTAGGCGGCATACGTGGAAAGCTGTAAATTCTGCTTTGCGATTTCGATCCATTCGGTAAGATAATCGCCGAACAGCAAATCTTTGTTGTTCGGTTGTGCTTTTATTTCGGGAACAGCCTCACCGTCGAAATTCGCTACGATTCCGCGCATCAATTCTTCGGCGGCTCGCTTGTTGTTTTTAGAATCCAAGCCAGTCGCTACCCATTTTTGTTTGTTCTTTCCGCTACCGTCTTGATAGGATATTACGACATAATATTTGCCTTTTTTGGTAGTAAGCCTGCCTTTCATTTAGCTCACCTCGCTTAAAAATTCGATTACGTTCTTTTTTGCAATTATGTATCTGCGCCCGACTTTGCGGGCTTTAATCGTTCCGCCCTTTAATAGCTTATAAGCGAGAACTTGCCCGATATGAAGCATTTCGGTCACTTGCTCGACGCTCACAACGTCCGGATAGTCCGAAAACATAGCCATC
>CAJULK010000026.1:2457-3073 GCA_910587455.1 uncultured Christensenellaceae bacterium | reverse complement strand
GGTGCCGCCGCCGTTATTGCCGTCGCCGCCGTCTTTCTTCTTATTGCGAAGAATGAACACTATCGCAACAGCCGCGCCCGCCGCGACTATCACGACTGCGAGCACCACGCACACGATGAGAACGGTATTGCTCTTTTCGGGCGTGTCGATGCCGGGATTGACGGCGTTCTCGACTCCGACGGCTTCGATCATATCCGACTGCGTTACGACTACGCGCGGCTGTACCGCGGTATAGTTGTTTTCCGAATAGAACTTCGCGACACGGTCCGCGACGAACGACACTTCGACGACGTTACCGCCCTTGCCGTTAAGCTCGGCGTACGTAAACTCGAGCTTGCCGCCTTCCGCCGCTACCTTTCCTTTCACTTCGGTGCCGTTGAGCAATACGCGATCAACTTTATATCCGCTTTCGGGAGTGACCGTATACGAAATGCTATCGCCCTCGGCGACCGATTCGATCTTCGTTCTGTCCAACTTACCGCCTTCGCCGACGACGCTCGTATACACGTTGTGCGTAGATTTCGCATCGCTTTTGACGGCGGCGATCATGAACGGGCTGAAGCTCTTGACCGTAGCGATAATTCCGACGTCGGTAATTACGCACGGCACTTCTTCG
>CAJULK010000026.1:0-2447 GCA_910587455.1 uncultured Christensenellaceae bacterium | reverse complement strand
GACTTGATCTTGCCTTGCGCGTCGCGGGTGTAGTGATACACCGTGAACGTTACGCCCGCATCTTCGGGACCGTACCCGTCGGGGAAGCCGAAGCCGACCTGCATATAACTGCCGTCGGGAACTTTTCTCACGACACCGCACAACATTAAATCTATTTCATAAGTCGACGAAGCGAGCACGTCATCTTTTTCGACGCCGATATTCTTGTCTTCGAGGAGGGTGGATTCCATGTCCGCCGTTTCCGCTTTACTCGGCGAATTCACGACGAGCATGAGCTGACTGCGCTGATCGCCGACGATCGGAGCACCGTCTTTGTCCTTGAAATCGGTAAGCGACATGTCCTCCGCGCCGACGAACTTCGGTTCGCCGAATACTTTCATATACAGTCTGCCGTCGTTAAACACTTTCGGGCAAACTATCTGCTTCATTTTGTAATAGAACGAACCGCCCGCTTCGGGCACGCGCCCGCTCGTTTCGCCGACGAGGTTGACGGGAATAAAGCTGTAGCGTTCGTTGTTATGACGGTATTGACGGCTGGGCGTAAAAGTGAATTTGAGCTGTTTCGTGGCGGAGTCGTACTTAACGTTTTCCACTTTCATATTCTTGCTCAAATCATCATGCGTGTTGCCGGTCAACGCTATTTGTATTTGATAGTCGTCGGTCATTGCACTGCCGTCGGCGGGAACGAGGTTCTCGCTGTATTCGAGCATGATTTCCGTCGGCTCGAAGTTGCTGATATAACCGTTAAAGTTCGGAGTATAACGCTTTACGTACGGCGCGCGGGGAATGTTCTTTTGCGAGTTGTATGCCTCGTTGTGATACGCCGCGCTTTCCGCAATGATGCTGCCGTTTATATTTTCGGGATAAGCACCGAACTCCGTCGGTTTGACGTCGGACGCGACTATGGCGTACTGTACTTTTTCCGCATCGGTACCGACGAGGAGCATGGAATACTTATCTGCCACAAGCGTGTCTATCTGTTCGGTCATGGTGAGAACCGTCATGTAATGGAACCACATCGTCGGTTCGCCGTTTATGTAATATCTGTACGCAAGCTCTTTGCCTTCCGCCGACAACTGCTTCGCGTTCTTGCCGTCGTACGATACGCCGAGCTGAAGTCCGTGCACCGTTTCTCCGCCGACCGACGTGGATACATAGCCAAGCTCGACATTGCCGACCTTGCCGCTGTCCTTTAACTCGAAACCGTTCTCGTCGACGTCCACGCCGTAAGCGGTGGGACGCACTGCGGGATACAGCAGTTTGAAGCCCGACGAGGAGATCTCGCCGTTCGGGTAATGCGTGCGCGAAAGCATTTCGTCGCCGACGAGCAAATACCGCGTACCGCTGCCGCAAGTCGCGTTCCACGTGGGATCGACCGCATACCACAGTCCGTCTACCTTGACGGCGTTCCACATATGCGGCTCGAAGCCTGTTTCTACGTCTTTCGCCGTGGCGGCATCTTGCGGCTGGCAAGCGTTGCCCGCAATAAGCACGCACGGAATATCGAGCCTATCCATTATGACCTTGAACGCAGTGGCATAGCCGTCGCACATCGCCTTGCCCTGTACGAGCGCACCGTATGCGTTGTGAACGTAACCGTTCATGACCGCACCCGCTTTCGCGCCGTAATCGTACTTGACGTTTTTGACGAAGTAATCGTTTACGTTGGTGATTTTCTCGACAACCGTTCCGCTGCCTGCGAGCTTAACGACTTCGTCCGCCTTTTTCTCGAACTCGGCGACAGCCGTTTCCGCTTCCGACGCACTGCTCACCGTGTAGTCGGAATAGAAATTATCCGCTCTGCCCGTGCCGGCAAAAACCTTGTATGTACCGTTGTCCGCGGCAACGCCCAAGCCGACTTTGTGCACGTCGGCATAGAACAGCTCGGGATGGTCCATATAGAACGCATCGCGCGCCGCGCCGAACGCGACGGGTATGGTCGGATTGTTCTTTTCGGCGTAAGCGACCGCCTGATCGGCGGTGACCGCGCCTTCCGCTACGAGATCGTATTCGCAATGTCCGCCCTTAAAGCTGCCGTCGGCAAGCATTTTCGCGAAAAGATCGTAAATCTTTTGCGCAGTCGAGCTGTTCTTCAATTCTTTGTAGTAATACGTACGTCCGACGTTTTCGGCATCGTCCGCATACGCCCGCGGCTGTTGGCGAACAGGAAGCCCGCGAACAGAGCCAAAACCGCGAACACGACCGCGATGGCTTTTACCGCACTCTTTGCTATGGTTTTCATAAAACCTCCGAAAAATTTTTTATCGGTCGCCGCCTAAAGAAAGATATGCGCGACGGCTTGACCGATTTGACTATTATATGACTTTTTATCCAAAAAGTCAATCGTTTGAACGCCGTAATACGGCTGTCGTCGCCCGAAACTCACACACGGTCCGCGAAAACGCGCATTTTCGATCGAATAATACGATTGCGTTCGCACTGTAATT
>CAJULK010000025.1:2718-3722 GCA_910587455.1 uncultured Christensenellaceae bacterium | reverse complement strand
TGTACTTGATGCCCAAGTCGTTAAGATAGCGTATCCCTTCTTCCATGCGGTCGATATTGTACGGCGTGATCGTGCTCCGCACCCCCACCATCGCGCGCTTGTCCGACAGACCGTTGAAATACCGCAGGTTGCGCTCGATTATGCCCGAAGTCGGCTTGCCGTTTTTGGTGACGCGGAACATGTCGTGCGTATCGGGAAGAAGATCCATCGACACCCAGATCTCGTCCATGTTATAAGCAAGCCATTCGGCGAGCTTGGGGCTGAAAAAGCCGTTCGTCTGTATCTCGCAGTTTATATCGTCGCGGTACTTCCGCGCGTACTCGCAAATATCTTTAATCAGTTGCGGCTCGGTGGACGGCTCGCCGTTGCCGAAAAAGCGTATACCGTTCACGATACCCGTTGCCACATACTCGTCTATCCCGCACTTTGCAAAATCGAGATCGAGTCGCTTGTAATCCACTTTGCGCGCACCGTAACAGTATTTGCACGCCATATTACATCTGTTCGTAAGCAAAAAAGATATGATTTTTTTATTACAGTAAGGCAAAATATTCTCCCGACATAAAACTCGCGTTATAAAAGCGAAATTATTGATATTTATTATACACTATTTATACAAATATGTCAATAACTTGATAAATTAAAAATCAATAATCGACAATTAAAAATCGCGGCATCAAAAACGCGCGTCCTACGGAGCGATAGAACGTTTCCCGATTTTCCGTAGGGGACGCAGCCTACTGCGTCCCGCACTCTTGATCATACATATGCGGGCGTCACACCGCGCAATGCGCGATCGGAATTCATTTGCGTGTTCCAAACCCGGTCGAGATACTTAATGCGCGTATCGAACCAATCGTAAAGGTGCTCGACTGCGGCGGCATGGTCTTTGAGCTGCATAGCCGTCCAGTTAAGCTCGCTCGATTTGACGAAGCCCCATTTATCGAAGTTGCGCCGATAGCCGTCCGCGTACTTTTCGCGACCCGAGCGAATGAATTAGATCG
>CAJULK010000025.1:1677-2708 GCA_910587455.1 uncultured Christensenellaceae bacterium | reverse complement strand
CACTTATTGCGGATCTCGTTTCTGCACCAGCTCTCGTTTATGAACAGCACGAGCCAGGGGTTGTTGCAGTTCGCCGCGAATAACCCCTCGCCGCTCGCGCAGGTATCTTTGAGTCCGAGCGCGGAATCGAAATCCCACGGAGCCTCGAACCGCATCCGCCCGTCGCCCGACGCGCTCAAATCGACGGACATGTAAAAGCTCGACCAAGCCAGATCGGCGTCGCAGGCTATCTCGTTGATTATGTACGTATCGACGAGCGAACGCACGTCGATCACCTTTTCTATCGTCTCGCGCACAGGCTCGTTCGTTTTGGGAACATATGCGACAAGCCCCGTCCGCGAAGAATTGAACGCATAATATTTGTGACTGTACACCGCTTCGTAGCACAGTTTGTACAGGTTGGCGGTATACTCGGAAATATATTTCGTCTGCGCGCAGTTGTTCACGTCGTCGTAATACACGTCGCTCTTTACCGAAAAACCGTAATCGGGCGGCGTGACTTTACTGCCGTTATACACGGTGAGCTGTTTGCGTCCGTAATAATCGAACGAGAACCGTTCGGCGGGGATCTCTATATTGTAATACCCGTCGTACTCGATGAGATATCCTATATCGGTGCCTTGATAATCGTCGTCCGGCTCGGCAATATCCACGCGCCCCGTACCCGTCTGCTGTTGCTCGGCAAGAAGGTACATTCCCCAGTATGTGTTGTTGAGATACAGCTCGACGGGCATGAAGTCGGTGGAGTAATAATCGTCCGAACCGAGGATCTGCTTGCTCAAGTAGAACGTGAGCGCGTTGCGGGTCATCGCAATGTCTTTGTAGTCGGCAAGCAGTACCCAACTCTTGAACTTGCGCCCTTCGTTCAAGCCGAGCATCGCCTGCTTTTTGCCGAACTTGATGCGGAACGGTTTCTTAGGATAGTTCGCGGTATAGTTGCCGCGAATTTTGACCTGCGCGGCAATGTCCGTCAACACATGCTCGGCGGCGCAGTTGCTCACCGAGATCGAGCAATCGTAATACGGGCGGTT
>CAJULK010000025.1:0-1667 GCA_910587455.1 uncultured Christensenellaceae bacterium | reverse complement strand
CCATGCTCTCCGTCGTCATGAGCGCGGGTGCGTCGGCGGCGTTCACCGTCGATATGTTTATGCGCGGAAGTTTATCGGCATAGTTCGCTTCGTAATCGTAATGCGGTGGCTTCGCCATACCGCATACCAGACAGACCTTGTTGACGTAATCGTGTTCGCACGCTTCGCCGCACACCGTGCATACGCCGTCCGCGTACTCGTCATGTGCGCACGCCTCGCCGCATTCGACACACACGCCGTGCGCGTATTCGGCATGTTCGCAGATCTTTTCGCACACGTCGCACGCCCCGTCCGTATAACTCGGATGGTCGCATGCGGTCCCGCACACGGCACAAACGCTGTTCGTATAGCGCGGATGCGTACACGCCTCGCCGCACTCGACGCACAAGCCGTTAGAGTATGCTGCATGCGCACATTCGATACCGCACACCGTGCATATGCCTATTATGTACTCGTGTTCGCAAGGCTTTTCGCAGTCTATGCAAACACCGTTCTCGTAGTCGTGCGGACACGTAATGCCGCAAATGCCGCACTTGCTGTCTGCGTCGTATTCATGCCTGCATTCTTCGCCGCAAATAATGCACACACCGCCGTTATACCTATGCGGACACTCCTCGCCGCAAGCGCACTTGCCGTCGGTGTAACTGTGTACGTGCGGCGAGCACCCGAACAGTGCCGCGCATAAAATCACGCACAGTAGCATTATCGCGGTCATACGCATGTGTCGATTGGTTTTCATACATTTTCTCCTTTGGGGCGTTATGTGCAAAAACATGCCGATACGGCATGAGCATACTGCAAGTAATATCATTGTAACACATATCCGAGTGTTTTGCATGAACTGTGCACAGATTACCGTTATTTTGACACAACCTACCGATTAGCAATGAAAATGCCGCGAAAATAATCGCGGCACGTGATTTTATATTCGATTATTCGTCGTCCGACCGAGGCGGTTCGTCCTTGTCTTGCGCGACCTCGCCTTCCGACCCGCTCGATACGTCGGCGGATTCCGACTCCGCGGGATCTGCGTCGCTCGTCGCTTCGGGATCGCCCGCATGCTCGGCGGCGTCGGTGATTTCCGAAGTTTTTTCTATCTTGAGTTCGGGGTGTTTGCTGTAATAAATGAGGAACGCCGCACCGCCGATGAAGAACACCACGAGAATAAGCAGATTCCACAGCACATAGTTTTTCCGACTGATGTCGAGATACGCGAGCTTCATCAAGCAGAACAGCGCGAAAGCATACTGCGCGACGACCACGACTATCACGGGTATTACGATATACGCATCCAACGAACTCAAAAACATAACCTAATTATACAGCGACGAACGGCGTTTGTCAAGCGAATAATACCCGTGTGGAAAGCTCGCGCGGGCGCGGCTTCGCCGTTATGCCTGCAGAACACCGTCGAATATTTCCGCCGCCCTACAGCTTGCTTATAAGCCGCTTCGCCCTACGAACGGGCACGGGCGACACCTGACCGGACACGCCGCGCTCCACTTTGATTACCGTCGCGGGTTTTCCGACGTTGCCGCCCCCGAACGGCGCGAGCACTTTGTCGCCCTCGTCGACTTCGAACTCGGCGACGTACCAATACGGCTTGCCGTCGCCGCCGTCGAACACGACTTTGGCAAAAGTATACGTGCCCCATTCGTCGAGCACTC
>CAJULK010000024.1 GCA_910587455.1 uncultured Christensenellaceae bacterium | reverse complement strand
ACAGCTTAAAAATCTGCTCTCTTAATCGTCGCCTCCGTCCGTCTCTCGGGGCGAAAAAAGCTCGCAGAACAATATGATGGCTATAAAGTCATGACGATATTTGTCAAGCGGAGTTATATTCGATGTTTTGGAAACACTACGCAATATCATTTTGCGGCGTTTCTACAGATAAAAGGAGTAACCGATAAGTTTTGAATAGCAGACGTAAACAAATAAAGCGAACAGTGTTTAACCGTAAAAGAGGCGCGTTTACCGTAAGCGGCACTGAATACCGCAATAATGCGGACAACGGTATTCCCGTAATTATCAGTCACGGATTTCTTTCAAATCAAAGAAGGCTTAAAATGTATGCCGAACATTTAGCCGAGCGAGGCTACGTAGTTTTCGCTTATGATTTTTGCGGCGGCGGGCTGATGAGCAAAAGCGACGGCAAATTTAGGGACATGTCGCTGGATACGGAAAAGCAAGATCTGTCGTGCGTGATAGACTATGTTTCCGCGCTCGATTATGTGGATATATCGAAGTTGATATTGATGGGAGAGAGTCAAGGCGGGCTTGTATCATGTTTGATCGCCGCAGAAAGGCAAGTAGATAAACTGATCTTACTTTATCCTGCTTTGTGTATTCCCGATGACGCTCGGCGCGGAAAAATGCTGTTTATCCGATTCGATCCCGAAAATATCGATGATACGCTCAAATGCAAACTGTTCGGATTTTCGCCCGAATATCCCAAATCGGCTGTCGATATCAACGTTTACGAAGTAATGGAAAAAATCGAAGCGTCCGCATTGATAATACACGGAAACAAAGACAAAATAGTTGATATAGGCTATGCCGAAAAAGCCGTTAGGCATATGAAAAACTGCCAACTGTCCGTAATAGACGGGGCGGGGCACGGCTTCAAAAAACGTAACGTTATAATTGCGAATAAAATAATCGAAGATTTTCTGTAATACAAAGATTAAATATTAAAAATCGGACGGGCGCAAATGGAATCCGTCCGATTTTCGTTTTCAAATCAGTTCTTGCAGGCGCTTTAAGAATATCTCGGCGCATTTCGGGAATACCTGATACTTTTTCCACGCAATATCGAGATGCGATATAAGTGTGGGATAAAGCGGTCTGAAACACAAGCGCGAATCGCCCGATGTGTTTATTATCTTATCCAAACCGACGGCATACCCGAGTCCTTGTTCTACGAGCAAAGACGCATTGTACAAAAGATTGTAAGTGGCTACGATATTCAGTTCTTCGGTGCTTCTTTGAAACCAATCGGTGACCGCGCTTTTGCCGAGAGACTGCTGGGAACGAATGAGCGGTTTATCCCATAGATCTTCGGGCGTAATAAATTCCTTTTCGGCAAGCGGACTGTCCTTGCGCATCAGCACTCCCCAAGTGTCGCACAGCGGCAGTCTCAAAAAATCGTACTTGCTTAAATCAAAAGGTTCGATAAAAATGCCGAAGTCTATCAGTCCTTTGTCCAGCCTTTCGGAAACCGTTGCGCTGTCGCCGCTGAACAGACGGTATTTTACGTCGGGATGATCTTTTCGGACTTCGCGCGCCGCTTTCGCTATCAGTCCCATAACGTAACTTTCGCCGCCGCCTATATAAATATCGCCGCTTATATCGGTTGTGGGCGCAGTGAGTTCGGCTTCCGTTTGATCGTACAGTTGGATGATTTCTTCCGCGCGTTTGCGAAGAAGCCGCCCCGTTTCGGTAAGCGTTATTTTTTTGGTTCCGCGTATAAACAGCGTTTTGCCTATTTCCTTTTCGAGATTTTGCATTTGCCGAGATAAATTCGGCTGCGTAACGAATAATGCTTCCGCCGCCTTGGATATGCTTTGCTCTCGCGCAACCGCCAAAAAGTATTTAAGTTCTCTAAGTTCCATATCGCACCGTCCTTTGCTATCAGTATAAAGCATAAAGGTATGCTTGTCAATTATGGGTTCGGCATAAAATATAAGTATTTGACATATCGCGCTCGAAAAAATAAAATATAAGTATCGATCGCGGAGTTTTTATGGATACGTCGGAATTCAAACAAAAAATACAAAAGCAACCGTATATCGTCGCCTATTCCGAAATGCACTTGCACATGCACGAAATGGCGAAGCGGGCGAGGCGGATAACCGTCCGAATGAACAGCGAATACCGATCGCCCGAAGAAATACGCGAGCTGTTTTCCGAGCTGACGGGGCAAAGCGTCGACGGTGGATTCGGATTATTCCCGCCGTTCAATGCCGATTACGGATCTAACATCAAAGTCGGTAAAAACGTTTTTATCAATTCGGGCTGTTGCTTTCAGGACCAAGGCGGAATAGAAATCGGCGATAACGTGCTGATAGGGCAGCAGGTAGTAATTGCGACGATCGATCATGACCTTTGTCCGAACAAACGCGGAAATATGAAGCTCGCGCCCGTAAAGATCGGGAACTTCGTATGGATAGGCGCGCACGCAACTATACTTTCGGGCGTGACCGTCGGGGATAATTCCATAATTGCCGCGGGCGCGGTCGTTACGAAAGACGTGCCGTCAAACGTCGTGGTTGCGGGCGTTCCCGCCGGAATAATAAAACGGATCGAGTCGTAACGAAGCGCGAGCGAAACTTCGGCCGGTCGTATTTTATAAAAATAGCGGATATAAGGAGAAAGACATCATGTTGGGGAATTTCACTTACTGCAATCCCACAAAACTTTACTTCGGTCAAGACGCGCTCGGCGGTCTTAACGAAGAACTGCCCAAATACGGCAAGAACGTTTTGCTCGTCTACGGCGGCGGCTCGATCAAAAAGAACGGCATTTACGATAAGGTAGTTTCCGTTCTTAAAGCCAACGGGAAAGAGATTTTCGAGGACGCCGGCGTTATGCCCAATCCGACAGTCGAAAAACTGAACGATGGCATCGAGCGCGCAAAGGCGGCAAAAGCCGATCTTATACTTGCCGTCGGCGGCGGTTCGGTTTGCGACTACGCAAAAGCCGTTTCCGTTTCCGTGCACTGCAACGATGACGCATGGGAAAAATATTTTATACGTTTCGATGACGTTACTTGCAATATTATCCCCGTAGGCTGCGTGCTTACAATGGTCGGCACGGGCAGCGAAATGAACGGCGGCTCGGTCATTACCAATCATGCGCAAAAATTGAAAATAGGCCATGTTTTCGGAGAAAATGTGTTTCCAAAGTTTTCGATCCTGAATCCCGAATTTACGTTTACCGTTCCCAAGTATCAGATGATTTCGGGCATTTACGATATAATGTCGCACATTCTCGAACAGTATTTTTCGGGAACTGACGACAACACGAGCGATTACATTATGGAAGGGCTTTTGCGGTCGCTCATTCGCAGCGCAAATACAGCCGTCGAAAACCCTGCCGATTACGAGGCACGAAGCAATATTATGTGGACTGCGACTTGGGCGCTCAATACGCTTGTGGCAAAAGGTAAAACTACGGATTGGATGGTACACATGCTCGGTCAAGCCGTTGCCGCCCATACCGACGCAACGCACGGAATGACGCTCGCCGCGGTAACTATGCCGTACTACAAATATATCTTGCCTTACGGAACGGCAAAGTTCGCGCGCTATGCCGTAAACGTGTGGAACGTAAACCCCCTCGGAAAAACGGACACGCAGATCGCATATGAAGGACTGTCGGCTATGGAAGAATGGATGAAGAACATCGGGCTTGCAATGAGTATTGCCGAACTCGGCGCGACAAAAGACATGCTCGACGGAATGGTAAAAAGCACGCTTGTCATGGACGGAGGATATAAAGTCATGAACGAAAAAGATATACGCGCCGTATTAAATGCGAGTTTTTAATATTTTAAAAAGAAATCGTAAAAACGAAAAACGTTATTGCGGTTACAAGTCGGCAGAGGAAACGGCAACGCCGAATTTTCAGCGTATAAATTCGCGAAAGGCGCAAAGTCGGCAGGGAATCGGGCGACCGTTATTGCCGGGGATGCGGATAAAGGCGAAATTATGAAAATAGGTTGCAAATATATGAATGATATTATCAAAATGATCTCAGGCGTGATTTTGGCGGTTTTTACGGCACTGTTCGGGTTCGCGGCATGTAACGGCGGTGCGAACACGGGCGGAACGGGCGGCGGCGGTTCAAACGGAGTGATCGACGCGCCCGTCGCAGCGGCAGGCAATGTGCTTATCGCATATTTTTCATGCACCGATACGACCGAAGCGATCGCCTATCATATTCAAGCCGAAACTAAAGGAACGCTATACGAAATTGTCCCCGAAATCCCGTATTCGGAAGACGACTTAAAGTATTACACAAACGGCAGAGCCGACCGCGAGCAAGCCGATCCGACGGCGCGCCCCGCAATAAGCGGCAGGGTCGAGATCATGGAAAAATATGAAACGGTATTTTTGGGCTATCCCATTTGGCACGGTCAAGCGCCCCGAATAATCTCTACGTTTTTGGAAAGTTACGATTTTACGGGTAAGACGGTAGTCCCGTTTTGCACCTCGCACAGCAGCGGCATAGGCAGCAGCGATACGAATTTACACTCGCTCGCACCCGATGCGGAATGGATATCGGGCAGACGGTTCCCGTCGGGAACTTCGCGGCAAACGGTTGCCGATTGGATAGAAAGTCTCGATATCAAGCTGACGTCCGATGTTTCCAACTTCGATTTGACGAGCGGCGAAAACGGACGCGCGCCTGTCGTTTCTTTGAACAGCGGGTACGAAATGCCTATACTCGGGCTCGGAACGTACAGCCTTACGGGCGACACATGCAAAAAAGCAGTTATGTCCGCGCTGTCGCAAGGTTATCGTTTGATAGATACCGCGCACATGTACGGCAACGAGCGTGAAATAGGAGAAGCGATTCGCGAGTCGGGAGTGCCGCGCGAGGATATTTTCGTAATAACCAAGATATATCCCGGAACGCAGTATGCAAACCCCGAACAGGCTATACAAGAATCGCTCGATAAACTCGACATCGGATATATAGATATGATGCTTTTGCACCATCCCGGCGCAAACGACGTTAAAGCGTATAAAGCGATGGAAAAATTCGTCGAGCAGGGCAAAATTCGATCTGTCGGTCTTTCGAATTGGTACATAGAGGAAATCGATGACTTTATAGCTCGGGTAAACATAATGCCCGCGCTCGTTCAAAACGAGATCCACCCATACTATCAGGAACGGAGCGTCGTACCGCATATGCACAAGCTCGGGATAGTCATGCAAGCGTGGTATCCGTTCGGGGGCAGAGGGCATACGGGCGCGATATTCGAAAACGAAACGATATCGGGTATTGCGAGAGCACACGGCGTAACAAGCGCGCAGGCGGTCTTGCGTTGGCATTTGCAGCGCGGCGTTGTGGCAATACCCGGCTCGTCGAATCCCGATCACATACGCGAGAATATATCCGTGTTTCACTTTTCGCTTTCGGACGACGAAATGAGTGCGATAGCCGCGCTCGACAGAAACGAAAAGCACGATTGGTATTGAAGCGGGAACGAAAAAGCCGCGCGTCGGTGTATCCCGTATCGGCGCGGGTTTCAAATGTCCCGACCGTTCTTGGTGCGTTCGAAAATTCGTAACAGAGTCTTTGTGAATTTTTCGGCTTCCGATGTTTTGAGTTTGTTCCCATAACAAACTGCTCGGCTATAAAAGTTCGCTGCCGTTCTATTTCCGTGATAAAGAAACACACGAATTCTAAGTTAAAGTCTGTTCTTGTCGCCCCATTCGCACATGCCGTCGAGTATAGGCATCAATGATTTTCCGCGTTCGGATAAACTGTATTCGACTTTCGGCGGAATTTGCGGATATTCTTTGCGTACGATAAGTCCGTCGCTTTCCAACTCTTTGAGCGACAGGCTCAATGTCTTAAACGATATTCCGTTAATGTACCGTTGCAGTTCGTTAAAACGCACGATACCGAATTCCATAAGAGTGTACAAAATCGTCATTTTGTATTTGCCGCTTATAAGCGACAGGGTATAACTGAACCCCGTTTCGCAAAGTTTTTCGTTTTTTATGCATCGCGTTTTTTTGTCGTTCATGTTTATGCTTTCCTTTTGGTAAGTACCTAACAAAAATGTGCGTACTTGACAAAATAATAATACCAAAATATACTGTATATTGTCAAGTTCGTTTGGCCGAAAGCAATCGTGCCAAACAGACGGAAAATATTTTTACGGGAGTTTTTATGAGAACGGAACTGAAAGAGTATCAGGCAGTCGAAGAAGCGGCAAAGAAATTTGTCAGAAGCGTTGCGGAAGGCAACAGCAAGTACGCAAGAGAACTGTTCACCGACGAAGCGGTATTGTTCGGGTATCTTGACGGAAAACTCGAACACGGCTCAATCGAACAGTTTTACCGCAATGTTGACACCGTTGGCGGCGGAGAGAATTTCAAGGCTCGTATCGACGTTATCGCATTGGAAGAAACGCTTGCGGTCGTGCGCGTTTTGGAAGAGGGCTGGGGCAACAGAATAGATTTTACGGACTTTCTTCTGCTTTTGAAAATGAACGGCGAATGGAAATGCGTCGCAAAAGCATATAATCAAAATTCGAATACCGTACAAAAACAAGGAGTGTAATATGAAGAAAGATTTGGGAGTAAAGCCTTATACTTTTCCTATGCCGGTGCTAATGATTTCGACCTATAACGAAGACGGAAGCGTGGACGTTATGAATATGGCATGGGGCGGAGTTTGCGCCGAAAACATGGTCGCGCTCAATATCGACGAAGACCACAAAACCGCCGAAAATATAAAGCGCACCGGCTCGTTCGCTTTGAGCGTTGCCGACGTCGATCATATCGAGGCGGCGGACTTTTTCGGTATTGCGACCGGCAATAAAATGAAAGATAAGTTCGAGCGCTCCGGGTTGCACGCGATAAAGAGCACAAGGGTAAACGCCCCGATAGTAGAGGAGTTTCCGCTGACGCTCGAGTGTAAAGTAGCGGAGTGCCAAAATACCGTTTACGGATTCAGAGTACTCGGTGAAATATTAAACGTGCTTGCGGACGAGAAAGTGTTGGACGAAAAAGGTCGGGTCGATCCGACAAAACTCAATGCGTTTATTTTCGATCAGTTTCAAAGCGGCTACTACGCCGTTGGAGGAAAAGTCGGACAGGCATGGCATACGGGCGCAAAGCTCATGAAGAAGTGAGCGGGTATATTAAATTTCGGAATATGAAAGAAAAATCGTTTTATATGCCGGCACTTATTCTTTTGAAGAAGCATCAGTTTATGTTAGTTCGGAAGAATGTGGCAACCGACTGTAAATGAAACAGTAAATAAAAGTAAAATTCTCTCCCGAAATAGTATCGGGAGAGAATTTTTTATGTGCTTATAATGCGAATTTCAATTTCGGGGATCCGTCTTCGCCGAGTTCCCAAACGTTGTTTTGTCCGTTGCGATTGAGAAGCTCGGTCATTTCCGCAATATCCGTCAGATCGCCGTACTCGTAGATATATATGACGTTCGGCGTTCGGTTTGTCGCTATAACTTTTACGAATTCGTCTTCGCGAAAGTAACAATGGCAGTTTTCTACTGTCGTGTCGTTATATATATTGCCTATAAATGCGGCGACGATCGAGCCCTGTCCGCTTACGGAAGATGTCGTATAAACGTGTCCCGAGATTTTGCCGAGATAGCAGCAATCGGAGATAAAGATACTCTCTTGAAATCCTGCCGTCATCATAAAACCGCAAGCGAACGTCCGCGTTTCCGCAGTTTCGTCCGTATTGGTGATCGTTATATCGCTATAAGAGCAACAGTTTTGTATGACTGTTCCATAGTTTGCCCCGAATATGAATCCGCTCGCTTGAAACGTAACCGTTATCGTCCCTTCCGAAAAACATTCTTTTACGCTCCCGCCGTGCAGTTGGAAAATAAACCCCGCCGTCATAACTTTACCGCTGATTTCGGTCACGCTGTAACAACGGAAAAAGTTCACATTATAGTTCGAATAATAGCAAAAGCCCGCACACATCGGTCCGGAAATCTTCCCCGTAACATCGCAGTTCTCTATTTTTGTCAGACCGCTACTGCTCACGGAATAAACAAATCCGGCGGGGGAATTACCTTTTATATTACCGTTGAAATGACAGTCGTCCAAAATGCATTTGCCGTCGGTTAAGCAGTTTATATACGCCGCGATTCCGCCCGTATGACCGATACAGACTATATCCCCGCTTACTTTGCAGCGCGCTGCCTCAAACTCGCCGCCGTCATTTTGCACTTTGGCTATCAGTCCGCCGCCGTTGGCAATCTTACAATCTATATTTATATTTGACGTGTTACCGTCAAAACTCGACTTATATTTTCGATCGACGAAGCTTATTCCAATCAATCCGCCGACATTCAGGCTTTGACTGTGATCTTCAACGGAAATTGCACAGCTCGACGCGCATGACAGTACGTTTATATTTCGCGCAACACCGACCATTCCGCCGATATTGCATGCGCTGCCGTCGTTTGCATATATAGTGGTCAGTTTTGCGGCGTTTACGGTTATTTCCGAGCTGCAATCGGTTATCGATCCTTCGCAATATCCCGCCAATCCGCCGATCGCAAAATAGTCGTTATCTTCGCTGTTGATATCTATATTACCGCGAACAAACACGTTTTTCATTTCGCCGTCAAATTCGCCGGACACTGCGCCCGCGATTAGCTTGAGCCCAACCTGTGCCGCGTTGTTTATCGTTATGCGAAAATCAACGATATTTATATTTTCGACCGTGCCGTTGTGTACATAACCCAATAGCGACGGAGCGTTATGTTCGTTCGAAACGGTCATATTCTTTATGGAATGTCCTGCGCCGTCGAGCACGCCGAGAAAAGGATAATCCGATTTGAACAGCGGCTCGAATTCCATGCCCGCAAGGTCTATATCGCTGTTCAGCTTGTAACACATATATGAGTAAAAACGCATATCGACAAGTTCGGTATAGTTGTTTATGAGCACGGGATTTCCCGCGACGCCCTTGCCGTCAGGTCTGAGATACGCAAATTCCGCATGCGCGTTGATTTCGCCCGTTAAATTTTTGTCCGTGCGCGTAGGATCGGTGCTGCCCGTATCCGACCAGCACACGAATTTATAGCCCAATTCGGGGATCGCAGTTATCGACGTCGCTTTTTCGCCGTGCTCTACCGTTTGGCTTGTTGCCCCATCGATTCTTCCGCCTTTGTCGGCGAAATAATTTACGTTGTATGACTTTTTACGGAACAGCGCTTTTGCAGAAATATTAGCGACGACGTTCTTATCCTCTCGGCGCTCGGTATCTATGCCGTCAGACCACCCGATAAATTCATAGCCTTCATCGGCGACGGCTATTACCTCGGCAGCATTGCCGCCCTCCGCCACGAGCTGTTTTTTCGTGCCCGAAATACTGCCCCCGTCGGCTGCTTCATATACGACACTGTATTTTTCGGCGCATTTTTCAAAACGGGCAATGACGGTGAGGCTGCTCGTAATATTCTTGTCTATTCTCATGGGCGAAGCGTTGCCGTCCGACCAACTTACGAAGTAATACCCGTCATTTGCAACGGCTGCGACCGATTGCGCGCTGTCTCCGCTCTTGACGGTTTGTTCGGTTAAGCCCACAATCATTCCGCCTTCAGTCGAAGTATAATTTACAGTATAATAGCTATAATCCTCTTTATGGGAATTATTACAACCTATAATCATTAAAGCAATCAAAGCCATTAAGAATAACAATAGTATTTTATTAAAACGTGTTTTTTGCCTCAAAACTCTACACCTCCTATTTACTTAAATATTTTACCACATATATTTATCGTAATAATTATATCATATAAGAAGCAAAAACACCGTCAATCTTCCATATCGGAAAACGGAATTTTTCCGTGAAGCTCGATAGCGCGCCGTCCCGTCGGCGTTCCGTCGTCATTGATTTCCATTAGGCGCATCTTGTTTATTTTTGTACAATCTATTTCGTCGAACACGTCCGCGTATTCTGCGGACTCTTGATCGTCGAGTTGATATAAAATACACTCGACAGCTTCCTGAACTCTTTCAAATGCAAATTTTTCTATGCTTTCTATCGAAGCGCCTTCTTTTATCAGCGCGGATACTTCGGGAA
>CAJULK010000023.1 GCA_910587455.1 uncultured Christensenellaceae bacterium | reverse complement strand
ACAGCTTAAAAATCTGCTCTCTTAATCGTCGCCTCCGTCCGTCTCTCGGGGCGAATCGTATCTATATATTTTTCCGAGATGCGCGATCACGAGCGAGTTGTGTATTTCGTTGCGCGGAATGTTTGCGCCGACGAGTTCGGATAATTTATCCGTCATGCCGTAAGCTCGCGACATTGCGTAATTTATTGTGCGCAGTACCGCTTTGGCGCCGGTGTCGCGCAGTTTCCCGACGATACTGTAAATTTCGCAAAACCCGCTCGCGGCGTTCGATCCGTAGAGTATCACGCAGTCGGCGAGGCGGTCGCTGCCCTTAAGGTCGGCGCGGAAACCGAACGCCGATACGATTCGGTCGGCTTTTTTGCGGTTAGCGCTGTCTGTCAGCAATTTTTCACATTCGACAATCGGTAAGTTTTTCATGATGCGCTCATTGTACCTTGTTTGATCACTGGAATCAACAAAAAACGGCATATTTTCGCATACCGATTTTATTTCTTTTTTGCGGATCGTTATACGTGTTTCGAAATATTTTACGCATTTCGCCCCGCCGCTGCGCCGTAACGATTGTAATATATTATATATAAAGGAAAAGCGTTCCGCCGATGTATATTCGGATCTTTCGCGCTCGGCGCAAGGGCGTTTTTGCGGTGCACCGCTATATATTGAGGCGTGTCGAAATGTGCGCGCGCCACTGCTCAATATATAGTATATAATACCGAGCGTCGCCGTTCCGCACCGATTTCGAGTCTTGTAAATTTACCGAAAATTTACGAAAAAAGTTTTGAAAAGGAGCGCAAAAACGTTTGACATCGGGGGACAAGTCTTATATAATAGTAGAGCACCTTTGAGTGCGGTTATTTTTTGACGAAATTTTCGGGGCGTGCGCCCCAAAAAAATTTCAGAAAAACGGCACGCCCGAGCGCGTGAAACAACCAAGACAACAGCCGGCTCGCGCCGGAGGGCAATAAGGAGAGATTTATGTCCAGCCAAAAGATCAGAATCAAATTGAGAGCGTACGATTTCGAACTTGTAGACAGCTCGGCAAAGCGCATCGTAGATGCTGCCAAGCAGACGGGTTCGAAAGTTTGCGGTCCTATTCCTCTGCCTACGCAAAAGGAAGTCGTGACCATTCTGCGTTCGGTTCACAAGCACAAAGATTCTCGCGAGCAGTTCGAACTTCGTACCTATTCGCGACTGATAGACATTTACAGTCCGTCCGGAAAGACGGTCGATTCGCTCATGCGTCTCGATCTGCCCGCCGGTGTAGACATTAAGATTAAGCTGTAACGAGAGGTACCGACATGAAGAAGGCAATATTAGGTAAAAAGCTCGGAATGACGCAGATCTTCGGCGAGAACGACACTGCGATTCCCGTAACCGTTGTTCAGTGCGGTCCGATGACCGTAGTAGATCTTCGCACGCAGGAGCGTAACGGCTACAGCGCCGTCGTTTGCGCGTTTGAGGAGATCAAAGAAGGCAAGCTCAACAAGCCCGAAGCGGGTCTGTACAAAAAGAGCAAACAAAAGCCCGCGCGTTATCTGCGCGAGTTCCGTTACGACGATGCCGCTTCGTACGAGGTCGGCAAGGTCATAGATTGCACTATGTTCGAAGCGGGCGACATGGTTGATGTTTCGGGCGTGACGAAGGGCCGCGGTTTCACCGGCGTTATCAAGCGTTGGAATCATCACAGACTCAAAATGACGCACGGCACGGGGCCTGTTCACCGCAGCGTCGGTTCGACGGGTGCCAACTCCAATCCGTCGCGCAGGATCAAAAATCTCAAGATGCCCGGTCAGTACGGACACGAGAACGTAACCATACAGAATTTAAGGGTCGTAAAAGTAGACTCGGCGCGCAACGTGTTGCTTATACGCGGCGCCGTACCCGGACCGAAAGGCGGGCTCGTAACCGTCAAAGAGACCGTTAAATAAAGGAGAGATTATGCCTACCATTAAGATATATAAGCAAGACGGCACTTCCGCCGGAACGATGGAGCTTGACGACAGCGTATTCGGCGTAGAGTATAACGAGCCTGTCATTCATCAGGCGGTCGTAGCGCAAATGGCGAACGCGCGCCAAGGCACCAAATGCACGCTCACGCGCACCGAAGTAACGGGCGGCGGCAGAAAGCCGTGGCGGCAGAAGGGTACGGGCAATGCGCGTCAGGGTTCGATTCGTTCGCCGCAGTGGAAAGGCGGCGGCGTGGTGTTCGCGCCGAAGCCGCGCAGTTTCCGCAAAAAGGTGAACAAGCTCGTGCGTATCAATGCGATAACGAGCGCGCTTTCGGCGAAACTGTCGGACGGCAACCTCATTGTGTTGGACAAACTCGACATCGAGCCCAAAACCAAAAACATGGCGGCGGTGCTCGACGCGCTCAAAATAGAGAACAGAGTGCTCTTGGTTCTTCCCAACGGCAGCGAGAATGCACTTCGCGCTTCGCGCAATATCCAAAAGGTGCGCACGGCGGACTGCGAGCTTCTCAACGTTTACGATGTGGTCGCCAACGCGGTCATGCTGACGACGGTGGACGCGATAAAGGCGCTCGAACAAAAATATACGGCTAAGGAGGTCGCGGCACAATGACGGCAGAAGACATCATCATCCGTCCGGTATTGACGGAAAAGTCCAACGACGGCGTCGCAGCCAAGCGCTATGCGTTCATGGTTGACACGCGTGCGGACAAAAAGCAGATAAAAGCGGCTGTCGAGTCGGTTTTCGACGTAAAGGTCGAATCGGTCAACGTCGTAAACGTGCGCGGCAAATACAAACGTCAGGGCAGAACGGGCGGTTACACGTCCAAAGGCAAAAAGGCGTACGTCACTCTGACGCAGGCGTCCAAAGCGATTCCGTTCTTCGAAACGCTGTCCTAATAAAGGAGACGACACATGGCTATTAAGAGATATAAACCAATCACGCCGGGCACGCGGTTCAAAACCACGATCGCCGCGAGCGAATTAACGGGCGACAAGCCGTATAAGCCGCTTCTGAAAGAGCAGTCGCGTCACGGCGGCCGCAACTTCTCGGGCAAGATCACCGTCCGTCATATCGGCGGCGGCAACCGTCAGAAGTACCGCATTATCGACTTCAAGCGCAACAAGGACGGCATCCCCGCGAAAGTTGCCACGGTCGAATACGATCCCAACCGCACCGCGTTCATAGCGCTTCTGAACTATGCCGACGGCGAAAAGAGATATATTCTCGCACCGCTCGGGCTTCAAAAGGGCGACACGGTAATTTCGGGCGAAACGGCGGACATCAAAGCGGGCAACTGCCTGCCGCTTGCCAATATTCCCGTGGGTACGCTCGTTCACAACGTCGAAATGCTCCCCGGGCGCGGCGGACAAATGGTCCGCACGGCGGGCGCGGCGGCACAGCTTATGGCTAAGGAAGGCAAGTATGCAACGCTCAGACTTCCGTCCGGCGAAATGCGCATGGTGCTTCAGCGCTGCAAAGCTACGGTGGGTCAGGTCGGCAATCTCGATCACGAGCTTGTTTCTTTGGGCAAAGCGGGCAGAAAACGTCACATGGGCGTCAAACCGACCGTCCGCGGCGTCGTCATGAACCCTTGCGATCACCCGCACGGCGGCGGCGAAGGAAAGAGCCCGATAGGCAGACCGAGCCCGGTATCGCCTTGGGGTATCCCGACGCTCGGCAAGAAGACCAGACCTAAGCACAAAGCGTCCGACAAGTTCATTGTCAAGCGCATAAATTAAGGAGCTTACAGATATGTCAAGATCGACTAAAAAAGGATATTTCGTTGACGCCAAACTTATGAAGAAGGTCGAAGCGATGACTCAGGTCGCCGACAAACGCCCGATCAAAACTTGGTCGCGCGCATCGACTATATTTCCCGAGTTCATCGGATTGACGTTTGCCGTACACAACGGCAAAAAGTTCGTACCGGTATACGTCACGACCGACATGGTCGGACACAAGCTGGGCGAGTTCGCACCGACGCGGACGTTCTTGGGTCACGCGGGCGAAAAAACGACAAAGGGCAGATAAGGAGAAACGCATGGCGACCAGAATGAAAGAAAAAACGGCAAGAGTGGAAGAGCGCAGAGAGAAGCGTCCTCACGCGAGTGCCAAATACGTTCGCATAGCGCCCGATAAAGTGCGCGCGGTGCTTGCGCTTATACGCGGCAAGTCCGTTATGGAAGCGATGGCGATTCTTCAAGCGACGCCCAAAGCGGCGAGCGAGCCCGTATTCAAAGTGCTCAATTCCGCGGCGGCGAATGCCGAACACAATCAGGATATGTCGATAAACGATCTTTACGTTGCCGAAACGTATGCCGATCCCGGTCCGACGCTCAAGCGTTTTCAGCCGGTAAGCAAGGGCAGAGCGCATCACATTTTGAAGCGCACAAGCCACATCACCGTCATTCTCGACATCAAGGAGGAGAACTAATCATGGGTCAGAAAGTCAATCCCCACGGTTTGCGCGTCGGCATTATCGAGAAGTGGAATTCGCAGTGGTACGCGGGCAAACAGGAGTTTTCGGCGTTCATTCTCGAAGACCACAAGATCCGCGAGCATATAGAGAACAAGTACAAATCCTGCGGTATATCCAAGGTCGTTATAGAACGTCCGCAGGGCAAAGTGCTCGTATATATCCATTCGCAGTTCCCCGGCAAGATCATCGGGCAGAAGCACGTCGGCGTAGACGAGCTTAAAAAGAACCTCGAAAAACTTGTCGGCGGCAAAAAGATATACGTCAACATCATCGAAGTAAAGCACCCCGATCTCAACGCGAAACTTCTTGCGGAGAGCATTGCGGCGCAGCTCGAAAAGCGTGCGTTCTTCCGTCGCACTATGAAGCAGGCGATGTCCAAAGCCATGCATGCCGGCGCCAAAGGCGTTAAGGTTATGGTCGGCGGCCGTCTCGACGGCGCCGAGATCGCGCGTGCCGAGCACTATCAGGAAGGTTCCATTCCTCTGCAAACCCTTCGCGCCGATATCGACTACGGGTATTGCATCGCGCAAACGACGTTCGGCGTTTTGGGCGTCAAAGTGTGGATATACAAAGGCGACGTTCTCGGTGCGACGGCGCAGCCGGCGGCGAATGTCGGTGAGTTCAAGGAGGGCGAATAATGCTTAGTCCCAATAAAGTCAAACACCGCAGAGTTCAGCGCGGCAGAATGAAGGGCAAAGCGACGCGCGGTAATACGATCGCCTACGGCGAGTTCGCGCTTGTCAGCGAAGATCCCGGCAGAATAACTTCCAACCAGATAGAGGCTGCGCGTGTCGCGATGACTCGTTACACCAAGCGCGGCGGCAAGGTATGGATATGCATATTCCCGCACAAACCGTATTCCAAAAAGCCCGCAGACACCCGTATGGGTAGCGGTAAGGGCGCGCCCGAATATTGGGCTGCGGTAGTCAAACCCGGCACCGTCATGTTCGAAATGGCGGGCGTAAACGAAACCGTTGCGCGCGAAGCGCTCAGGCTCGCTTCGTACAAACTGCCCGTGCGCTGCAAGATCGCCAAGAAAGGCGAGACCGCGCCCGAAGCGGCGAGCGACGCAGCTCCTACCGAGTCCGAGGAGGTTTGATGATGAAAGAGAAAGTACACGAAATGAGAGACGATGAGTTGCAGCAGAAGCTCGCCGCGCTCAAAACCGAGCTTTTCAACCTCAGGTTTTCGCACGCGACGGGGCAGCTTTCCAACCCCATGCAGATACAGAACGTCAGACGCGACATCGCGCGCGTCAAGACCGTCATAAGAGAGCGCGAGCTTCGCGCCGGTAAGGAGGTCAAGTAATGGACTTCGAACGCAACGACAGAAAGACGCGCGAAGGCGTGGTCGTATCGAACAAGATGGACAAAACGGTGGTTGTATCCGTCGTTGAAAAGTACAAGCACCCGCTCTATAAAAAGACGGTCACGCGTACGAAGCGTTTCAAAGCGCACGACGAGAACAACGAATGCGGCATCGGCGACAGAGTGGAAATTATCGAAACGCGACCGATTTCCAAGGATAAGTGCTGGCGCGTCAACCGCATCGTAGAAAAGGCAAAATAAGAAGGCAAACGCGGCAGACCGCGTTCAAGGAGATAATCATGATACAACCTCAATCGTATCTTAAAGTCGCCGACAACACCGGCGCGAAAGAGATAATGTGTATACAGGTTATGGGCGGTTCGTTCCGTCGCAGCGGCAATATCGGCGACATAATCACCGCGTCGGTCAAGTCCGCGCAGCCGGGCGGCACCGTCAAGAAAGGCGACGTCGTAAAGGCGGTCATAGTCAGAACGCATCAGGGCGTAAACCGTCCCGACGGTTCGCATATCCGTTTCGACGATAATGCCGCCGTAATCATAGACAATCAGAAGCAGCCGCGCGGCACGCGTATTTTCGGACCGATAGCGCGCGAACTGCGCGACCGCGACTTCACAAAGATCATATCTTTGGCACCCGAAGTACTTTAACGGAGGATCGGTAAATGAATCTTAACGTCAGAAAAGGCGATAACGTAAAAGTTTTGACCGGCAAAGACAAAGGCAAGACCGGCAAAGTTTTGGCAACCGATCCCAAGACCAATAAAGTATTGGTCGAGGGCGTCAACATATCGACGCACCATGTGAAAGCGCGCTCGGCAACCGAGCAGGGCGGCAGAAAGAAGATCGAAGCGCCTATAGATTGCAGCAACGTGCAGCTCATCTGCCCGTCGTGCAACAAGAGCGTGCGCGTCCGTCATCAGGAAATCGACGGCAAAAACGCGCGCGTCTGCGCCAAGTGCGGCGCGAGCTTGGACGTTTCGCTCAAAGCGGACAAAAAATCCAAGACCGACAAAAAGGTAAAGAAATCGGCGAAGACGGCAGAACCGGAATCGACCGAGAGCGCGGCGACCGAAGCCGCCGAAAAACCGGCTAAAAAACCCGCCGCAAAGAAGACTGCGGCAAAAAAGCCTGCGGCTAAGCCCGAGGCAAACGTTCCCGTCGACGAAACGCCGGACGGTAAAACAAGTAAGGAGTAAAGGGTAATGGCAGAAAAAGCAAAAGCCAAAGCGACTGCGGCAGCGCCCAAGGCGCCGACAGGCAGACCTGTAAAATCGAACAATCCCGAGCGCTACCGCTTGCGCAAGCGCTACAAGGCGGAGATCGTTCCTCAGCTCATGAAAGAGCGCGGATACAAGAACGTAAACCAAGTTCCCCGTATCGAGAAAATAGTGCTCAATATGCGCCTCGGCGACATAAAGGACAACTCCAAGAGTATTCAGCTTGCTCAAGCCGAGCTCGACGCGATAGCGGGTCAGCGCAGCATACTTGTCAAAGCGAAGAAGTCCGTAAGTAACTTCAAACTTCGCGAAGGGCAGTCGATAGCCATCAAAGTCACGTTGCGCGGCGAAATGGCGTATGAGTTCTTCGACAGGCTCGTTTCGATAGCGCTTCCGCGCGTACGCGACTTCCGCGGCATATCGGGCAAGTCGTTCGACGGACGCGGCAACTATGCGCTCGGCATAAAAGACCAAACGATCTTCCCCGAGATTTCGTACGAGCTTATAGAGAAGATCCGCGGATTCGACGTATGCGTCGTAACTACGGCGGAAAGCGACGAAGAAGCCAAGGCATTGCTTACCAAACTCGGTATGCCGTTCAAGAATTAAGGAGTATATTATGGCTAAAAAAGCGATGATAAACAAGCAGCAAAGGGTGCCTAAGTACAAGACCCGCGCATACACGCGTTGCAGCATCTGCGGCAGACCGCACTCGGTGCTCAAAAAGTACGGCATTTGCAGAATTTGCTTTCGTAATCTTGCGTACAAGGGCGAAATCCCCGGCGTAAAGAAGTCGAGCTGGTAAGGAGGTATAAGTTATGGTTACAACAGATCCTATCGCGGATTTGCTCACGAGAATTCGCAACGCCATCACGGCGCGTCACGATACCGTATCGATACCTGCGTCCAAGATGAAAAAGTCGATCGTAGACATTCTTGCCAACGAAGGCTTCGTATCTTCTTACGACGTTGTAGAAGAAAACGGGCACAGCAATATCAAGGTTGCGCTCAAGTACGACGGCAGAAAGAACGCCATTACCAACTTAAAGCGTATATCCAAGCCCGGACTCCGCGTATATTGCGGGTGCGAAGACCTTCCCAAGGTTCTCGGCGGCTACGGAATAGCTATCATATCCACCTCGCGCGGAGTCATGACCGACAAGAAAGCGCGCGAGCTCAAAGTGGGCGGCGAAGTTCTCGCCTACGTGTGGTAGGAGGTCGCAATGTCGAGAATCGGAAGAAAACATATCGACGTACCCGCGGGCGTAACCGTTGAGTTCGCCGACGGCGTCGTTACGGTCAAGGGCAAGCTCGGCGAGCTTAAGCAAGAGATAAAATGCCCGGACATAAACATAGTCGTGGGTGCGGGCGTAGTCAACGTCGAGCGCGCTAACGACAAACCGCAGACGCGCGCATACCACGGTCTTTACCGTCAGCTCGTCGCAAACATGGTTCAGGGCGTGCAGACCCCGTTCACCAAAACGCTCATCGTAGCCGGCGTCGGTTACAAAGTCGCGGTCAACGGCAGCAAGCTCGTAATGAACATCGGATATTCCAAGCCCGTAGAATACGCGATCCCCGCAGGGATAACGATCACTTGTCCCGACGCGCTCACGATAGTCGTCAGCGGGATCAGCAAGGAATTCGTCGGCGCGGTCGCTGCGCAGATCAAGTCCAAGCGCCCCGTCGAACCGTATCACGGCTACGGCTTGCATTACAGTAACGAGGTCGTCCTCCGCAAAGAGGCCAAGACCGCAGGCAAGAAATAGGAGAACGTGACATGATTAAAAAGATCGACAAAAACAAGATTCGCGAAAAGCGTCACGAACGGCTCCGTCACGACCTCAAAGGCACGGCGGCACGTCCGCGCCTCGCGGTATACCGCTCCACGAGCCATATCTACGCTCAGGTTATCGACGACGTAAAGGGCGTTACGCTCTGTTCGAGCAGCACGATAATCAAAGGCGCCGACGTAAAGAGCAAGACCAAGACGCAGCAGGCCGAGTTTGTCGGCGGCGACGTCGCGGCAAAAGCGCAGAAGATCGGCATAACCGAAGTGGTGTTCGACCGCGGCGGCTATCTCTACACCGGCAGAGTCAAGGCTTTGGCGGACGCGGCAAGAGCTGCGGGGCTTAAATTTTAGGAGTTTGTTATGGCACGCGAAGATTTCAGAAAGAAAAGAGAGAAAGATACCGTCGATGACGGCATCAAAACCAAGCTCGTCACGACCCGCCGCGTAAGCAAGGTCGTCAAGGGCGGTCGTAACAGCAGCTTCGCCGCGCTCGTGGTTGCGGGCGACGGCAAGGGCAAGGTCGGCATCGGCATGGGCAAAGCGACCGAAGTTCCCGAAGCGATCAAGAAAGCCGAACAGGCTGCGCGTCGCAACATGACGCAAATCTCGCTCAACGGCACGGCTATCCCGCACGAAACGATAGGCAAGTTCGCTTGCAGCAAAGTGCTTCTTCGTCCCGCGCCCGAAGGCCGAGGCGTTATAGCCGGCGGCAGCGTGCGTGCGGTGCTCGAGCTCTGCGGCGTAAACAACATCACGACCAAGTGCTACGGTTCGCGCAATCCCATCAACGTCGTAAAAGCCACCATGAATGCGCTTACGAGCCTGCGCACATTGGATCAGGTCGCGGCGATCAGGGGCAAGACGGTCGAAGAGATCCTCGGCTGAGTCGCGATATCGGTCGGAAGTACGGCATGATCCGTATGCGACGCCGCTTCGTCGGGATCGAAGCCGTCGGGACGTTTGTATAGCGGACAAGCGGCAGCAACCTTACCTAAAGCGAACGTCGGATCTTTACGGATCGTTTCGAAAAATACAACAGCCTACGGCTGAACGGAGGTCATTTTTACAATGGCAAACACTGAAAATAAAAAACTCAACGTAACGCTTGTAAAGAGCACCGCGGGGCGGCTTGTAAAACAGCAGCGCACCGTCGAGGCGCTCGGGCTTCGCAAACTTCATCAGACCGTGACGGTAGACGACACGCCGGCAATGCGCGGAATGATAAGAGTTGTGAGCCATCTCGTGAGCGTCACCGAAGCATAATCCTACGTGTTCGTTCTGCGCATATCGCGACGGGCAACCAAGTATCAGGAGGACATAAAACATGAAAATGCACGCAATGATGCCGGCGGACGGCGCGCGCACCAAAAAGAAACGTTTGGGTCGCGGTATCGGGTCCGGTCTCGGCAAAACGTCGGGCAAGGGTCATAAAGGTCAATGGGCGCGAAGCGGCGGCGGCGTACGTCCCGGCTTCGAGGGCGGTCAGATCACGCTCATGCGCAGACTGCCCAAGCGCGGCTTCAACAGTAAATTCCAAAAGGAATTTTCGGTCATCAACGTTGACAAGCTCAATGAGTTCGACGACGGTGCGGTGGTCGATCTCGCGTTGCTTGTCGAAACGGGCATCGTGAAAAAAGTCGAAGCGTACGGGCTGAAAGTGCTCGGCGACGGCGAGATCACCAAAAAGCTGACCGTAAAAGCGGCCAAGTTCACCGCCTCTGCTAAGGAAAAAATCGAAAAAGCGGGCGGCAAGGCAGAGGTTGTATAAATGTTTGAAACGCTGAAAAACGCTTTCAAAAATAAAGAGGTGCGAACTAAGCTGTTGATCACGATCGCACTCCTCTTTATTTATAGGTTGGGATGCTGGATTCCTATTCCCGGCATTTCGCCCGCGGCGTACCAAAACAACATCACATCCGATTCGCTCTTGGGACTTTTGAGCGGGATTACGGGTAGCGCGCTCAGCAACGGCGCGTTGTTCGCTATCGGTATCACTCCGTATATCAACGCTACGATCATATTGCAGCTTCTTACCGTTGCCATTCCGCGTCTGCAGGAATATCAAAAGCAGGGCGACGACGGCAAAAAGAAAATAACGCAGATCACGCGCTATATAACGATAATACTCGCCATGGCGCAGTCGATCGCGATAACGGTGTCGTTCGCAAACGCAGACGCGCTGTCTACCGACGTGTTCGGACCGATGACGCAGGACTGGGTGATCGGAATGTTCGTCTGTGTGCTCATGATCATGGGTTCGATGCTTACGATGTGGTTGGGCGAGCGTATAACCGATTACGGCGTAGGCAACGGCATAAGCATGCTTATCTTTGTCGGTATCATCGCTTCGGCGGGGCTTGCCATTATTGCCAAGTTCGACGTCGTTGTCGGCGGCGGCGAGCAAGCTACGTTCGCGATTTGGGAGCTTGTCGGCTTTGCGATCATGGTCGTAGCAGTGTTCATGCTCATAGTATTCGTAGACCTTGCCGAGCGGCGCGTGCCCGTACAGTACGCCAAGCAGATCAAGGGCAGAAAGCAGTACGGCGGGCAGAGCACGTATATCCCGATCAAAGTCAATGCGAGCGGCGTGCTTCCCATAATCTTCGCGACGGCGCTCATTACTTTCCCGCAGATGATAGCACAGCTCGTGGCGCCCGGCAGCGGATTCGTCGCTTGGTGGCAGAAATGGCTGGGGGCGGGCACGCCGATATATTCGGTGCTCGTGGCGCTTCTCATCCTGTTCTTCTCGTACTTTTACGCACAAATACAGTTCAACCCCGAGGATATCTCGCGCAACATACAGCAGTACGGCGGCTTTATAAACGGCATACGCCCGGGCAAGCCGACCACCGACTATCTTTCGCGCATATCCAAGCGGCTGACCCTCTTCGGCGCTATCTATCTCGCGTTCATCGCGCTCGTGCCGTCGGTCATATTCGCGGCGGTCTTGCAGGACGCAACGCTCGTAAGCGCGTTCTCGGCGACGGGTATGTTGATCGTGGTTTCGGTCGCGCTCGAGTTTGACAAGCAGCTGCAGAGCTTGCTGATGATGAAGCAATACAAAGGCTTCTTAAAATGACCGTCGTCTAAAGTGCGCCGCAAAGCCTTGCGGTAATCTTCGGCGGCAACCGCGCTCGCTCGCAAATTCCTCGCAACCTTGTAAGCGGCTCAACATGTTTCCGCCGATTCTCGGAGCGTATGTATCGGTCGATTCTCGGCACTGCGCACCGAACAGCAACACAACAATAAAGGACAGACTATGAACCTTATAATAATGGGCGCGCCCGGTTCGGGCAAAGGCACGCAAGCCGCGCTTATATGCAAAAAACACGAGCTTCCGCACGTTTCGACGGGCGATCTGCTCAGAAAGAACATCGCCGACGGAACCGAGCTCGGCAAAAAAGCCAAAGCGTTTATGGACGCGGGCAAGCTCGTTCCCGACGAACTCGTTCTCGCACTTCTCAAAGACAGGATCGAAAAAAGCGATTGCAAAAACGGTTTTCTTCTCGACGGATTCCCGCGCACGAAAGCGCAAGCCGACGCACTCGGCAAAATAGTCGAGATCGACATAGCGCTCAACCTCGACACCGACCTTAACAAATTAGCCGACCGCATGGCGAGCCGCAGGGTTTGTCTTAAATGCGGATACTCGACGAGCGCAGAGCTCGCGCCAGACGGCAAATGCAAGGAGTGCGGCGAGCCGCTCGTGATCCGCGACGACGACAAACGCGAGGTCGTGGAAAACAGGCTCAAAGTTTATGCGGAAAACACCGCGCCGCTCGTCGAATATTACAAAGCGGCGGGCGTACTTAAAAATATCGACGGCATGCAGTCTATCGAGGCTGTTAACGCCGAGATAGAGGCGATCCTTAAATGATAGTAAAGACCGAAAGCGAATACGCCGGCATGCGCGCCGCGAGCAAGGTCGTCAAAGCCGCGCTCGCCGCCGCCGAACGGTTTATCCGTCCCGGAGTGACAACGCTTGAAATCGATTCGGTCGTCGAAGAAACGATACGCGGCATGGGCGCGATCCCGTCGAGCAAAGGCTTCGGCGGCTTCCCCAACGCCTGTTGCGTTTCTGTCAATGATGTAGTAGTCCACGGCATCCCGTCGTTGCGGGTGGTCAAGGACGGCGACATAGTGTCTGTAGACATTACCGCACTTTTGAACGGATATCAGGGCGACGCCGCGCGCACGTTTGCCGTAGGCAACGTTTCGGCGCAGGACCTTGCGCTCATCGACGCGGCAAAAGCGGCGTTCGAAGCGGGCATCGGGCACGCCAAAGCGGGCAACCGAGTCGGCGACGTGTCGAGCGCGATACAGCTTTATACCGAGCTTCACGGCTACGGCGTCGTAAGGGCGCTTACCGGCCACGGCATCGGGAAGAAGATGCACGAAGCGCCCGAAGTGCCCAACTTCGGCAGAGCGCATACTGGCGCGCCGCTCAAAGTCGGCATGTGCCTTGCGATAGAGCCGATGATCACGGCGGGCGATTGGCGCGTATACATCGAGCGCGACGGATGGACGGTGCGCACGGCGGACGGCAAAAACGCCGCGCACTACGAAAACACGGTGATAATCACCGACGGCGCGCCCGAGATACTTACGGTGTGAGGCGGCAATGGAAACAGGCGATATCGTTATAAGCCGCGCGGGGCACGATTCGGGCAAACCCTTTATCGTAGTTGCGCGGGCGAGCGCGGACTTTGTGTTGATAGCGGACGGCAGTTCGCGTCCCGTCGACAATCCCAAGCTCAAACGGATCAAGCATTTACGGGTCGCAGAGCCGAGCGGCATCGAAGACCCGACAAACGCGTCGCTTAAAAAGCGGCTCAAAAAATTTATCTCGGAAAGGAGGATTTATGCCGAGAAGTGACAATATCGAAACCGAAGGCGTCGTAGAAGAATGTCTTCCGGGGACAAAGTTCAAAGTCAAGCTCGACAACGGCGCAATGGTACTGTGCACGATAGCGGGCAAGATGCGCGTCAACTACATCAAAGTGTTGTTGGGCGACAGGGTAAAGGTTTCCATCTCACCCTATGATATCACTAAGGGCATAATTACTTTCCGCAGCAAAAACTGACTTTTGCACAGCCGTCTTGCACGGCGCTCGCCGAAATCGGCGATAGAGCAAAGAAACAAACGAAACAAAAACAATCGGATAAGCGGTCGCGGCGAGCTGTGCGCGCCGAAGCCGTAACACCAAAGTCGTAAACCGACAAGCGAAAAAACAACAAGTTCCAAAGGAGCGACAATCATGAAAGTAAGATCTTCGGTTAAACCCATGTGTGACAAATGCAAAGTCATTCGCCGTCACGGCAAAGTCATGGTTATTTGCAGCAAGAACCCCAGCCACAAACAGCGTCAGGGTTGACCGAAAGCGCCGTTTTTCGTCGGACTTGCGCGTGCTCGTCATATCTGGCGACGCAGCGTGCTCGGCGGCGGCGTTTCGGCAAGCATGAAAACAACCGCGTAACGGGCGGCGCGACATTCCACACGTCGGTCGTGACGCGAACAAATAAATTATCAAAAAATCTAAGGAGTCATCAAAGTGGCAAGAATTGCAGGCATAGATTTGCCCAAGGAAAAAC
>CAJULK010000022.1 GCA_910587455.1 uncultured Christensenellaceae bacterium | reverse complement strand
ATATTCTACCATACTTCTTCTCCCTTTTCAATACCTTTTGTTCCCTTTTTTGTCCTTTATATTTGTTCGCTTGTTTTTATCACGAATGGCGGAAAATTTATTTTTCGCAATTATCGGTTTTTCATATTTTGCGCGCAAAGAACATTGCCATAAAAAATGACGATTAAAATCAAACAACACTATTTTGCTTGACATTGTCCGAATATAATGATAAAATTATTGCGCATTGATTCATTGCGCTAAAAACGCGAACAGACAGCGTAAAGCAACTACGGGCAATTAACTCAGCGGGAGAGTGCTACCTTCACATGGTAGAAGTCGAGGGTTCGAACCCCCCATTGCCCACCAGTCAAAACCTAAAACGAACCACAAAGTAAGTGTTCGGGTTAGGTTTTTTCTTTGCCGCTTTTCGTTTCGCATAGTGCCGTGTAACGCCGCTATATTGCCGCTGTAACGCTTTTCGGGTGTTCGGCGGCAGAAATCTATCAATCACACTCAACGGCGGTTTATGCCGCGAAAGCCGCTTGACGTGAGAAAGGGGCGTGTTAGGCTATCGCGCCAAAGGCAAACCAAAACCCGACAGATTTATTTAATCGGTCGGGTTGCGCGTTTCGCCCTTATTTGCCTATACACACGCCCCTGCGAGGCTCACGTCAAGCGGAACGTGGAATAAATAGCCGTTGTATGTATCTTATACATACAACTCAATTTGAAATTCGAGTTTGGTTATTTCTGCTCTATGCGGTACTTTGTAAGCGAGCTTTATAGATTTTTCGCATAATAAAAAGCCCCGACTGTCGGGACTTTCCATTATAGGGCTATTGAATTGTATCTCAATTCTATCGTCAAATAGCACAATTTGCTTTACAAGGTAGCTTATTAAGAGTTTCGGTTCTAATGCTAACGCTTGTAAGTAAAAGTCTTTTATTTGAGCTTCGGTTAGTTGTACGGCAGTTTTGCTTTTTTCGATTAAGATTTGCCGTTCAAGTTCGGCTTGACGAGCTTCGAGTTCACGCATACGCTTCATAGCCGTATTAGTCGTTCCGCCGTTTTCAATAGCGGTCATAATGTTGTTTATGGCATTTTCGGTAGTACGCTGTTCTTTGAGTAACAAATTCAGTACTACGTTCGCTTGCGCTTGTCTTTGCTGTTCTTGCATTAAGCAATTTACAATGTAGTCAAGGTTATTCGTCTTTTGTATTTGCTCTATGACGCTTTCAAGCACAATATTTTCGAGTATATCTTTGCGTATTGCTTGCTTATGGCAATCGTTTAATTTTTGTTTACGCCCACGGCATTTGTAATAGTATTTTCTTTCGCCTTGCCGTGATGTGCCGTTATCGCCTACAATAGATTTACCGCAATAACCGCATTTGATTTTGTCTTTAAGTAAATACGTTATTTCGTCGCTACGCTTGCCGTACTTGTTAAGCGAAATCTTATCTCGGACTTGCTCAAATAATGTGGTGTCTACTATTTGGGGGTAGATGTTATCAAAAACTTCGCCGTTGAAATGGTATATACCCGAATATCTTTCGTTGCGAAGTATTGTATATACGGTATTCGGCAAGAACTTTTTGCCGTTATACATAATGCCTTTGCTTGCCAATTCGGCAATTATGTCTTTAACGAAAACGCCTATTGAATACCGTTCGTAGATATACCGTATCACTTTGGCTTGTTCGGGTATTACTACGGCTTTCTTGTCAACATTCTTGTAACCGTACGGCAGTTTACCGCCTGTCAAGTTGCCTTTGCGACGGCTTTCGTTATTGCCACGCCGTATCTTTTGGCTTAATTCGGCGGAATAGTATTCGGCATAGCCTTCAATCATACTCTCCAATATTATGCCTTCGGGTGTTTCGGGTACAAACTCCGTAGCGGAAATAACTTTAACGCCGTTGTCTTTAAGCGTTTTCTTGTGCATAGCCGTTTCGTACTTATTACGCGAAAATCTATCGAACTTGTAGACAAGTACATAATTCCATTCTTTCCGAGAACTGTCTTTAATCATTCTCTGAAAGTCTGGGCGATTGTCATTAGTACCAGTCATAGCGCGGTCTATGTATGTGTTGAGTATGAGTATGTCATTGTTCTTGGCGTATTCCGTACATACGCGAAGTTGTCCGTCAATGCTCTGCTCGGTTTGGCTGTCACTCGAATATCGAGCATATATTACTGCTGTTTTCATTTGAGAAATCTCCTTTTAGATTGTTTTTTATTTTGTCTTTCGACGGGAGCGAAAACAAACGGTTTCGGCTGTTAATTACTTCAACCGTTATTGTTTTTTCGTCGCCGTCAAGGATCGAGAAAATATTTTGTGTTACAGTTTTTTTACTTTTTGTTTTCAACAAAATATTTTCCCTTGACGGCGCAGGCGAAATCGTTTACGCTCCCACCGCGAAAGACAAAAGAGTGTAACGTCCTGCAATAACAAATAAAAATTTTCACCCTATAACAGCGAAATAATTGAAAATTTTTTTACAACTACACTTAAACCGAGATAGCGGAAATTGTCACAAGGCGTCGCAATGCAATAGCCGCTATACGAAAACAATCGAAAAACAAGCGACACGATAAACAGCCGCACAACGCCGCCGAGCGAGAACACAAAGGCGATCGCCAAGCGGTTCAGCGGCGACGCCTTTGTCCGCTCGGCGTTGCGGTTTTGTCGGTCGTTTCTTTCGTTTCGGCGGGTGCTTGATCGCGGCGCGCAGCGCCGCGCTTGTTTTATCAAGCGTCCGCCACAGCGCCATTTTGTTGATTTTATCGATTGCAATTATCATATATATGTGTTAATATATTTTGTATAACAACGATCGGAGGTTGCATATGGAAAATTACGATGAGTTTTTGAATCGAATAAATTCGTTTGAAAAAACCAAAATCGACTTTGGCAGAACATATTTCACGGGTAATCGGTCAATTGCGCATAAGGTAGATAGGGATAATACATTTAAGAATTTTTACGGCGACACGGTAGTGTTCGATTTGGATAAAGCGACCAAGGCTGTAATTTCACTACTTGTTGATTCTTTATACGAAGCAACGCCTCAGTGTTTTTGTGAAAGATTGGTTCCCGATACGTTTCATATGACATTGCACGATTTAAGCAATTCTGATGTATTGCAAAATATATCCGATGAGATGTTTTATAATGAACTTAAAATTATAAAAGCTAAAAATCAAATAGAAAAACTGGGGAACCACCGAATTAGAATGAAAAGCAACGCCATTTTTAATATGGTCAATACCAGTTTGGTTTTAGGCTTATATCCTATTGACGGGAACAACTATATCAAGCTAATGGAATTGTATTCGATTATTAACGATATTAAACCGTTAAACTATCCGTTAACGCCGCACATTACATTGGCATATTATAATGTGAATGGATTTGACTTATCTTCCGCATCGATATTGATAAGCGAAGTAGAAAAGCATAATAACAATATCGACTTTGAAATAAATTTAGGCGACTTATATTATCAAAAATTCACAAATATGAACAACTATATTAATATTGTTAGGTTAAACCGTTGACTTGCTTTTCATATTAATTTTTCGTTTTAGGTTATGACTGCTCCACCAAGCCCAACCCAGTCGAACCTTTTGTGTTTGATTGGGTGTTTTCTTTTATAAAGCACGCTATATAACGGCGTGTTTTTGCGTTATACGGCACAATGACTATCGCACGCTTCTTCGTCGCAACAATAAGACGGCTTGTAACGAAATAGAATAGTTTACGGGCAAAGAAAAATCCCGACGGTCTGTGTCGGGATTGTCTACGGTAACTTTACATACATTGATATTAACCGCTATTTGCTCTGTTAGCGACTTTGGATTTATCATCGCGATACAAAAAAGTGCATTGGATATTTCACTGTCCTAGATTTTTTGCGCGCAGATTTCGTATATTCGAGTTCTTCCGTCCGAAGGAAGCCCGTCAGTTTCGGTATCGATGACTACAACCGTATTGTTCTTAATAAGTTCTTTAAGTTTTGTCATATAATTATCTCCAGAATTGATTCAGTTGCTTGTCTGTTTACAGACTTGCATAAACTCGTCGGGGTAATAGCATTTCAAATATGCCATTTGATAGGTAATATAGCCGTAGTAAGAAATATCGTGCGGTTTACAAGTAATAGTCGGTGTTTCGCTTGCGATTTCGTTATATAGGGCAATCAATTCATTTTTGTGCATGGAGCAAAGATCTAAGCCTTGTAAAAATTCTTCCGCTCGCTTATTTGTGCTCGTTTGCAAATGGAATAAGCAACCGCCCGCAACAAGTTCTTCAATCGTTTTCGGCTTGAATTTACGCATAAATTCTTTCCTTTCTCCGCTTTCCAAGCCGAAAACACCATCCGTATCGCCGCTCGATATAAACTCGAAAACCTGTCTGTCATCATAGCCGAACACGGTGTCCGAAAAATCTATCGCAACGCCTTTGCGTTCTTTTACGAGTTCGATTGTCTTTTGTATTTGCGTGAGCTTGTTCCAGCCGAAAATATGAAAAACAGACACTCCGAGCTCTCGGCACCGTTTGACGGAGCAAGCGGTAACGTGCGTACCGTCTTCCGCTTTCAACATCGGTGTAAGCTCTTCGATAGACCGATTACTCAATACGACCGCAGTCGGGTGCCGCCGAATACCCTGCGACTTCTCGGTGCGATAACCGATATGCGCAATGCGGTCGCTACCGTATTTTGACACAAGGTAGTCGAATATCTCGCCGCGATGTTCTTGGCAAAGATCAACGGCTATTTCTTTTGTAAGTTTTCCGTCGAAGTATTTATCGGCAGTCAGAGCGTATTTTACGGGATTGACTGCGGTAATATCGAGCGCATACGCGACAAGACTTCCTACGATACTGCCGCGCCCCGTTCCTACGGATATTCCCGCGTTTTTTGCGTACTTTATTGCATCAGCAACTATAAGGAAATAATCGCCGAGATTAAATTCGGATATCTTGCTCAATTCGTTCTCAACGCGCTCGGTCAGGCTCGGCGTAATATCGCTGAATTTATTTTGTATTCCGTTATAAACTTCTCGCCGCAAAAACTCGTAAGGTGATAAAAACTCGTAATGATCTCCGTCAATTTGAAATCGAATCGGATTATGTACGGCGGTTTTATCTATATGGACGGTAACGCACTCATCAGCATTGACCGTTTGTTTGAGTAGTTCTATATCTTCTTCGGTTGCGTGACCGCTTGTGTGCAAGTCGATAATATTCATAAACATATCCGTCGCGCAATCTAAAAATTTTGCCGTCGCTTTTTCTTGTTTATACCCGCTCCACATAGAATAAACAAGCGTAGATCCGGGAATGTATAACGACGAATTGTATAGTCTGTTCATAAATCCGGACATTGAAGGTCGCACAACCATAACGAATTTTCCGCTATGCACTATGGCTCGCAAACCTCGCTTATTTTCAAACTCGAAAAACATATCCTTGCGTTTACTTTGAAGCGGGCGCGGCGTAAAAGCATATACGTCGTCAAAAACGTCGGGACGTGGAATTTTGCCGCCTGCCGCAGAGGCGATCAATGCGGTATAATTGTCTTCGTACAATATGCGTCCGCTGCGCTTTGCGGCGCGATACACGCTTACAAGCCTGTCGATATTCGATCCCGATTGCAGAACGAAGACGGGCTTGTCGGTCTTTCGCATAATCTCCGCAAGTTTATTTTCAAGCTCGCGCTCGGTAAAACATGGTTTTTCGCTGCCGATATTCGTTCCCTCGCAAATGAGGACATTGACCGATTTCGGCAGAGCATACAACAGTTTTTCTTTGTCTTTTCTGCCGTGAAAGCGGAAATCGCCGGTATATAAAATGCTTTTGCCGCCTGCCTCGAATAAAAGCATATAACTGTCGAACGCCGAATGGTCGCAAAGAAACGGTGTGATTTTTATGCCGCCGACGGTAAACGGCTTCCCGTTGCGATAGGTCTTGACGTTATCGCCAATATCTTTGCCGTAATAGACAGTATTCCGATACTTGTATGCACGAAGACATTGCGTATCGCCTGTTTTGGCGTTATAACCGACATTTTTTCCGACATAGGAAGCATTCCGATACTCGTTCATTGCTTTTATAATGCGATATGCGCCGCAACCGATATATACGGGGCAGTCCGTCTTGTATTCGATAAGTCCCGCGTGGTCGGCGTGATAGTGCGATACCACAACGGCATCGTACTTAGTTTTAAGTACGGCTTTTTCCAAATCGCTCTGTTCGTCGCCGCCGTCTAACGCTTTGCCGAGTTCGATCAAAACTTTTATATCGCCGTAAGTGAGTTCTATTAGGTTTTCGCCGATCTTATCTTTTCCGCGCAAAATTTCATATTCGAGCGTCGGCACAGGAGTTTTTCCGCTAATATGCTTTTTAGTAAACGCGCTCACATAATGCTCGTCACGGCATAGCTCGTAGTTTTCTATTTCAAATAATTCGATAATCTCTTGCAAAGCATATTCGTCCAAACATCCGTCGGCAAAAATGCGGTGCTTATTTTGTTTGACGTCGTAAAGCACTCTGCCGCGCGGATAATAATAGCAATCGTTCGTTTCACTTAGGCTTCGCACGTCGTCCCACTTGTCATAATGCGAGTAGGGGTAGTCGATAAACCCGAGCGTATTTGCCGCGCTTATCGGATAGGACTTTTTGACTTCGTAAAAGTTCCAACCGCTTTCTATCTTGTTCGGCACTGCCCAAAAAATCCCTACTTGCACTGTTCTCTCTTCCATATATACCTTCCGAATATAACTACTTACGGCTCGCGCCGCGCATTATAATAAATACCACAAATTTATCAAAAAGTCAAGCGTTTTGAGTGTTTTCTATATTTAATTTTGCATATTGTACGAGTAAGAGTAAAGGCGGAGTGTGTCCGCCGTTATATTATTGATATTTTTTTCCTGATATCGGACAAATAATCAGGGTTAATTTTTATTATATTATCCGTGCCGCCCGCATCTTTGATGGCAACTAATTCCCTAGAAAGAATAGTACCTTTGTGCGAATAATCGGCAAGCCAAATTTCAAATTGAATCGATTGCAAGGAGGTGTTCAATCTTCCCTTAAAAGTAGGCAAACCAAGCTCTTTGCGAATGCTGATATTATTTTTTGCACTTTCTATAACCGCTTTCCACCATTTTTCATTTTGCTGAACGCGTAAAAAATCGAGATAGTGTTTATATAAACCTGATTCTAACTTTTCGGAACCGCTTTTCGGTCTGCTTGAAAGCGCGTCGTTGCCTACCTTCAATTCAATAAGTTTGACGTTGCCGTCATTATCTACGCCGAGCATATCGAAACGGGAATTTTCTATAACGAACTCTATATCCAAAAGCCATAAATGCTCATTCGGCGCACGGAATTTTTTGCAAATTATCTGCTGATTTGCCCGTTCCGCTTTTGGATGTTTCAAAAACCAGGCGTCCATTTCGTCGGTGTATGTTTTTATATTGTTTACAAAGCTGTTGATATCTTTGTTACCTATGGATATAATCGTGTTTCGGTTTACGCTTTCTTTATCTTGATTATCGCAATATTTTAAGTCAAAGTCAGTAGTGTACTTACCGTTTTTGCCCTTTTTGAAGTTGGAAAGTTTTCCACCGTTATAGTAAACGGTGATACGGTTTTGTCTAATTTCAAGCTGGTAACGTTGCTCGGGATCGGTTTTTATAATATGTAAAAGCGTCCGCAACGGCGGAAGATTGGCTAAATCTTCCAACCTATCAGCGGACAAATAACGTATATAATCTTGTGACTTTTTTACCATACTCAATTTTCCTTTTTAATAAATTTGCTTGCGGTTTTGATACCCGTCTTTTCGTCATTAAACCAGCTTTGTTCGGACTCATAGCCGCTGTAAATAAACTTGTACAAATATCCGAAGCACGCGCCGATTCCGCGCTTTTGAACGGGCGACATCCTCTTGTTGAAAATGTCCTTTTTGAGAAAATCACGCTCGTATTTAATAAAAGTCACAAGCGGCGGCTCGCCCAAAACGTCGTTGGCGAATTTAATATGCGCAAGCAAATTCTCATCGTCTAACAACTCCAAAAAGAGCAAATAATACTCGCGCCCTTCGTCCGTTACGAACCTTTCCGTACCCTTATAAGTTTTCAAAAAATTTTCTTCGTTCCATTCCATATATGTGATTTCCATATTGAATATTCTATATTGATATGCTACCCCTTTTTAGAGTATTTGTCAAGAATTTAGGCGCGTCTTTTGTGCAGAAAGTCACTAAATGATTTATATGCAACGTTTACTGCGCCCGAAGAAAAGAATTGTATCGAAAATTAAAAGTTGGTTCTCGTAACAAGGTTCGACTTTGCTTTGCGTCAGTCCACCAATAGCAACCTAAAACGAACCGCTATTAGTGATAGTTTAGGTTGCTTTTCTATTGTCTTAAAACGGCTACTTTATGCCGTGAACGGCTATTGACTGAAATTACGATGTGTTAGGCTCGTTTATTCAAGCACCCGACATAGAGCCATGAGCATTTTTTGCGCTGTTATATAGTTGAAATCATTGTGTGTGTTAATATATATTGTACAATAACGATTGGAGATTGCATATGGAAAATTACGATGAGTTTTTGACACGAATAAATTCGTTTGAAAAAAACAAAATCGACTTCGGCAGAACATATTTCACAGGCAAGCAGTCAATTACGCATAAGGTAGATAGAAACAATACGTTTAAGGATTTTCACGGCGATACGGTAGTGTTCGATTTGGATAAAGCTACCAAAACTGTAATTTCACGGCTCGTTGATTTTTTGTACGAAGCAACGCCTCAGTGTTTTTGTGAAAGATTGGTTTCCGATACATTTCATATGACATTGCACGATTTAAGCAATTCGGATGTATTGCAAAATATATCCGACGAGATGTTTTATAATGAACTCAAAATTATAAAAGCCAAAAATCGAATAGAAAAACTCGGTAACATCCGAATCAAAATGAAAAGCAACGCCATTTTCAATATGGTCAATACAAGTTTGGTTTTAGGCTTATATCCTATTGACGATGCCAACTATATCAAGTTAATGGAATTGTATTCGATTATCAACGATATTAAACCGTTGACTTGCTTTATATATTAATTATTCGTTTTTGGTTACAGTCGCCCCCCCATACGGTAACTATCCGAACATTTATGTTAGTAAATAGATAAACAAGCAAAAGCTCAAGAAAAACGGTAAAGCAGTGATTTCCGCTACGCAACGGACTTACAAGAACACTAAATACCTTGACGGTAACTACTTAAAAACGTTTATTTAGGACTAGCGGAATATTAAGCTCAGAGCTATCTCAAAGGATTCGACGCGGATTTGATTAAATGTTTATTAATAGTAATCGTGTTTATTATGCCTGCTTCAATACGCGCCGACGGAGCAAAAAAGCAATTACGAATCGCTCGCGGTGAAAATTAGCGAAAACTTCGGAGTAGTATTATACGGCCCCTCTAATTTATAAAGGAGACGTTTTATGAATTTCTTACTCGATACAAAAGCTATGTCGCTCGTTCTTAAGTGCGGCGTACCGCCCGAACTCGCCGGCTGTACTTACCTTTCAGAAGCCGTCGAACTCAGAGCCTTCCGTAATGCTTCCGCCATGGATATTTACCGTACCATCGCCGTCCGTCATTCCATTAAACCCAAATCGGTCATTCGCGATATCTCTTACGCTTTATCCAAAAGCAAGTATCTTCCTTCCGCCCTGTCCGAGCTCTTGAATTTCCACGTCGGCAATCATCTGCCAAACAACCTCGTTATCGCTTATCTCGCACTAAAGCTCGATTCGGATATTTACAACGATAATATTATAGACAAAGTCAGTTCCTGATCAATTCTCTCTTACGCGCTTTTCCGAGAGTTTGATCGATGAGGGGCGCTTTCTCTCGGTCGGCGCTTTTTTATTTCAATCGGCATAATTTACCCCGATACTTTTAGTCTCGGAGCTTTTTGTGTGTTGCTATTCAGAATTTGCTCTCAAACGGCGGTTGCTTTTTTGGCGTTTAAGCTACCTTAAAGTAATTGGCAAAACGGTTTGTGGGCGCCTTTTTGATTGCTTAAAATTCCGTCTTGCTTGATTTATATTATTCTGCCGTGAATTACGCAAACTATTTTCGTAGTGCAATACTTTGCGCCGAGCGCACGTTCGAAAATACCGATAAGGAGCGATCATGAACGATCATATAAAACGTCAAACGGAAAACGTAAAAACCAAAGTCAAAAATTTGGGAACTGTCAAAACTATATTCCTTATAGTTATGATCATAGGCACAGTGTGCTCGATTGTTTTTCACGACTATATTTTTTCAGCCGACTCCGTTTTCAACGTCGGCATTTCCCGATTCGGATTTATAAACGAACTGCTTGCGGCGGTGCCTAAAATAATCCAAGCCATACGAATAATCACGGTAATTCTCGTAATTACGACTTTGGCGTTATGCGTTCTGAACAGCGCGTTTAACAAAAACCAACGGCAAATTACAGTAGTGCGACTGATAAACAACATGATCAAATGTATCGTCGCCGTAATTGCGGTTATTGCGGTACTCGCCGTATGGGGAATCGACACGACGGCGCTGATAACGGGCGCAGGCGTTCTGACGCTGATAGTCGGTTTGGGGATGCAAAGCCTGATATCGGATGTTGTAGCAGGATTGTTTATCGTGTTCGAAAACGAATTCAACGTAGGCGACATAATTACGATCGACGGGTTTCGCGGCACGGTCGTTTCGATAGGCATACGAACGACAAAACTCGAAGCGCTCGGCAACGTTAAGATAGTGAACAACAGCGATATACGCGGCGTGCTCAACCAGACAGTCAAGCCGTCCACGGCAAAAGCGCTTATTGCCGTCGAATACGGTGCGTCGCTCGAAAAAGTCGAATCGGTTATCCGTTCTAAACTGCCCGAAATAGAAATCGACGGCGTTCCGGGAAAAATCGTTTATGACGGGGTGGCGGAACTCGGCGCTTCCGGCGTAACGTTACAATTCACCGCCGACTGCTACGAGGGCGATATTTTCGCGGTACAGCGCGAAATGAACAAAAAACTCAAAATGCTGTTTGACGCAAACGGTATCGGCATACCGTACAATCAGCTCGTCGTTCATATTGCCGATAAACAAAGTGCGTGAAAAACAACTCCTTTTTTGCAAAATCCGCACAATCAAACCGAAACTATTGACATAAACCCTATTCCCGTCTGAATTTTATAATTATTCGAACACGGCATAACACCCAAAAAATATCAATCCCGCGACAGTTTTTCTTTCAATATACGATAGCACTTTTTTAATTTATTGTGTATCGTTCCGATAGACATGCCCGTCACTTCTCTTATTTGCTCGTAGGTCATTTCTTTATATATGCGATATTCGATTAGTTTCCGACTCTCTTCGTCGAGACTTTCTATAGCGCGCTCTACATCGTAAAGCAATTCGGGCGAATCGCGCTTGGGCTCCTCGCTCAGCTGTATCGTCAGATCCTCGAGCGATGTTTCGGGACGAACTTCGCGACGGTTCATGCATATGGATTCGTTGTGCGCTATCTTGCACAACCAACTGAATCCGCTGTACGATTCGTCGTATTTATCCAATTTGATAATTATTCGCGTGAACGTAATGGCTATTACGTCTTTTATGAGAGATTTATCAAAGGTATATATGTAAGCGATATGCTGAACGTAGCCCGATGCGTATTTATAAAACTCTTCAAAACAATCTTCACCGTTTTTCAGTCTCATCAAATATTCGGTAACTTTCTTATGTCTATCCATTGTATATTTATTTTATCACCGTACGCGCGCCGTGTCAAGCAAGTGATCCCTATTAAATTTTTAACGAAAAACCGCCGATTTCCTCAAAAAATCGACGGTTGCAGTTGAAAAACGCTTATTTTTCCGTACTTTCAGCGCTGAAGCAAAAGCATTTCGGCGCGGTTCCAATTAACTACATGGAACCAATTATCCACATACGCCGCACGCAAATTTTTATTTTTCAAATAATACGCGTGCTCCCAAACATCGATGCACAAAACAGGTTTATATCCGTCCGCGAGAGGCGTGTTCTGATTGGGCGTGGTGATTATTTTAAGCGTTTCCCCGTCCGCTACGAGCCAAGCATAGCCCGATCCGAAAACGCCGAGCGCCGCTTTTTTGAAAATGTCGCAAAACGCTTCAAACCCGCCGAACGCCGCGTCGAACGCTTTTGCCAATTCGCCGCACGGCTTGCACATCTCGCATTTTTCGAGTCCTTCGAAATAAAAAGAATGATTGAAAACGCCGCCGCCGTTGTTGATTATCGCCGCGCGTTTTTGTTCGGGCAACTCATCGGGGTGCGACAAAAGCTGTTCGAGCGATAATTTTTTCAACTCCTCGCTGTCCGACAGCGCGGCATTAAGATTGTCCACATACGTTTGCAAATGCTTATCGTGATGAAAATGCATGGTCTCCGTATCGATATACGGTTCGAGCGCGGCATAGTCATAAGGCAGCGGCTCGTTTTCAAACGGATAATATCTTTCTTTCATATACTTAACACTCCTGTTTAGCGATCGCCGATAGTCTTTTTTCGGCGCTGAAATAAGTATACGCTTTATCGAACGAATATATCCTTGACGCCCGAACAAAACGATCAAAACGATAATTTACACTTGAAAATCACCGTGCCGTCCTTGAACAGCGCAACAGTATCCGAGTCCCCGTCCGAACGTTTGCAAACTTCGAGGACATCGCCCTCGTACGATTGGTTTACGTAACAAACGTCTACGCCGGCGATCGGGCGCGCCTTGATTTGAGCGACCGAATATGTATCGAGCACGAACCGCATATATTCGACATTGTTCGTATGATTGTTAAGATCTATATTCGACGACCGCACGGTTATGCGTTCGACAAGCGACAAACCGTTTTCGCTCGGCGTTTCGTTCGTTATACCGTACTCGGCTGCCTCGCACACGATCCTCGAATCTATGCCTACCGTGGACGTTTTGCGAATACGGAACGTCGCGGCGTCAAGTGCGCACAATTCGACGCGCGCATATGCCGCAAGCTCGCCCGCACCGTCCTTTATCGCAACGTCAACGAAAACGCGTGCGAGCGAGTAGTCCGAAATAAACACTTCGGCGGTGTATGCTTCGCTCCACGCAATAGGTTTTATCAAGCGCACACCGTTCTTGGAAAATACCCAGAACGCATTGTATTTGCGCAACAAAGAAACGCCGTCGATCTCGTACTTGCCCAAGATCTCGGTTACGCAGTCCTGAACGATCTGAAACACTCCGATCACCGACAGATTCGCCGATGCGTCCGATTCGCTTCCTCTTACTGTCGAATTTTTAATGATTTTCATAAGAAATTCCTTTAGTCATATTAGCTCCGATTGTTTTATTTTTGCACCGATCATCTGACGCGCAAGCTCTTGGGGTAAAGATTTTTAAGCGCGCCGCAGCCGTCGCCGGTCGCCGCCGAACGCACCCAGCCGATCGCATATCCGCCGACGGTTGCCACAAGTATTCCGTGCGCCGCGTCGAAATCGAGCTGTTCGCCGCGTATGTAACTTTCCGAAAGCGCACCCAGCTCGACCGTGCCTATTTTTTCGAGCGCGCCCGTGCCGAGCGCATGAGACAGCGCGTGCGACGGATTTCTACCGTCAAGCATCGGCACGCCGACTCGCACGACGTTCAGTCCTTCGGTTTCGGGCAGGTCGATAGGCAACACCGCCCTGCCGAATATCTCTTCGCCGTCGAGCCGAACACCGCCGATTTCGACCGAACATTTCTTTTTTCGCTGCGGCGGTTTGTCGCACAGTTCGCCGCGCGGCTTTTCGAGAACACAATAAAAATGCCCTTCGCCGTCGAAATTCATGGGATATATGCGTCGCGCCTGAGGCACGCCGAGTCCGCGTTCCGTCCCGTCGCACAACGGGATTTCTATCGGTTCAAGCCCGAGCGCACACAAATACTCGATATTTTCTTCGTTTTCTTCGCGCGCAAATGTGCATGTGCTGTAAAGCAGATGTCCGCCGCGGCTCAACAACCTGACTGCGTCTTGCAAAATCGCACGTTGACGCGCAGCACAACCCGCGACGATCTCGCGCGAATACGGCACGGATTCGTAACGCATCATTCCTCCGCCGCTGCACGGCGCGTCGATAATAATCGTGTCGAACCAGCCGCAAAACCCCGCCCGCACATAGTCGGCAGCGGTATTTCGCGTGATCACGGCGTTTGTTATGCCGAGCCGCTCGACATTGTCGGCAAGCGCGTGCAACCTTTTCGGCTCTACATCGTTACAAAACAAAATGTCGATATCCGCGAGCGCCGCAGCCTGAGTCGCCTTGCCTCCCGGCGCGGAACACAAATCGAGAACACGCTTGCCTATATACGGTGCAAAAGCGCTCACCGCCGCCGAAGCGGACGGTTCTTGCATATAGTACAAGCCGGCATGATACAGCGGATCTAACGACGGTTTTACGGCCGCATAAAATGACTGCGAACACAGCGGATTTGCGGCGAGTGCGCGGCAACCGAACTCCGATAAAAACTTTTCTACCGAAATTTTAACAGTATTGACCCTGAGCGCTTTATGCCGCGGTTTGCCGTCGAAAGCGGCTCGAAACGAATCGTACCGCGTGCCGAGAATAGATCGAAGCTGCTCGAAAAAGAAGTTGTCCATGCAAAACCATTATACGCCCGCAAAATCCGAATGTCAAATGCGAGCGCAGTCAAATTATTTCGAAACCGTAACAGCGAAAAACGAATTTTTCGCTTATGCCGCAAAAAAGATTGACAATGCCAATGTAATATAGTATAATCGTTTTGCGTTTGCAAAAGAATTTCCGCCGTCTTATGTCGGTTCGCGGCAGGCGATACTCCTACTCATTCTTAATCTGCTGTTATGGCTCAGTCGGACCACCATCTTCGGTCGGTTCGCGGCAGGCGATGCTCCTACTCATTCTTAATCTGCTGTTATGGCTCGGTCGGACCACCATCTTCGGTCGGTTCGCGGCAGGCGAT
>CAJULK010000021.1 GCA_910587455.1 uncultured Christensenellaceae bacterium | reverse complement strand
CTTTCGTTTCTCCATTTCGCGTTCTATTCTATCATCGTAATCCCTTTCTTGTCAAGAATGTTGCCGAAAATTTTTACGTACGGGCCTTGCGAAGCCTTTCTTTCCGTAAATTTGAAAACTTACGTAAAAATCCTTGCAAAACCCAAAAAAGTTTGATATAATATGTTTTACTTACGGCGGCATAGCTCAGCTGGCTAGAGTACTCGGTTCATACCCGATTGGTCACTGGTTCGAATCCAGTTGCCGCTACCAAAAGGCATATAAGGGCGCATATTGCGCCCTTTTTGCTTGTCTCCGCTTCGGTCACGTATGTCTCTTTCTCTCGGTCGGCGCGTTTTTATTTCATCGGCACAATTTAGCCCCGATTCTTTTCGTCTCGGGGCTTATTGTGTGTTGCTATTCTTAATTCAATAATTCGTTTACCAATTCGAATAATCTGTTTTCGTCGTTTGAGCTATATAATGTCACAATATACTTATATTCGCCTCTTTCAATTATTCCGTTTATATCGTTATTAGATAATCCCCATAAAATACTTATATTGTCAATTTGGGATTTTTGATCACAATCATTAATAATCGATTGCAATGACTCAACTAAATTTACTTTATCTGTTATAAATAATCTTATTTCTTCATTAGTTTGCGTATTAAACAAAGTTTCACTTATAGCTAAAAATTTATCATTCGATTTTTTTGTAAAAACATTAGCCATATCATAATCAGCAAAAGCATACCAATCAAAATACTCAAATGTTATGTTATTTTTTTCACCATACTCTTTTATATTATTAACGTTTGACACTCTGTAATCATTCGCTGTTACATAGTTAAATGTCGGCTCGATAATTTCGTGGGTAGGCGTATTATTAATTAACACGCATGGCAATACTATCGCGGCACATACACCAACTGTAACAATGGGCATACTTATAAATAGCTTCTGTCGTAGCGACATGCGCTTTTTTACGGGTTTGCTCTTGGGCGCCAATTCGGGCATTTGTGCATAAATATCTTCGAGAATAGAATCACGTTCTTTTTGTCCGTGTGTTTGTATAAGTTTGTGAAATTTATCCTCTATGCTCATTTTTCACCTCTATGAGATATGTAATATATCCGCCGACTCAATATATGATCCGACTTTGTAAAAACATAATTCTTGTCCCAACAACCCGCTTCCCACTTGTAGGTATTTATCAGTTCTCGTACCAGAACTCGTTGTATATTTGATTTCGCAATAGCCGTAAGCTATCATTATATGATTGCTTGGGATATACGTGCTCCTAACGGAATCATAATCGCTATATTGTCCGATACTGTATAAATTACTCGGATAAACGAATAATACCACAATCTCGTTGTTACTTATCGCCGATTTATATTTATTGTAGTCGAACGTGCTTTTATTGCCAATTTCCTCATATCTGGACGAATATCCTTTACTCGATATATAACCGCTCAACCCCGATTTGAAATTGCTTTCAGTCACGCCGGTTGCAGAAACATTTATTTTCATTCGTGTATACAAATCTTGTTGCAACGCCGGAACATGCACGCTGTCCATTGCACGGTAAGCACCATTCGAATAACAAGGACTCCAATCCGGAATAAGGTTCGTGTAATATTTATCGTAATATCCTATCGCTATTGCACCGGCAACAGCTCCGCAACCGTTTTCCATATTATAACTTGTATATCTGGGAACACTGTTCGGCGTGCAATATTCATCTACTACGGTTTTCGAAATATACGATATTGTTTCCGTCGAATAGTCGTTGGCATAGGTGCTTATTGATGATCCGCTAGGATAATAGACTTCCTCGGGTGTTTCCGCTTGTGCCGTCGTCCATGCACCGCAGAGCGGCAGACAAAGTATCAATGTTCCGATAAGTGTTATTTTCTTTTGTTTTTTCACGATATAGAATCCTCCGAACCATTACTACGCTTAACTAAAAAAATTTTTTCAATGCCAACCGTAGAAATCTATTCGGTCTTTCTTTGTAATTATAACAGCCGAACGCAAGGCTTGTCAATCCCATTTTGACCTTTTTGATATTTTTTCGTTTGCATAAGAGATTCTTCGCTGCGCTCGAATGACAGGTTGGGTCGTTCGGATTCTTCGCTGCGCTCAGAATGACAGGCGGGTCGTTCGGTTTCTTCGCTGCGCTCAGAATGACAGGCGGGTCGTTCGGTTTCTTCGCTGCGCTCGGAATGACAGGCGGAATCGTTCGGATTCTTCGTTACACATGGGGTTTACGGCGCGATAAATATTGCCGTAGTTATTGACGCGCAAACGCTAAAATTTTGTCGCGCCCAAAATTTTTCGACTTTTTTCGACTTTTTTCGACTTTTACTGAAAATCCGAGCATATTCGAGAGTAGTAATAACAGATATCTTTTTACAAAGGAGAACAAACCATGACCCACTCCACCATAAAAGCACATTCCGTCGCAAGATCGCTCGTTCTCAAATGCGGCGTGCGGCCCGATCTGATCGGCTGCACGTTTCTTATTTCCGCCGTCGAGCTGCGCGCATCGGGGATGCTTTCGTTTTCGGATATTTACGGCGAGATAGCGCGCATCGGGGATGCTTTCGTTTTCGGATATTTACGGCGAGATAGCGCGCGAGTTCTCCGTCAGTCACAAGTCCGTATCGCGTGACATTGCGTATGCCGTTTCGCAAGCCGACGGGCTTTGCGGAGTTTTATGCGAAGTTTTGGATATACGTTTGACGCCCAATCAGTTATATAACAGTCTTGTAATATCGTATCTTGCCGTTATTCTCAACGTAAAGCTCGAAATGCCGCACACGGAACCCATGGAGTGTCTCAGTTGTTAATAACCGTCCGCCACGCTTCTATCACCTAAAAACTTTTACGTATACCGATTCAGACGAGTAAAAAACGACCGCTTAACATCGCAGTCGTTTTATGATTTTACGTTATTTCGGCATATTTCGATTATTTATTTCACGACAGTTCCGCAACGAGCGCGTCGAGCTGCGATTCGCTTTCGGCATCGACGGCGGCGCGCAGTTTTACCCACGTATCGGTGAAGCGGATATCCTTGCTTTTTTCGAACTTGGCTTTTATCAGGTTTGCGGCGACGGGCGCCCAGCTTCCGTTGTCGATTATACCGACTGTGCGATTTTGGTAATTGCGCTCGGTAAGGCAGTCGATAAACTCGCGCATTGCGGGGAAGATCCCGCCGTTATAAGTAGTGGTCGCGAGCACGATTTTACCGTAAGCAAACGCTTCCGCGACGGCTTGAGCTCGGTCGCAACGCGCCAAGTCGTACAGCGCGACGTCTTTTATGCCTTTTGCTTCGAGTTTTTCGGCAAGCAGTTCGGCGGCGGCGCGCGTGTGCCCGTACACCGACGTGTACGCGATCATGACGCCGTTCTTTTCGGGAGTATACGTGCTCCACTTGCCGTAAAGATCGAGATAATATCCGAGATTGTCGGTGAGTATCGGACCGTGCAACGGACAAATCGTTTTTATTTCGAGCGCCGCGAGCTTTTTGAGCGCCGCCTGCACCTGAACGCCGAACTTGCCGACGATGCCGTAATAGTATCTGCGCGCCTCGCTCTCCCAAGGCTCGTCCGCACCGATCGCGCCGAACTTACCGAAAGCATCCGCCGAAAACAGCGTCGCCGTCGTTTTGTCGTACGTGACCATGACTTCCGGCCAATGCACCATCGGTGCAAACACGAACGCAAGCTCGTGCTTGCCGAGCGCGAGCGTTCCGCCGTCGGGCACGACAAGCCTATTTTTTGCAACGTCCGCGCCGAAATACTGTTCCATTATTACAAAAGTTTTCGCGTTGCCTACGACCGTTGCGGACGGATATTCGCCGAGAAAACGCGCGATATTAGCCGAGTGGTCTGGCTCCATGTGGTTGATTATAAGATAATCGGGCGTTCTGCCGCCGAGCGCCTGCGCCACGTTTTTGAGCCATTCCCCGCCGAACCGTTCGTCAACGGTGTCGAACACCGCCGTTTTTTTGTCGAGCAGTACGTACGAATTGTACGACATTCCGTTTTTTACGGTATACATGCCCTCGAAAAGATCGACTTCGAAGTCGTTCACTCCTACGTATATAAGATCATCGGTAAGTTTTTTCATCGCCGTTACCTCGCTGTGAATTGTGCGCGCACATGACCGCGCTTCGGTAATTATAGCATATGCAATTTTTCAAGTCAAACGCGCATTACCTATATTTTGCGCGCCTTTTTACGCCGCGTCGCGCACGGTTTTGCAATACATTACGCATGTTTTATTTTAAGCGCGGCGAGAAGCGCTTTGCGCTCTTCGGAAACTCGAAACGATTCGCGCGCTTTTTGAATCGCTTTGTTGTGAACAAACGCCGAAAAGGTTTTGTTTTCTATAAGCGGCATGAATTTTTCGTAATGCTTGATAAGCCCTTCGCACACGAGCCACGCCACTGCCATATCCACGTAATACTCGCCGAGCCGAACCGTTTTTACGGTATCGACGACAAAGTCTATCAGCTCGTCCGTCATGCAGTTGCTAAGCATGAATATTACATACATGCGCCGCTCGTACTGCCCGTCGCAGTCGAGCAGATAGCGAAAGTCGTCGAGAAAACGCTTTTTATCCACCCATTTCAGACATGGCGCGGTCACGTCTACGTGCGCCCACGACGCAAACATGGGAATTATTCTGCGCAAATGCTCGTGCGTCTTTTCGTAATCGCCCTTTTTGCACGCCGCGCACGCCGCGAAAAGCACCGTTTCGTATGTAAGATCCGCGTCGGAATAAAACCCGTCGAGAACGGCGTCGCGTTCGGCAAGCGGTACGCTGTTTGCGAGCTTTTTGATAACGGGCGTGCGCACGCCGTAAGTTTTGTATTCGCAGTTTACTATCGGATTGTTGAACGCGTTATACTTGAGATCGGGATCGGATAAAAGTTCCGATCTGTACTGTTCGTAAGTTTTCATGACCGTTACTTATTTATCTTATGTATCGACATCAACCGAGAACGAGCGCTTTTTTCGGGCAGAAATTCGAACATTTTCCGCATTTTATGCATTTCGAATAGTCGATCGTCGGCGCTTCGAATTCGGTCTGCGACAGCGCACCGACGGGGCACACTTTCACGGCGGGACATTTGTGGTTTTGCGGACAATTTTCTTTTTTGATGTTTAATCTTGTTTCCATATATTTCTCCTTATATTTACGTTATAATTAACGTTTTTTACGTGTTTTGATCGCACGTATTTTTTATATATGCGACAGCATAAGCGCAAGACGCGGCGTATGGAAAATTACAATTTCGGCGGTTTTTTCGATTTTATAGCTATATAATTCGAAAAAACGTATATTTTTTACGCATTTTTGTTCGCGGCATATCAACGCAAACGATATTGCTCGAATCGTTATTTCAATGCAATTCGATCGTATTCACGATTTTAAGTCCGCATTTTTGCGCATAAACATAAAGACTTTTGACGTATTCGTCGCACAACACGTCGGGGCTGTGCGCATCGGAAGATACGACTACGTTTGCCCCGTGCTTTTCGCACGATTCGACAAGAAGATCGGTCGGGTATCTGAAGTTGTGGCTGCGTATGCCGTTCGCGTTTAGCTCCACAGCTATACCGCTATGCGCCGCGGCGCGTATCATTCCGTCGAAAGCACACTCGACAGCTCGCGTAAGCGTCGGGCGTCTGTAAAATATAAGATCGGGGTGCGCAAGTACAGAAAAGTATCCGCTGTCGATCGCGCGCCGAATGTTTTCTATATAAGCGAGTATGTTTCTCTCGCCTACGCCGTCGCAGAACGAATTCTTTACGTCGCCGTCGCACATAAACTCGTGCTGACCGAGTACGAGATAGTCGAGCTTGTCCGACAGTCTGTTATAGAAATCGCCTTGCCCGTAAAAATATTCGATCTCCACCGCAGACAAAATTTTTATTTTTCCGCCGAATTTTTCCCGAGCTTCGGCAAACTGCGGCAAATATTCGGTATTTATCGTTTCGAAAGTCAAGTACGGCTCAGATGTCCCGAGCGGCGACGAAAAATGATCGGATATGCCTATTATGCTCAAGCCGTTACCGACCGCTTCTGCCGCATAGTCGCATACCGTGCCGCCAGCATGTCCGCACAAAAAATTATGCGTATGGAAATTGCTCGTTACTTTTACTTCGGCAAGCTCCTCCGGATCGACTTCAAAATTTTTAAGCATACATCTCCTCGCAGCAGTTTTTTTTATTATACTATTTTTGCCGATTTTGTCAACCGAATATGGGTCGATCGCGTTTGCCGTTCGAACGCGTGCGATAGAATAAACATGCCGCGCGCCGACGAATTTCTCCTTACGCAAATTCGTTTCGCATAATATGTTTTTGCTCGGCGGCGGGTCGTGTCGGAAACCGTAAGATAGGCACATAGGCATTACCGCCGCGCAAAATCCGTAAAACCCGAAACACCCGTGCCGTGAGGCATACGGGTGCTTTGGGTTGCGTAAAAAGATGTAGTTGAATTCTTATTTTGTCGAGCCTGTCTTTTTGCTCGAACATGCGCGAACGGTTTTGCTTTCGGTCTTGGAACCGCAGTTCTTCGATATGCCGCTCTTGCTGCCGCACGTACGAGTAGCAGACTTTTTAACTTCCGTCTTCTTCGTAGCCATTTCGTTTTCCCCCTTTATATTTTTCTTACGCTATTTTAGTTTGTACACTCTGCCGCCCGAATATACACCGTTTTGCATAACTTATGCCAAAGCGCGCAAAATATTTTCGGTCGGCGACATATTGACCGAAACCGCGTCTGTTAAGAAACATCAAAAAATCTTGATTTACTAAACCGTCGGTTTAGTGCAACGGTATGGGTATACGAAAAATCCTCTCGTCGTGAAAAATTTCGAGTAGGAGTATGCTTTTTTTCTGTCTTTCGATTGCGCGCGAATATTTGCTCGCATATTCAATCGGCTCGATTGCCGTTTCTCGGTTTTGCCGCGGCTTCGCGTCGCCCCCGCTCGTCCCTTCGCCACCGTCGTGCGCCGGCAATAAATCAACGCGATATATTGCCGCCGAAAATTTAGACGCATTACAAAAAATCATAAAAATTCGGATTTACTAAACCGTCGGTTTAGCACCACGGTAAGGGTATGCGAAAAATCCCCTATTCATGAAAAATTCTGTCTCAGCGCGCCGTTTCAGACGACTTTTTTCGACCTTAATCCGAATTTTTACGTGCATCGTGTACTAATATTATTAAACAATAATATTATGCGATATTATAAAATTATATGATTTCGTTTTTTATTTTAATGCGAATTCTGCCGAATGAACGGCCGCCGTCCGAAAGTTTTCACCGACTGTAATACAGTATCGTTCGGTTACAGAAGGCACATTACCGTTTTGAGGCAACGCATTAAAGTATACAGTGCCGATTTCTTCGGCGGAACCGCACCGGCCTTGACCGTATCCGACGGGATATATTTGTTGTTCGCGCCAACTCGCAAGCTGTTTGCCAAAAAAGTATTGTTTATATATTCGCGGACAAGCGCGTTAAACTCGTACGAATCTATCAAGACGACGCTCTCGGTGTCGATATGCGCGCTGCGCTCGTCGAAGTTGAACGAGCCTATAACGGTATATCTATCGTCGAAAAGGTACATTTTGGCATGCAGTTGATCGACAGCCTGATATTCCCACAACGCGATATCGTCGCAAATATAGTCGCTTCGCCATCCGTGATATACGCTATAGGCAACGTTTCGGCTGTTGTACAGCGAGTTCGTCACAATCGTGAACTCATCGCTCGCGGCGGCTATCGACCGCCAATGCGCTATCTTGTCGTCTTCGAGCAATGCGTACGGCGTTACGATAAGCGTTTTGGACGAATTTTCCGCCAAATTATACAGCGCCTGCATGATCACGGGCTCTTTTTTGGCAAGCGTCGGACGATTGGACAGAAAAGTAACCTTATCTGCCGCTATTCCCGGCTCCGAAATGTCCGTTTCCGCTGCGTCATGACTGTTTATAAATGCCCTGTACCGCGCTATATACCCGCTTTTTGCGCCGTCGTTTTTGTATTTCGTCCGCTTGAGCTTGACATTTCCGCTGCCGAGAAGCGATTCAAAGTAGCGCATTGCCTGCCCGACGCTGCCGCTCTCGCCGCTGTTCGTTACCATTACTTCCGCGTCGTAGTTGGATAGATACGCGCCGCGCCCCATATTGACGCCGCCCACTATCATTCGATTGCCGTCGACAACGGTGATTTTATCGTGCAAATTGACCATTATAGCGCTCGGATCGGCTATATTCAACGGGTTGAAATAATAAAATTCTATATTATTATGATTTTGTAATATTTTCCCAAGCTCGACGTTATTGCCGTCTAATTTGCCCATTTTGCCGTCTACGACAATGCGCACGCGCACTCCGCGATCGGCGGCGTCGAGCAGCGCTGCGTAAAAATGCCGAGTCCACAAGTCGTCGTAATTATCGAATACCGAAAAATCTATCGTATGACGCGCGCTCGCGACAAAGTTCAACCGCTTTATAAACGCCGCTTCGCTCGTCGGTATAAACTGTACGCGCTCTTTTTCGGAATCGGGCCGCTCAGATTCCGTCCGCGTTGCGGTAAGGTTTTCGAACGATACCTTTTTTGCCGTTTCCGCTCCAATATTTATATCTGCGGCAAACGGCAATATCGCGCACGTCACGAAAAACAAAATCGTCGCAAAAAACCAGCTTATTACCGTCTTTATGATGTATGAAGGCGCGATACGCGTTTCGTAAAGCGCTATCGCCTTTTTTGTGCGTCGTCGCATCATAATTCTATTATACCACCGTATTATGACAATTTGCTACTGCGGATGTGATTATTTATTCACTTTCAATCGAGCAAATCATGTTTACGTCGTCCGCGTTTTGCCCATAATCGAAGCACGGAGGTTTTTATTTATGAATCCATTTAACGAGAAACCGTGCAAAATCGAAAAGTGCGTTTCGGATTGGAAAAAGCTATATCCGACTGCATACAACAAACACGACACAGACGCATATACAAAAGTGCGCACGATCCTACTTAACGGTACGGAATTCGAACAAGCCTGGTTCATGCATCAGCTCAGCAGACATACGGCCGATAACAATCTGCGCCGCGATATAGCGTTCTTGCGCAATCTCGAGCAGCAACAGCAAAAACGTATATCTTTCTTTAAGCCGAAAGACGAAACAATGCTCGAAACGACTATTTCATATGAGCAGCTCGCCGTCGATCTTACGGCAATTCTCGCGCAGACCGAAAAGAACAAATACGTTAAAGCCGCGCTCGACTTTGCGCTCCTCGAAGACTTCGATCACCTGTACAGATTCAGCGATCTTCTCGAAATGGAACAGGGCATTTCGGGCGAAAAGCTCGTCGGCAGCTATACCGAGATCATGCCCGGCAGGCCCACCATCGCCGAGCACCGCCATCCGTTCGATAACGTTCGCCGCTCCATATCGTGCGATGCGTCGCTCGCGACCAAACTGCATACGATGACCATAACGGCAGCCGAGCAGCAAACGATGAACTTCTATATGAATCTCGGTACTTTCTATCCGACTTCCGACCTCGGCCGCAAGCTGTTTTTGGAGATCGCGATGGTCGAAGAAGAGCACGTCACGCAGTACGAAGCGCTTATGGACCCCAATGCCACATGGCTCGAATGTCTGCTCATGCACGAATACGCAGAGTGCTATCTATACTATTCAGCTATGAACGAAGAAACAAACGACGTAGCTAAAAAGATTTGGACGGCACACTTCGAGCAAGAGCTTGCGCACTTGCATTACGCCGCCGATCTTCTTAAAAAATACGAGAATAAGGAATGGGCGCAGGTCATACCCAATGCGGAATTCCCGCCGCTGCTCGCTTTTAACGACAACTGCGAAAAAAATAAGCACTATATCCGAAATATTCTCAAAAACACGGTCGGCAACACTTCCGTGCTCGAAGAATATACAGATCTTAACAACGTGCCCGACGATTACGAATACTTCAAATACAATTCGACCGTCAATAAATCACCGTCTTACGTCGCCAGCCATAAAGTGATCGACACTTATATCAATGAGTTCGGAGAAGATTACAGATTCACGGTTGCGGATCACCCCGTAAAAACGCTTCGCAACAGAAAAGAGGATAATATCAATATAGCACGCAAAAAAGATTGCTGATGTTTCACGTGGAACAATCAAATCCTATAAGTCTATGTCAAAATTGTTTCACGTGAAACATTGCATTAAAAAAGCTCTTCCGTCAGGAAGAGCTTTTTGTTTCACGTGAAACATCAATTATTGTAGTTGTTTTCGAGAAAAGCGAGCATAGATTCCAATCTGTTCAAATCGTCGGAAGTATAGTAGTCGATAAAGATGCGCCCTTTATTATCGTTTCCGAGAAGCGACACCTTTGTTCCGAACGTGCGCTGCATACGAACTATCATATCTTTAAGTTCGAGGCTTTGGACAACGGGTACGGTAGGCTTTTTGGGGCTGACGGCATTTTTAACGAGCTTTTCGAAGTCACGCACGCTCAGTTTTTCTCCGCAGCCTTTTTCGGCAAGCTCGAGCTGCTTTGCGGGGTCGGTAACTACTACAAGACATCTGGCATGTCCTGCGGAAAGTTTACCGTCCTCGACAAGTCTTTGCACCGGCTCGGTAAGATCTATCAGCCGCAAAAAGTTGGCGACGGTAGGGCGGGCTTTTCCGATCCTTTCGGCGGCTTCTTCTTGCGTGTATCCGTAATCGTCCATGAGCTTTTTGATCGCACGGGCGACTTCCATTGCGTTGAGATCTTCGCGCTGAATGTTTTCTATAAGCGACAGTTCGTCTATTTGTACGGGCGTACATTCGCGAATACACACGGGCACGGAAATCAATCCCGCGGCTTTTGCGGCACGGTATCTGCGTTCGCCGGCAATAATCATATACTTGCCGTCGTCTTTGGGTGTAACGATAAGCGGCGTTATTATGCCGTGACGCTTTATGCTCTCTACGAGCGCGGAAAGAGCGTCCTTATTGAACTGCTTACGCGGCTGATCGATATTCGGCTCGATGTTTGCGAGAAGCATTTCCGACGATTCCGTCGTGCTGATTACCGATTCTTCTTCGATATCGCTCAAAAGCGCGCCGAGTCCTCTTCCGAGTCCTCCTTTTCTGACAGGTGCCATAATTTCTTTCTCCGTGAGTTTTTTTCTATTATAAACGGCGCGCACGCAAAAGTCAAGTATTAGCGCCGAATATGCTCGCTCGACATTGGAAAAGTCGTGTTATAAAATCATTATAATAACAAGAACTGCTTTGCATACAGTGAATTTCGGATTTTGCGGTATTTGTCGATTGTTTGCGATTGAGGTTTACATACATTCGTTTTGCGATTATCACTTGACAAAAGGAGTGAGCGGGTATATAATACTGTAAATGCGAATCAGTTCGGATATAACAAACCCCAATAGCCTTTGGCGCGATTACGATGTAAACGCTTTGCCGCTCAACGAAACGGCGCTGTCAGACAAAACGGAAGACAGCGTTACTGTCAAAGAATACTATTTCGACGGTTTTACGACAACTGACGGGCGAGCGCGCGCATATATAAAGATTTTGGAAAATCCGCAGTCGCGCGGAGTTATTTTGTATCTTTCCGACAAATTCGGCGATAACGACGGCACGGCAAGGTATTTTTATGATTACGGTTATACTGTAGCCGTTCTCGATTATTTGGGCGAGCGCGACGACGCGTTTCGGTTTACAATATATCCGCAATCACTTTCGTCTTGCAACAACTACGGTAAATCGGCGTTCGACGCTCCGGAAGACGCATTGAGCTGTTGTTGGTATATATGGACTTGTCTTGCGCGTCGGGCAATTTTACTGCTTAAAAACAAATACGACGGTCAAAACATATACGCACTCGGAAAAGGTTTGGGCGGCAGTACGGTGTATAAACTAACGGCACTCGACGACGGATTGAAAGGCTGCGCAACTCTTTTGAATATCTTGCCTGCCGTGAACGGAACGGGCAATCCGATAATAAATTACCGCGCCGCTTTCGACAATTCTTCGTATGCACCGCTCAGCAAAACACCGATATTTATTTCGGTCGCGTCAAACGACGAGGACGGTTCGCTCGATCACATGTGCGTGCTTGCGGACAACACCGTATCGCTCCGCGGCTTCCGCATAGTAGAGCGTGCATTCTCGGGCGGTATGAAGTCGGTATATCCGCAAATTAACGGTTTCTTTTCTTCTTGCGCCGCCGACGGAGAACCTAAATTCGTTCGTCCCGAAATAAAAGCGGCAAATTCGGAAAATAAATTATATTTTAATATTAGAATAACATCGGGCGACGAGCCGCCGCCTACCGATAATGTTCGGTTATTCACTTCCTTTTGCGTAGACAATCCGACTCGGCGGAGTTGGATGAGCATTAAGCCGCTCGGAATAGGCGACGGCGAATATATGGCGAACGTAGATGTGCTGCGAAACGAAAAACACGTATATGCTTTTGTAAACGTATCTGACGACGACGGATATATTACGTCGTCAGGACTTTTGACTTTAATTCCCAAAACGCTCGGTATTCCTCCGATGTCGGTCGTCAGCCGCCGTCTTATTTACGACGGAAGCATGGGCAAAGACGTATGGACGTCGCCCGACGGCGGAAGCATATCGGCAGTGAGCGGACTTTTCGGAATAGACGGCATTACAAGCGACAGTCATTCTCTTGTCACTTTCAAGCCCGGCGATCCGCTTTACCGCGCCGCAAACGGCTCTCTGCTTCAAATAATGCTTTGCGGCAAGCCGCAAACGGTCAACGTAGCGGTAAGCAACGAAACCGAATCGTACGGCTGTCAAATAAACGTTCCGAGCGACGATAATTGGCACAAAATCACACTTAATCACTTCGATTTCAAGAGCGACAAGGGTCCGCTTTCCGATTGGTCGGATATAATAATGTTGGCGTTTTCTGCTGAGTCTGATTTTATAATCGGCTCGGTGCTGTGGGTGTAGCGCATGGCAGACCCGCTTAATACAGGCGAATTGCTGCTAAAAGCGCAAAAGCGAACGTTTACGCAAATACTTTCGCTTGCACTTATGTATATTTTAATAATATTATTATTGGCAGTATTCTTATTTTTTCTGTTATTTTCGTATACGCCTATTTCGGGGCAAAGCATGGAAAACAGCATATTCGACAAGCAGAGCTGCCTGATGATGCGCAGAGGTTATTCGTTTACGCGCGGGGATATCGTAACTCTCGATATATCGGAAAGCGACGAACCGCACATAATCATCAAGCGCGTCGTTGCGACGGAAGGCGACAGAATTATTTTCATGATATCGCCGACCGACCGCCGCTATATGGATCTTTATATCATGAAAAGCGGCGAAACTACGTTTTCACCTACAGACGAACCGTATATAAAAGAGCGGATGGAATACAGAAACATACATGAACTCCTTACCAACTATTACCCGAACCTGACTTCTATTGATATTTCCGAGGACTATGCGGCAGGGTCGAACGAAGAAACACTCAAAAATCTCATACTTTCACATTCGGTACTCGTTCCCGAAAATGAGTTTTACTATCTCGGCGACAACCGCAACGTTTCGCTCGATTCGCGCAAAAACGGATGCGGCAAGCTGTCGCAATTGACGGGAAAAATGCTTACGGTAGTAGATCCCGGCACATTTGCCGATAAAATATTAAAGATATTATTCAACGTCGGCGACAATGCGATCGCATGACGTAACGGGGTGAATCATGCAATCCAAAAAAGTCAAAATCACTACAGACAGCGCATCGGATCTTAACGAGCTTTTCAAAACTCGCGACATTGGCGAGTTTCCGCTTTTCGTAATGCTCGGGGACACTCAATATCTCGACGACGTTGACATAGATCCTAAAATGATTTTCGATTACTTCGAAAATCATAAAGTTCTTCCTAAAACAGCCGCACGTTCGTCCGAAGATTTTTACGATTACTTCAAATCGTACACCGACGACGGCTTTGCGGTCGTTCACATCGCTATTTCGTCGCAAATATCCTCCACTTATGAATTCGCAAAATCCGCTTCCGAACGGCTCGACGACGTTTACGTTGTAGACGGGAGATCGCTTTCTTCGGGAACGGGACTACTCGCACTCGCCGCTGCGGATATGCGCGATAACGGCGCGGACGCAAAAACAATAGCCGAAACGCTCGAAACACGCAAATCATCCGTTCAAGCGTCTTTTGTGGTAAACACACTCGATTTTTTATACAAAGGCGGCAGATGCAGCGGTCTTGCGGCGTTTTTCGGAAAAGCGTTTTCAATAAAGCCCATGCTTCAGATGATCGACGGAAAGATTACCGTCGTAAAAAAATTCATGGGCAGTTTTTCCAAAAATATTCTCAAATATGTGGACGCAGTGCTCGAAAAATTCGATACTCCAGATACTTCGCGTGTCTTTATCACTCATACCTATGCCGAACATGAAACGGTTGACGCCGTTCGGAAAAAACTCATCGACTACGGTTTCGCTCGTGAAAACATCATAGAAACAATAGCCGGCGCAACGATAACCAGCCACTGCGGCAAAAGCACTCTCGGTATTCTTTACTTAAACGACGGTCGTAAATAATGGAAAACCTTAATTCCGAACTCGAATCGTCATTCGGCAGACGAGTATTCGCCGACTATATCAAATCGAAATTCGAAGATCTATCGCTCATAAATACTTTCGACCGCCTGACAGCGCTGTACTTCGAAGTAAACTCGGCAGTAAATATATCCGCGCTTCGTACCGTAGACGACGTATACGTAAAACACTATCTCGACAGCGTATACCCGAGCGAATACTTTTTCGGTTCTTGCTGCGACGTCGGTTGCGGCGGCGGATTTCCAACGCTTCCGCTCGCTATCACGACAAAACTTGATTTCACCGGCTTGGACAGCGTAGGAAAAAAGCTCGCTTTAATAAAACGCGCCGTTGCCGAACTAGGCATAAAAAACGTCCGCCCCGAATACTCGAGAGCGGAAGTTCTATCAAAAACCGAAAAACGGTTCGATACAGTCTGCGCAAGAGCGCTCGCAGATATAGATACCGCGTTATCTTTCTGCGCTCCGCTTGCCAAACCGCACGGAAAAGTCATTCTGTACAGAACGCAAAACGACAATGAAGCGAGCGAGAAAACAGTTACCAAATACTCGCTGTCTCTCGAGTCCGTTATCGATTACGATCTTCCCGAAACGGATATACACAGGCGGTTGTTTATATACGAAAAAAAATAACGGTCAGGCGGTTTTGTGTTGTGTTTATAATATATTTTATATAGTATGTAATGTTAAACGGTGTATAAATGTGTATAACATTCCGATAAAACAATATATAGTGGCTATTTAACTATAGAATCAAAAAAACCACTAAACACTGTGGCGCGAGATTGAACAAAAACTCGGTCGGAAATAAAAACAAATGCACAAAAGACAAAAGAAACGCACAAGGCAGAAAAATAAAAAACAAAAAACCGAAGCAAAAATATTATATAAAAACAATAAAACCATCGGTTATAAACAAATTGTATAAAACTTATGAACAGAATCGAACAAAACAACAGAATAATTGTCGCGCTTGCGACGCCGTACGGCAGATCGGCTGTTGCGGTGATAAGAATAAGCGGAAAGGGAAGTATAGACCTTGTCGGCCGCTTTTTGTCACGGCGTCTCGAAGTCGGAAAGATAGCGGTCAACGTGTTTAAGACGGAAAAGTTCAATGAGCGTCTTATGGCGACATGTTTCGAATCGCCTAAGTCGTATACCGGTGAAGATACGGTAGAGCTTTATCCGCACGGAAATACGGTGATTTGCGACGGTATAATAAAAACGCTTATAAACGCCGGAGCATTTGCGGCTGAAAAAGGTGAGTTCACAAAACGAGCATTTTTGAACGGTAAGTTAGACCTTATGCAATGCGAGGCGCTTGCGGACGTTATCGACGCACAGACAGCGGAGCAGCTCGTTTACGGAAACAAGCGTTACGACGGCGGCTATGACGAATTTTCGCAAGTGAAAAATATTTTGAATAAGGCTTTGAGTTCCATAGAAGCGGTGCTTCATTACGGTGACGAACTTGAAGAAAACGAAATAGACACTGCTTTGGTAGACGACGTGTATAAATCCGTAGACGTTTGTATAGAAAAATTGAACAGCGAGATAGAAAAGTTTGCCGGCGGAAGGATCATAAACGACGGGTTCAGAATAGCGCTAATAGGCGAGCCTAATGTGGGAAAATCGACGTTGCTCAATTGTCTTACGCAAAGCGATAGAGCGATAGTTACGGATATTGCGGGAACGACGAGAGACATATTGGACGGAAATTATGTTTATAAAGATAAGAAGTTTGTAATAATCGATACTGCGGGGATTACGGAAACGACAGACGCCGTAGAAAAAATAGGCGTGGAGCGTGCAAAGAAAGCGGCGCAAACCGCAGATGCCGTCGTGTATGTTACTGCGGACGAAAGTGGCACAAAGTCGGAAGTAGCGACAAACGGAGAATCCGTTGTAATAAAAAACAAATGCGACGTAAATAAGGATGTCGGAACAAATTACAGACGTGCCGAAACGAACGGTGTTTTGGAAGTGAGCGCAAAAAATAACGTCAATATAACGGCATTAAAGCAAAAACTGTTCGATCTGTGCCCCAATGACTGCGGTGGAATTTGCAATCACAGGCAGTACGAATGTGCGATGCGGTGTTTCGAACGCTGCAAAGATGCAAAAAACGAACTTGACAGTGCCTTCGGGTTGGAAATAGTTTCGGCGCTATTGTTCGACGCATATTCGGCAATATCGGAATTGTACGGCGAACAAGCGGACGAAAAAATTATAGAATCGGTGTTCGATCGGTTCTGCGTGGGTAAATAACATGAAAAGCAAGGTTGAACGAAAAACAAAAAAAGCGGCGGTTGCCAAGGCAAAGCCGACTAACGTAACCGTAGCGGTGAACAAGAAAGCCGTTTTCGATTATTTTTTCGTGGAAACTTTCGAAGCGGGGATAGCGCTCGAAGGCTCGGAAGTAAAGTCGGTCAAAAAAGGCGACGTTTCGCTCAGGGACAGCTTTTGCCATGTCGAAAACGGCAATCTCGAGCTTAAAAATTGTCAGATAACTCCGTATGCCAAAGTCGGCGCGTTCGCACCCGATCCGCGGCGGTCGAGAAGACTGCTTTTGCACAAAACGCAGTTGTCACGGCTTGCTTCCAAGGCGCAGGAAAAAGGATTTACTATCGTGCCCGTAAAAATATATTTTAAGGGAAGATTCGTAAAAATAGAAATCGCGCTCGCAAAAGGAAAGAAGAATTACGAGAAAAAGCAGGTTATAAAAGAACGCGATATCAACCGTACCGCAGCGCGTGAGCTGAGCGGATATTGATGGAGTACGCTTGACACGGACATCGAAATTTAGTATAATTTCGAAAAGGAGATAATAATATGTTGAATTTTTCAGCGGTAAATCCGTTTACCGACTCGGGCAGTCCTTGGTATTACGTTGTAGGCGTTTTGTTTTTGATCCTGATTTTTGCGGCGCTTGCCGTGTATATAGTCGTATCGGGAAAACGCAAGAAAAAGCGCGAGCAAAACGAAAAGACGGACGATCGAACCGAGCTCGTATCGACGGAACCTAAAAACGATTTGAACGAGCAAGAGAACTCGGCGGAGCAACCGACCGCAGAAAACGAAGTAAAAGAGAGCGACGAATTGCCTACCGAAGAAGATCGGAAAGTAGCGGAAGATAGTATTGCCGTCGAAGAACCGATCGTAGAAAATTCGGGCGGACAAGAACGGGAACAGGCGAAAGAAACGGTTCAGACGGAGTCTCAAACGGAAAACGCAGAAGCACCCACCGAAAAACCGACCGAAAAAGTCGCGAAATCGCCGCAAAAGACGACTGAATCCAAACAGAAGCCTAAATCGGCAGCCCCGAAACAAAAATCGGAAGCAGCGGCGCAGACAGAAAAACCCGCAAAACAGACAGAAAAACAGTCGAAGCCTAAAACGCAAAAGCCGTTCATAGACAGAATAATAGCCGATAAGTCGGTGCACGGCGTTTATAATGCGGTAAAGAACGTAATATTGTCATATCCGGGCATTAAAGCAAAAATTACCAAAGAAGACGAACAATTTCGGTTCGGCGAGCAACTTAAGGCCGGTATATCGCTTGAATCGAACGGAATCGTGTTAAAACTCGCCATAGACCCGAATAACGTTCCGTCGCAATTTCATGTGATAAAGTCGGACGGAGAACTGCCCGTCGCAATGAACGTCGGCGAAACCGATATAGACAGTGCCGGCAAGCTCATAATGTTTGCGATGAATGTTGCGCTTCTTACAAGAAACGAGCGTCATCGCTATACCGATTATGTTCAAAATGCCGTAAATGCAAAAAACAGAGCAAAAAAGAAATAGAACGATATAAAATGTTAATCATAATATAAAACGCGGAGAATTGCTCCGCGTTTTATATTGCCGACAAATCGGACAATAACGAACAATCGCTTTATCGATTCACTTTTATTTCGTGTTGTTCCGAAACTGTTTTCGGATAGGGTAACATGCAAAACCGTGTTAATCAGATTATGGAATAGCCGTATGTTTAGCGGAGGAAGCGCGGTATTACGATTCGTTTTAGGCGTTCTCAGACGAAATTTTACATGAAGTAAAAAAGTTTTACCGAGCGCTGCCGTGCCGTTAAACCGTAGGTTCGGCAAATCGGGATTTTTGCGATTTTTTATAAAGCGCAGATTTCGCGTGCGGCAAGTTATCGCGAATATTTTCGGCACGGAAAATCATTAGCGTCAGATATTAAATTTTTGGAGAAATCATATAGGCGAGAACATAAAATAAAGCCGTGTGATTAGTTTGCGCGTTATACGAGTAAAAGGAAAAACATAATTTTGCAGGCGCTCGTCGATTACCGAATATCCGCCGATCGAGCAGCCGCTCTCTCGCGAAAAAATATCGGGAGAAGAAAAGTTTGACGGGGGCTTACGTTCGACTAAACCGACAGTTTAGTAAATCAAGATTTTTTACTTTATTTATCGGCGAACATTTTTCGTGCGCGAGATAAATGTATAAGCGCGCGTTATGGAAAGGTATAAAGAAAATTTATTTGACAGATTGCGGAGTTATATATTACAATGAACGAAATTTATTAAGACGGAACCCGACCGTTTGTCGTCGTCGAGCGGAGTGCAACGCTAAAGGAGGAGATAAAATGTGGATAGCGATTTTAATAGCTGTGATAATCGCGGCAGTCGGCGGGCTGGTATATTTGGTAAGTCGGGTGTATAAGTTTCCGTTTTGGAAGAAGCTGACGGGCAGGCGATGGTTGCGCATAATATACGCAGCTCTTGCCGTAGCGATTGTTATAGCAATACTTGTGCCGACGATCGGGTATATAAACGCCGTTATCAGTTTGATAGTGCTTGTTCTGTTTTGGCTTGTCTGCAATCTTATAATGTTCGTAGCCGGAAAAATTCGGAAAAAACGTTTTAACGGTTATTGGGCGGCGGCGCCCGCTTTTGTTGCGGCGGTAGTGTATTTGGCAGTGGGCTGGGCGCTTGCGCATAACGTTTGGGTCACACAGTATAGAATAGAAACGGACAAAGAAATATCCAAACTGCGCGTCATCATGTTTGCCGATTCGCATATCGGCGCGACGTTCGACGGCGACGGATTTGCCTTGCACGTAAAAAATATTCAAAATCAAAATCCCGACGTCGTTATCATAGCAGGCGATTTCATCGACGACGGTACGACAAAATCGGATATGGAAAAGGCGTGTGCGGCGCTCGGAACGCTTGAAACGACATACGGAGTTTACTATTCGTTCGGCAATCACGACAAAGGCTACTACGACTCGCGCGGCTACAGCGGCGACGATCTTATTGCGGCGCTCGAAAAAAACAACGTGACAGTGCTCGAGGATGAGGCGGTATTGCTGAATGACGAGTTTTATATTATCGGCAGGCAGGATGCATCGGAAGCCGAGCGCGGCGAGGCAAGGGCAGAGATTGCGGATATAGTGGCGAGCCTCGACAGCGAAAAGTTTATGATCGTCATAGATCACCAACCAAACGATTACGAAAAGGAAGCGAAAGCAGGAGTCGATCTCGTTTTGTCCGGGCATACGCACGGCGGGCAGTTGTTTCCTATAACGTATTTCGGGGAATGGATCGGAGCGAACGACAGAACATACGGATACGAACGCAGAAACAATACGCAGTTTATAGTCACGTCGGGCATATCCGATTGGGAACTGAAATTCAAAACGGGTACCAAATCGGAGTTTGTCGTGATAGATATAGAATAACGTAAAGCTCTAAATATTGAAAATCGAGAACGCGATTTCCGCGATCGGGAATAATCGTATCATCGGCTGTCGGTCGGGTTTGTTTATTATTTCGGCATTTATATTATATCAGTTAAACGAAACCCCCCTCTTAGCGGTTAAGAGGGGGGTTACCATGGAGCTGTTACCGGGATTCGAACCCGGGACCTCCACCTTACCAAGGTGGTGCTCTACC
>CAJULK010000020.1 GCA_910587455.1 uncultured Christensenellaceae bacterium | reverse complement strand
GAGTATCAGATTCCGATTCTGAGGGTCGCAAGTTCGAATCTTGTCGGGTGTACCAGTTCAGTTGGTCGATATGTCACATTCATATCGACCAATTTTTTTCATATTTTGGGGTGAGATATGGTGTTTTTGTCCTTAAATTTGCCATTTGACGGCGAATGTAAGCACAAACATGTGTTCGTACAGCTATTTTTTATTGTTAAAATCAAAAGTGTTTTATTGCACAACTAACTTCTAACTCAGTTGAACAAAAAACTCGCCTTGGCAGACTTGAACTGTTGCGGTGTTGCAAAAGTGTATGATGGTTGCTTGAGATTGTGTTACTAAGATGTTAATTATTCAAGATGGAGATACCCGTATTCTTCAAGTGTATCATGGAATAATTCATTGTGTAAAATTATTTCTTCCAGAATGAGTCTACCATATTTGGTTGTTACGCATTGCATTTCATTGAGCCACCCTATTTTTCGCTCACGGTCAAAGCATTGTGGATACTTTTGATTGTAAACGAGGAATTGATATATTGCTTGTATTGTGTCTATATCTTTGGCGATTTTTGCGTTTATGCTTTCGAATGTGTACCATTCATCCCAGGCGTTCACAAATGGGGTCATAACATCCATGCCGTCATAAGTTCCCTTTAACAGTATGGCAAGCATTTCATGGTTTTCTTTTTTGTCGTAATCAGGATAATTGGGCTTTTCATATTTTGGAATGTCTTTGAGTTTTGTTTCGGCGAGGTCGTGAACAAGTAGCATATCCATAATTTTTTGCTTATTGTATTCCGGTATGTCTAAATCGGTGTTAGGAAGGCAAGTAAGAGCTATGAACCAACAGGAATACATATGTTCTACTATACTTTCGGGGTGGGGTACATTTTGCATGACCCAGCCTGCACGCTTAATTTCTGTTGCGGCGAGATAATCGTTGCAGAGATATCGCTTTGGAGAAAACTGTGACAATTTTGAGGCAAGATATTTTTCGAAATCATTTACTGCCATTTGGAAAAACGACGTAATAATATTGTCATCACAATTAATAGCACTGAGACAGTGTGGAATAAGCTCTTTACAACGTGTGATATATTCAGTTATGTCAAATGAGATTATATTTTTTGATGTTTCAATACGTATTTGCAATAGGGAGGTTATTGTAAATAATTCTAAGAGTATAGCTGGGTGAAGCTCACCGCTTTTTAGCTGAGTATAAACAGAATTGCATAGTATACGCAATGTTCTTTCGCCGAGCTTCGGATTGTCTTCATATGTAAGCATATTTTGATTCGGTATATAGCGAATATCTCCATAGTATTCCAAGTGAAAGCCGCGATTAATTGAATTACTCAAATCATTATCGATAAGGCTACGAATATAGTCATATAAAATTTTTTTATCGCCGCAGTATATAAGACTTACCGAAAGTCCACGAAACAAAAATAAGTCTTGTTTGTATGCATCATGCGAATAGGTTTTTCCATTATATTTGTCATCGATAAGCTTCTGTTTAATCGCAATACTTGTCTCATCATAATATGTGTGCAAAAGTTCAATCGCTTTTGCACGTTGGTTAGCTGATTTGATTCTACCAAGGAAAAATGACATTTCGCTTTTTCCCATTGCAGACATTTCGTTATAATGACCAGCGAGGGTTAATATGCTGTCCTCGTGTTTAGGATATTCATTTATTCGTTGCGTGATAAAACGAGTGATTTCTTTAGGCATAACCATTTGGAAAAAGTCATAATTGCCCGTATTATCGTACTCATCAAGTTTTTTGGTGTAATACAAGGCGATTAGGCAGTATAAATATATCTGTTCGTTGCAGATAAGGTTGAGAATGTCGAGTGTGGTTTCGTCATTAAAATCTATCGTTTCATTCTTGCCGTATGCAAATTCGAAGATTATATCGGCACCCCGTTTTAGCATTTCGTAATCTCCATCGAGATTATTTAACAGTTCATCTTCAAATACGTTCATTATGCGCGGCGCGTTAACACCATCATAGTTTTCACAAATTGTTCGTATGAGATACTCGTCTATTGTCAATAATCCACTTTTATTTAGTATCTTATATATCTCTGTTATATCAGTCAAAGGAAGATTTTTAATTGTCGAAATATATGAATAGCATTTTTCTTTATCGTAAAGACTGATAGGGGATAGATTGAGCATAATGCCATATCTGCCCTTTGCAAGTCCCGACTTATTTGCGCGAATAGGATTATCACAGTGCACAATATTTTTGCCAATGATGTAGTGCACATTTTCGAATTTGTCGGATATTTTTTTAATGAGGAAATCTATTCGATAATTGTCGGCAACTATATTGCGTATGCCATCGATAATAAATAGTGCACTACGTCCGTTTTCTTGTTGAACATCGCTGAAAAGTTGCTCAATCTGATCGGCTGTTTTGCCATTCATAAGCATATTACGTATAGCATCGCAACTAATGTAAATTGGATCATAATTATGCGTATCCATACTGTTAAAAAACCGTATATACAAAAGCTGCAATACATAGCTCTTTTGCGTGCCTGATTGCCCTGCAACCTGCATAATATTACAACCAACGGATTTGTCAAGTTTTAATATACGATTGAAATATTCTTCGATTACATTGTCACAGTTCTTGGGAATAGTAACAGAAGACATGCATTTCAAACGCTTAGTTATTGTTTCGCAATTTTTTGAATAGTCATCGTACGCAAAACTTGCATATTGGGTATTCGTACATTTTGAAAGATATAGTTGAATAAACATCTTAGAAATGTCGCTGAATGTTTTAAAATCATTTCTGGGCTGTTCCTGCGTATAGTTCATTGTAGAAGCAATTTCCTGCACGGGGGTTGCTGTAATTTCCGCATCTTTTGTGACGATTGCTTGATATAGCCTCTTGAAGTCTTGTTCACCATGGACAATGTCTTTTGTCGTAAATACTGTGTTAAATCGATATAAATCGGCTTCAGTAATATTTCCAAATATACATGCCGAGATTAAACTATTCGGTTTTTGTCCGTTCTTACGAAGTCCGTCGAACTGTTTTATTTCGTCTTTGACCCACTCGGATAACATATCTTTGTCGCAAGCTATCAAAATAAAATGACGACTACCTAAGATAGCTGTATTTATAGCATCGTAAAAATCGGAATCGTTTTCTTTCTTATAAAGAAATGGATTCATGTTGCGTTGTTTTAAGTAATAGTACAATTTTTCCGCCATTGCGTATGAACTGCGAGTACTGTCACCAGCGCCACCATGATAAGACAGAAATACATCGTATGTTTTATTGGTTATGTTACTCATATTAATCTCCAATCCAATCACATATATTTATAGCTTATCATATGTAGGGGCAAAAAGCAACTCATAGTGCGCAACAATAATTTCACCTTTTGGAAAAGTGTTTTTTTGTACAACTCACTATCAGAAACACCTCCAAAAAGTGTTATTTTGTATAACACACACAAGTCTTAATAGCTCGAACTTCTTTATCGTAAAAAAGACGTTCGGGCTATTCTGTTTAATGGAAGAGTTTGAGAAGTTTTGTGGTTGACATTATTGCGTTTTATATTTAAAAGTTGTATAATCTAAAAAAACAGTTGAGGATATTTGATATGATTTTTCTTTCGCATAACACAAAAGATAAGCCTATTGTTGAGCCTATTGCAATTCGACTTTCTACTATATTCGGCGCGAACAATGTATTTTACGATTCTTGGTCTATACAGCCTGGCGATGGTATTATAGATAAAATGAATGAGGGGATAGAAAAAGTAAAATATTTTTTCTTATTCATATCTACAAATAGTCTTTCAAGCAATATGGTTAAGCTGGAATGGCAAAATGCTTTAATGAAAGCAACTCAAGGGAAATGTAAAATTATACCTGTTCGGTTAGATGGTTCATTAATTCCAGCTATTTTAATGCAGACATTATATTTAGATTTATATACTAATGGAATAGAAGTGGTTTTAAAACAGATTGTTGATGTAGTAAGTGGCAATAGCACGTTTATACCACAGCATGAGCATTTTTCAAATGTCGAAGCATTGATAGAAGCAAGAGATACTATAATGGTCACAATTCAAGCAAAACACTTTATGGAACCAACTTCAATGTTTATAATTTGTATAAAAAATACAGAAAATGAACTATCTTATCAAGTTTTATCGGATAGTGTCGTAGAATTAGGGTTTAATAAAAATATTCATATTTCTAATGGCGAAACATATAACGGTATTTATATTCATGCTCTTAGGGCAACAACACCTCAAAACCCTGTAATTGTAAATCTAACACCTAAAAACAATGCGAAAATTCAGGTGGAGATGGTTATGAAAGGTGAGAATAACCATGATTTCCATTCAGTCCCGATTAAATGGCACTAACGAAAAAGAGTACAAAGTTTTGACTTACTAGTTTCGCCCTTGTCAATGTCTATAATATTGCCTATTCTCTCTATAACTAGTTTAATTTAATAAGATTTAGGCAATTGGTTGTTTCGCCTTTTGGAAAAGTGTTATTTTGTACAACTGACATACTGAAACACCCCTGAAAAGTGTTATTTTGTACAACACACACAAACCCCTACGAAAGTGTGGGCTTGTGCTATACCCACAAGATTCGAGCACGGCGTTGAAAAGCACAATAAATTGTAAAGATAATATAGAAAATACAATTCGAAAAAATAAAATGTAATTTCGCCGTGCAGTAAAGAACGGTATTCCACTCCCAATTCTAAAATCGTTCGATATCAAAACGGTAAAAAGGTACAGGAACGATACTTCGGTTTTGACGACATGGCAGAATATGATATAGACTACTCTCACGGGGGAAATGGAAAACATAAGTTCCCTCACATACACTACTGGGATTGGTCAGATCCCCAAAATCCTATAAGGAGCAAATATGAGGATTAAAGTAATAAAAAACTGCGATGTCTGCGGCAATGAGATATCCACTTACGAATACGGCGGCGGCACATGCAAAAATTGTGGGTGGATAGATGATATTCACCAAGCGAAGTATCCTGATTGCGCTAATGCCAATAATATGATTTCGCTTAATCGGGCGCGTGACTTGTGGAGAGAACATAAAAAGTTCCTGCCGTCGTTTACGGAAGCATTGAGCTTAATTAATCGAGGATTTGACTTACGCATAAAATATAAAGGAGTGATGTATCTAGTGATATGCTTTGCGAGTGGGAATGTCAAAATAATAGACGAAAAAGAGAGTAAAACGGTTACGGAATATGTCGATATCCCCGACTTCGCACAAAATGCAAAAATCGGGGACGAAATGCTTTCCGAAATATGGAGTAAACTGAAGTTCATTGAGTATGGATTTTGAAATAAATAAAAATGAAATACAGCGCGGTAAAGTTAATGATGATTACTGCCCCGATTTTGCACAAGAAAAATATGAACAGTCGAAGAGAGCAAAAGGTCTAAAAGAAAAATTATCAATAGATGCTAAATTAGCTCAGCAAATAGCCGGTTTGATACTAAAAGAGCTTCCCCACTTTCATGGTACATTCCCGCAAAATTCATAGCACTGCGTGAGAAATCGTCATTCTCAGCTTACTCTGTTTTTATTCGAAGTTTATACTATTTCCGAAGAACTCATCATTTTTATAAAAATCATACAACGTTAAACCCGCTTTGAAACTAAATCAAAGCGGGTTTAACGTTGTTCGGTATATTCTATTTCTTTACCTTTACGGGTTTCTCGGGGAAATGCGTTTTGCTCGTGAGCTTGATTATCGCCACGCTCTTATCGCTTACCGTGCCGCCGAACGGTTTGTACGTCGTAAGGTCCGTATAGTCGCCCTTTGCAAGCTGCGGTTTGTATTCGCTGCCCGAATTGTTCACTATTACAAGAACTTCTTCCCTATCCGTCTTGCGCTTGAAGTACATCACTCCGTGATCGGTATCTACGCTCTTATACCTGCCGTGAGCGAATATCTCGCGTTCGTTCGCCCGTACCGCGCCGAGCTTTTTGTACCACTTGAGCAACATTTTGTCTGCGTTTCCCCAAGGATAGCATCTGCGGTTGAACGGATCTTCGAAGCCCTCCATACCGATTTCGTCGCCGTAATACACGCACGGAATACCCGGCAAAGTATATTGGAGTGCCGACGCCATCTTAACGAGCGTCGTCGCTTCCTCTCTGTTATTTACTACGGCTCTCGCCTTATCGTCCTTATCCGCAACGTTTCCACTGTCGCCCAACACTGTCATAAGCCGAGCCGTATCGTGATTGCCGAGGATATTCATAAGACTGTCTACCGCGCGCTTCGGATAGTTGTTAACTACATACTCGACCGTATTGTTAAGCCTGCCGCTGTCGCCGCACCGCACAAAATTGAGAATGTCTTCCTTGAACGGATAATTTGTAACGCTGTCGAGTTTGCCGCCGTCCAAGAAGTTTCTGCGCACCCCGTCCACCGTCATGTTCGAAGCGTCCATGAACACTTCGCCGTAAACGACCGCGTCGGGATTTTCTTTCTTTGCCGCAGACGCGCAATGTTTGATGAAATCGTCGGGAAGCAGCTCGCAAACGTCGAACCGCCAGCCGCCGAGACCGAGCCGCGTCCAATACCGGATAACGCCCTCCTGCCCCGCGATAAACTCGTCGAACATCGGGTTGCTTGCGTCGGTATCGGGCATGATCGAAATGTTATGCCTGCACTCGTAATCGTCGGGCCAACCGCGGAATTTATACCACTGATAATACGGAGACTTGACCGAAGCGTACGCGCCGACGCTGTCGTAATTGCCGTACTTGTTGAAGTATATGCTGTCGTCGCCCGTATGCGAGAATACGCCGTCCACGATGATCTTGATCCCGCGCTTATTCGCTTTCTTTATAAGATCCTTAAGATCGTCTATCGTGCCGAAATCGCTGTCTACGCGCATGTAGTTGCCGGGATCGTACTTGTGGTTGGAATGTGCTTCGAATATAGGCGTAAGATAAATGCAAGTAACGCCGAGGTTTTTAAGATATGTAAGTTTTTTTGCAATGCCTTTGAGATTGCCGCCGAACATATCCGTATTCCTGACCGTACCGTTCTCGTCGGCGCGGTATTCGGGCACGCCGCCCCAATCGTCGCGGTAGTTAGCGTACGGCTTGGTTTCGAGCCTGTCGCCGCCGATAAAGAATCTGTCGGGCATTATCTCGTACATAACGCCGCCGTCGAGCACGGTCGGCGCATATTCGGCGTCCGTCACCGTAAGCTGCCAATCCCCGCCCTTTCCGAGCAGCGCGTTCATATCCACGTCGCTGCCGACGCGGTAAACCTGATCCTCGTTCTGTATATCGAAGTGATAGAAGTACAATCCGCTCGTAGTGACTTTGACGGTAAGCGTATATGTGTATTCGTCGTTATCGTAGCTCACGAGATTCATTGCATACCGTACGGCGTCCTCGCCGTCCTTGGTAAGAACGAGAAACACCTCCGACGGATTTTGCGGGCGCGTGAACTTGAGCGTTAGCGTTATCGGCTCGCCTACGATAGCCGCGCCCGTCGGGCTTTTGCACTTTTTACAGTTCGGAAAAAACGTTACGGTCTTCATTTATCCACTCTCCTTTCCTGATGATTTACATTATTCGAGCACGCCCGCATTCCGCGAGCGCGCTCCGAGATATCCGATTTATTATTTGGGTTGTTTCTTTACGCGTTTCAGGTTCCAAATGTTTTTCGCATAGTCGCATATCGAACGGTCGGACGAGAATATACCAGCCTGCGCGATATTGACAAGCGCCATTCTGTTCCATTTCTGCTTGTCTGCATACGTCTTGTCCATAAGCGCCGCCGCCTTTTCGTAATCGTCGAAGTCAAGCAGGCACATGTACGGATCGGCGACGTTGTAATTGCCGGACAGCAGGTAGTCTGCGATGTCCGAAAAGCTCTCGCCGTCAAAGCCTATTCTCAGCCTGTCTACGACACGCTTGATATCGTCGTTGTGCGTATATATCGTAGACGAATTGTACCCTGCACGCCAAGCGCGTTCTACTTCTTCCGTCTTTAAGCCGAAAATAAAGATATTGTCGTCGCCGACGCGCTCGCCGATCTCTACGTTTGCGCCGTCGAGCGTACCGAGCGTGACCGCGCCGTTTATCATGAACTTCATATTTGACGTGCCCGACGCTTCCTTGCCCGCGAGCGAAATCTGTTCGCTCACCTCGGAAGCGGGTATAAGATGCTCGGCTTGCGTGACGTTGTAGTTTTCCACAAACATGACGTCGAGCTTGTTCTTGATATTCGGGTACTTGCCTATCTCTTTGGACAGACAGTTTATAAGCTGTATGATACGCTTTGCGTGCATATAGCTGCCCGCCGCTTTGGCACCGAAAATGAATGTCTGCGGCGTGACGTTCTTGTTGGGATCGTCCAAAAGATCGAGATAGTAATGCACAATTTTGAGCACGTTGAGAAGCTGACGCTTGTATTCGTGCAAACGCTTGATCTGAGTGTCGAATCTCGACTCGGGGTTGAGAACGAAGCCCGTCGTCTTTTTAACGTAGTCGGCGTACTCTTTTTTGTTCTTCTGCTTGATCTTGCCTATCTTTTCGAGCACCGTTTTGTCGTTTGCATACTTCATAAGTCCGCTCAACGTTTCGGGCTTCGTATAGAAGTCTTCGCCTATCAGTTCTTTTATGAGCGCCGAAAGATTGGGATTGGACTGAATGAGCCAGCGACGGTGAGTAATGCCGTTGGTCACGTTGGTAAATCTGTCGGGATACACCTCGTTGAAATCGTTGAATATTGTATCCTTGATGATCTCGCTGTGGAGCGCCGAAACGCCGTTGACGCGCTGCGAACCGATAACGCAAAGGTTTGCCATTTTGACCTGATTGTTGCCGATAATCTGCATGTTTGCGATCTTGGCGCCGTCAACGCCGTCGGCGTTCATCGCCGCGACGAATCTGCGGTTGATCTCGCACGTGATCGCAAATACTCGGGGAAGCACGGTCCTGAACGTGTTTTCGTCCCATTTCTCGAGCGCTTCCGCCATGACCGTATGGTTGGTATAGTTGACGGTGCGGCTCGTAATATCCCACGCCTCGTCCCACGAAAAACCGTGTTCGTCCATCAACAACCGCATAAGCTCGGGGATTGCGAGCGCGGGGTGCGTATCGTTTGCATGAATGACCGCTTTGTCGGGCAGGTTTTTCAAACTCTTATAAAGCCGCAGATGATCCTTGATTATGCTCTGCAACGATGCGGAAACGAGGAAGTATTCCTGCTGAAGCCTGAGCTGCTTGCCCTGACTGTGATCGTCGGACGGATAAAGAACTTTCGAAATAAGCTCGGCTTCGTTTTCGCGCTGCATAGCTTTTTCGTAATCGCCCTGCGAGAACGAACGCATATCGAACTGTGTGGACGACGCCGACGACCAGAGCCGCAAAACGCTCACGCCCGCATTGTCGCCGTAGCCCGATATCATAACGTCGTAAGCGATCGCGTCTATACGCTCGCTGTCTACGTACCGCACGCACAGTCTGCCGTTATCCTCGTACTCTTCCACTCTGCCGCCGAAATTGACGGTAAAGCGCTTATCCGAACGCGGCATCATCCATACCTCGCCGCTCGGCAGCCACATATCGGGAAGTTCCACCTGCTGATTATCGACGATGCGCTGACGGAACAAGCCGTACTGATAGCGGATAGTAAAGCCCATGGCGGGATAATTGAGCGTCGCAAGACTGTCCATGAAACACGAAGCGAGCCGTCCGAGACCGCCGTTTCCGAGACCGGCGTCCGATTCGCGCTCGAAAATATCGTCGAGCGAGAAGTTCATGCTTTTGAGGCATTGTTTGAACTGATCGGTAAGTCCGAGGTTGAACAGATTGTTTTTGAGCGAACGACCGATCAAAAACTCCATGCAGAGATAGTAAACGCGTTTGTACTTTCCTTCTGCGATACGCGCATTGTTTTCCTGCTTTTTCTGAAGCAAAAGGTCGCGCACCACGAGCGCCACCGCTTTATATATCTGATCTTCGGTAGCCTGCTCCGGCGTGATAGCAAAATAGCGAGCGAGTTTATCGAGTATAAGCTCTTGCACTTCATTGGTTGTCTTATTCATATCTCCTCCGTTGCCTGATTTACTTGTAATTTTTTTTGGGGGTGATTTTTTTGGTTAGTTGATTTTTCATCCGATCATTCGGATATGTCGTTGTACAGTTTGTTGTATTCGAGCGCGGCTTTCTTCCAAGAGAAATCGCATGCCATGGCGCGCTTTTGAAGCTCGCGCCACTCGGGCTTGTGGTAGTAGTACAGCGACACTGCACGCGTAATGGTTTTGTCCATAACGTCCGAATCGTATTCTTCGAACATGAACCCGTTGCCTTTGTCGCCCTTCTCGCCGCAATCGGTAATCGAATCTATAAGCCCGCCCGTCGCTCTGACGATAGGAATCGTTCCGAACCTGCAAGCCGACATCTGCGTGAGTCCGCACGGCTCGGTGCGCGACGGCACGAGGCATATATCCGCGGCGGAAAGCACCTTTTGCGCAAGATCGCGGTTGTAGGTTATCAGCGCGCGCACGCGGCGGTCGTACATATTTTGCACGTGCGAGAAGTACCCTTCCGTATCGGGATCGCCCTGACCCATGACGATGAGCTGAATGTTCGTATCGAGAATGTTTCCGTCAGGTCCGGACTTATTGATCGACTTGCGCAAAAGATCGAAGCCGTTGTGCGGAACCATGTGCGCTATCATGCACACGACGGGAACGTCGGGATCCTCGGGAAGCGACAGCATCCGCTGAAGCTCGACCTTGTTCTTTACTTTTTTGTCGAGCGTATCCGCGTCGTAGTTGACGAACAGCGACATCGACCGCGCGGGGTCGAACTCGTCCGTATCAATACCGTTGAGAATTCCGTGCAGTTTGCCGCGGTTTTCTATCAGTATTCCGTCCAGTCCGCACGAAGTTTCGGGCAGTCTTATCTCGCGCGCGTACTGCGGCGACATAGTGGTTATAGCGTCGCTTACCGTAATCGCGCCCTTATCGAGATTTATCCTTCCGTTGTACTCCACTACGTGCAGATCGTCGTTGGCTATATCAAAGACGTCGCCCGCGATAATGAGCGGATAATCACCCTGATAATTTATGTTGTGAATTGTGAATACGTTCTTGATATTGCCGTAACCCGTGCGCGTTTTATAATACAGATTGTAATAAACGGGCACAAGCGCCGTCAGATGATCGTTAGACTGCAACACGTCGGGACGGAAATCGAGATACGGAATGAGCTCGAGCGCCGCTTTCGAAAAGAACGCAAACCGCTCGGCGTCGTCGTAATATCCGTAAATTTCGGGACGCTTGAAGTAGTATTCGTTGTCTACGAAGTAATACGTCACGTCGTCGCTGTCCATGCGGAACAGTCCGCAATACTGATTACGCCAAGACAATCCGACGGTTATGTTGCACACAAACGTCATCTCGTCTTTATACCTGCGCGCAACGTCCTCGTAAAGCGGTAGCATGACCCGCGCCGCAGCTTGCTTGGTTCTGTTGAGAGCGCGCGGAAGATTGCCGCACACCTCGCCCATTCCGCCCGTCGACGCGAACGGAACGGCTTCCGTAGTGACGAACAGGATGTTTTTCAATTTTTTCTTTGCCATATATATCTCCTTAACCGATACGCTCATTATACCATAAAATCTCATTACCGCGCTGTTGTAGTTTGTCGTAATCGGCATTTATTTGTTGTCGAAAAACGGATGACCGACCGTTTATTTGCCGCTCTTTTTCACGGCGGCTTTCTTCGCAGCAGGCTTATCCGCCGCAGGTTTCTTCGCGGGTTTTACCTGCGCATCCGCATTTTCCGATTTCGCGGGCTTGGCGCTCGCAGGTTTTTTTGCGGCTGCGGGCTTAGCGCTCGGTTTTTCGGCATGCTCCGTCGCTTTGACTCGGGGCTTGCTCTCCTTTACCGCACCGGTTTTATCATTGGGGCAATACAGAAGGATAGCGCCCATGGGCGGAACGTCTATGCACAGCGAATCGTCCTTGCCGTGGCTTGCCACCTTTTCGGTCTTGTACTTGTCGCCCGACTGATCCCACTTATATATCTGAGTGCGCAAAAGCTCGGTGTATTCGCCTTCGTGCGCACCGAAGCGGTAGCCTTCGTGCGGCACGGGCGCGAAATTGATTATGGCGACCATGCGGTTGCCGGCGCTGTCGCGACGCTCGTATATGAGAATGTTTTGCAGATAGTCGTCAGGAACCAGCCACTCGAAACCGTTCCAATCGTAGTCGATCTCGTGCATTGCCGGGTAGTTTTTATATATGCCGTTCAAAGTGGACATAAACTTTTTAAGATCCGAATGTGCGGGATAATCGAGCACGCTCCAATCGAGCTCTTTTGCGAAGTTCCACTCGTTGAACTGACCTATTTCCGCGCCCATGAACAAAAGTTTCTTGCCGGGGTGCGAGAACATATAAGTGAGGAAGTTCCGCACTCCCGCAAACTTCATGTCGTAGTCGCCGGGCATCTTGTTTATGAGCGAACCCTTGCCGTACACAACTTCGTCGTGCGAAATGGGCAGTATGAAATTTTCGGTAAACGCATAGATCATCGAGAACGTGATCGTATTGTGATGATACTTTCTGAATACGGGATCGGTTTTTATATACGTGAGCGTGTCGTTCATCCAGCCCATGTTCCACTTGAAGTTGAAGCCGAGCCCGCCCATGTCTACGGGTCGGGAAACGCCGCCCCACGACGTAGATTCCTCGGCGATCATGAGCGCCTTGGGATATTTCGCGAAAACAGCGGTATTGAGCCTGCGCAAAAAATCCACCGCTTCGAGGTTCTCGTTGCCGCCGTTGATGTTCGGACGCCACTCGTACCTGCCGTAATCGAGATACAGCATGCTCGCGACCGCGTCTACGCGCAGCCCGTCTATATGATACATATCGAGCCAATAAAACGCATTGGATATAAGGAAGTTGCGCACTTCGTTTCTGCCGTAATCGAAGCAGCGCGTGCCCCATTCTTTGTGCTCCATTCTGAGCGGATCGCTGTGCTCGTAAAGCGGACCTCCGTCAAACTCGTAAAGTCCGTCGCCGTTCTTGGGGAAATGCCCGGGCACCCAATCGAGGATAACGCCTATTCCGCAAGCGTGCATTTTATCCACGAGATACGCAAAGTCCTCGGGCGTACCGAAACGGCTCGTAGGCGCGAAATAGCCTGTCACCTGATAGCCCCACGACCCGTCGAACGGGTATTCGGCGATACCCATAAGTTCGAGATGAGTGTAGCCCAGCTCTTTGAGATATTCGCTCATCTCGTCGGCGAACTTACGGTAGTCGAAGGTGTTGCCGTCGGCATATCTGCGCCAAGACGCGATGTGCGCTTCGTACACGCTTATAGGCGCATTGTACGGCTCCGACTTTTTTGCGAGATAATCGCCGTCCGTCCATTTGAAGTGCTCGATATCCACGACTTTGGCGTTGGTGCCCTCAAACGTTTCGCGGTGAAACGCATACGGATCGCATTTGTAAATAGGATAAGAAAAGCCGTTCTCTATATAGAACTTGTAGCTGTCGTACAGCTTGACCCCTTCCACGGTGACTTCCCATATGCCCGCTTCGGTGATCTTGGTCATGCGGTGAGCATTGACGTCCCAACCGTTGAAATCGCCTATTACGGATATCGACGCGGCTCGCGTTGACCATACGCGGAACACCGCTTTGCCAGTCGCCTTATCGAAATGACAGCCCAAATACTTATAGGCGTCATACAAATCCCCGTGATGGTAAGAATCAAGTTGCCTAAGATCCATAAATAACTCCCTTATTCCGATTTTTCCGTGAAAATATCACTTCGTAAAGTATACATCATTTCACCGAAAATATCAAGCCTTTTTTATAACTTGTCCGCAAGATAATTATTTCGTTTTTATATGCGATTTTTGCTTTCCGAAAAAATTTTGCGCATAAAAAATCCCCGATCTCTCGGGGACTTTCTTAATGGGTTTTACAGAAGAGAAAGCACGGCGTAATAATAATCGACATTCGGACCTGTAGCGCCGGCTGCTGCTCCTGCTGCGATGGCGGCGCAAGTGCACGAAACTACGAGTATAAGATTGAAGAACATAGCTATGGCGCTTATGATGACGCCTGCTATAGCAAGGCCTTTGTACGGCGCGCCCTGATTCGCCTTTTTAAGCCCTATTATCGAGCAGATAAGTCCTGCGAGCGGGATGAAAAACGCCAAAACAAAACCGACGATACCGACGGTGTTCGACTGAGCCGAACCGTTCGATACGGGCGCGCTCGGCGCAGGCTGCGCCTGAGGCTGTGCGACGGGCGTTTCGATAGTGACATCGGCAGGCTTCGGTTCGGTTTTAAGAGCCTGAACCTGCACGCCGCAGTACGGGCAAACGACCGCATCGTCGTTTATTTGACTTCCGCAATTATTGCAATACATCTATACAAACTCCTTTTGGATTTTTATTTTTACATCAATACACGGGTATCGCAGCGCATAGACTGCAGATAAAACAACCGTACGACATGAAAACCAGAAAAGCTATGCCGAGCGAAACGGCGCTTATGACAACGCCTGCTATCGCAAGACCTTTGTACGGCGCGCCCTGATTCGCCTTTTTAAGTCCTATTATCGAGCAGATGAGTCCGGCGAGCGGAACGAAAAACGCAAGGATGAATCCCACTATGGCGAGCGCGTTTTCGTTATTGGCACTTCGCTGCGCGCTTGCCGGCGGAACGTCGGACCGAGCAACCGTCACCGACGGATGTTTGCCGTCCCTTTCGCCGAATGCGGCGGGATCGTCGGAAAGCGTACGCACCTGCACTCCGCAGTGCGGGCATATAACCGCTTTGTCATCGAGTTTGCTTCCGCAGTTATAACAGAACATTCATGCGCCTCCTTAACGATAATCGGTGTATATATTATACAATTTATGTACGATTATGTCAAGAGGTTTTATATTATATGTATATTAAGCGAACATTAAAATACGATTAAAAACACCGATTTCGCCTAATCGGTTACGTCTTTTCCCTCGGTTGCCGAAACGGTTATGTCCGATCCCGCGGTCGATCCGCCCTCGAGCACGGACGCATCGGCGGTTTCGAACGCTTGAACGGACATGCTCGCATCCCGCAGCGCTTTTTTGTCATCGAAATTGACTGTCATGAACATAGAGAAGCTGCGCGACGAGAGAAGAATGAACGTCGCCGCTATCGCTACAGCGCTGTCGATTATTCCAAACGTGTTGTACGTAAGGCAGTAAGTAAGGTTTGCACCGAACGATACCTCTGCGTCGGCAAAGAACAACATGCCCGAAAACGTCTGCGAAACGTAACGTATTAACATATGCAATACCGCGCCGACAAAAATACCCCAATGCCCCGCAACGGTGTAGCCCCATTTTGCAATCGCGCTGTTCTTGCCGTTCTTCTTAACGAACGCCGCATACTTTTGCGGTTTGTAACGGAAAAGTCCGACCACGCAGAGCGAAAAATACGGAAGTATGTAATCGAAAAACGCCGACCACGGCGAAACGATATACGGGAATTGCAAAAGCTGCAGCAGCGTATACGCCGAGATGATCACCATGCCTTTGCGAAATCCGAAATAGTAGCAGTATATGAATACGGGTGCAAGCGCCGCGATCGTGATCGTGCCGCCCTGCGGAAGTTTGACGCCCGCCCAAGACAGCGCATATGCGAGCGCAAGACAAGCCGCGCCGTATGTGAGATCGCGCGTCGTGTACTCTGCTTCCCACTTGTGCACCAAGCGCGGAATTACGTTTACGGCTACGGCGGCGAGCACCATGACCGCGAGTATTATGCACAGCACCGCGGTGCCTATGCCGGAGAGATTGACGTCCTCGAATACCGAGCCGCACAAAAATGTTGTCATATCGATTTTCTCCTTGCCTTTCGGCTGTTTTATAGCCAACAAAAAAGTCCGAACCCGTTTGGGTACGAACGCACGAAGAAAATCGAATCTATCCGACGGCTCCCTACGCGAGTACTAACTCAACAGGTTCAAAGGGACCGTCGCCGCAGCGAACATCTCAGCAACCGAGGTTGCGCCCCTGCATCTTTTACGGTATGATTATACTATTTCCGCAGCCGCGTGTCAAGCGAATACAAACATGTTTTCGCGAAACGCGCATCTGAAAAAGTGAAGAATTGCACAGTATACTTTATCTGTCATTCTGAACAAGGGCGACGTCCGACCTTTATCTCGCTCACAGCGCGGTTCGTCTGCCGAGCGCCTGCGAGAGTGTGACCGAATCGGCATACTCGAGCTCGGACCCCATTGAAATGCCCTGAGCTATGCGCGTGACTTTTACGCCGATAGGCTTTATAAGCCGCGCAAGATATACCGCCGTAGCTTCGCCCTCCACGTCGGGGTTGGTAGCGATTATCACTTCGTCCACGCCGTCGAGACGCGACATCAGCGATTTTATGTTCAGATCGTCGGGCGTGCGGTTGTTCATTGGCGACAGCGTGCCGTGAAGCACGTGGTAAACGCCGTCGAATGCGCCCGTCTTTTCTATTGCCGTAACGTCTTTGGGATACGAAACGACGCATATCTGCTTTTTGGGTCTTGCCGCGCAGATATCGCACACGTCGCCGTCGGTAAAGTTGCCGCATACCGAACACAGCCTGACGTTTTCTTTAACATCTTTGAGTGCGGTTCGAAACGCCTCCACTTCGTCTTCGGTCATGTCGATAACGGCGTACGCATAGCGAAGCGCCGTCTTTCTGCCCACACCCGGCAGCATAGAAAACCTGCTCGCGAGCGCGGCAACGCTCTTTATCTCTTTCATTAAATTCCGCCGAGCTGAGAAAGCGGGCTGTTCTTTACGAGTTCGTCTGCCGCCGCATACGCCTCGTTGGCTGCCGCGGTAATAAGATCCTCGAGCATTTCCGCGTCATCGGGGTCGATAACTTCGGGCTTTATGCTTATGGATATAAACCGCTTGCTGCCCGAAAGAGTAACCGTTACGGCGCCGCCGCCGGACGTACCGGTAACGCGCGCGTCCTCGAGCTCCTCGCGCGCCTGCGCCATTTGCTCCTGCAATTTCTGCGCCTCGCGCATCATTTGCTGCATGTTCATGCCGCCCCCGCCGCCGCCGCGACCGTAACCGCCGAATCTTGCCATTGTTCTCTCCTTAAACTCACAACGTATAAACTATGTAGCGGCATGCGCCGCACGATTCCGTCAGTCTTCCCAAAGATCTTTGTACGTATCTTCGTACAAGGTAACGTGCTTATCGAAGTTGTACGACAGTGCGTCGCGCTCCCATTTGCCGTAGACTTCGTTTTCGAGCCGAGTCTTTATGGGTTCTTCCAAAAGCTCGTAGTACGTTTGAAGTCTGCCGGGGGTGGTGTACGAATACAGCGGCACCTCGCCGACCTCGGTGACGGAAGCCATATACATGATATGCACTCCGTAGTCGGTGATGACCTTTTCGTAATAGACCTTGCCCACCTCGACGTTCTCGCGCATGTAGCGCGCCGCGTCGGCAAACTCCTGCATATACGTTTCGTCCTCGCCGTCGTCGAGCTTGTACTTGACGATATACCCCTTATTGTTGCCGAACGCACCCTTATCGGTATTGTATTTGTAAATGAGATCGTCAAAGGCGACGTCTGCGCGCGATACGCTCGATTCGAGCGGAAGCATGGTAGCCTTTATGTCGTTAATAACGCCGTCTACCGACATCGGACGCGTTTTATCGTCCTCGCCGTCCACGTGCGGATAGCATACTATCCCTTCCGCGAGCCGCGCGCGGAACTGCTCTACGTCGTCGTTATTGACGTCGATGCGGCTCTTATATTCGGAAAGCTCCGTTTTTTGCTCGTCTGAAAACGGCAGCAGTATGTGTTTGACGTAGAAATAATTGTTGTTCGGATAATATACGACGGTGGTCGAATCGTCTTTGATCGCGGTATCGAACGCAGAAATATCGGCGGAGAACGTTTCGCGCTGCGACTTCAAAAGCGTATCGTAAGATTTTATGACATCCTCTTCCGAAACGGTTACGCTGTCGTTGAGATATTCTTGCAACAAAGTGATCTTTTGAGATTGGACTATCGAGTCTCCGCTGATATAGCTCATATAGCGCGTGCCGCCTATCATGGGATAAACGTACTCTATGCCGCGCGTATTGATGACCTCGTCGATCTTTTTGTCGTCCTCTGCGAGCTGTGCGCGATCTTCCGCGGTAAGGCGGAAATCGTCCTCGACCCTGCTCTTAATAAGCGCTATGAATCTGCGCATAGCCGCTTTATCGAGCGACTGACGCTTTTGATCGCCCGTAAGTCCGGGATACCGCGCAAGCTCCGGTTCCCACTCTTCGGTATCTTCGACTTCGTCTTTATCGTCATCGTCGGTTTCGTCGGGCTTGACGGGATACGTCGTGCTCGTGCTGTCCGATGTGTTGTCGGTGGAAATACCCTCCTCGCCGTTCTCTTCGAGTATCTCGTTGCGAAGCGACATGAGCGTGCTGTCTATTACCGAATACACGCGTTTTTTGACCGCGTTATCCTGCGTAAGCCCCCACTTGATGTCGCCTTTGGCGATGAGCGCTTCCACTTCGTTCATGATTATCTCTATATTGACGAGCGAGTTCGCCGCATAATCGAATATCGCCTTGGTATCGTTGCCGACAGACGACGAAATGCTGCTGTAATTGGCGTCTACATACTCCACGAGATCGAGCTTGTAAATGTCCTTAGCCTGAGTGCGGTAATCGCCGATGTCGTATGCTTCGACGCGCGCGACTACCTGTTTCATGTCGCGCTCCGTATCGTGCCCGATAAACGTCGAACAGCCGCAAAGCAGACCGACCGACAGCACCAAAGTCAATATTCCCGTAACGATTCGTTTAATCACTTATGTTTACACCTATACCGATTAAAATTTGTCTATTTATTATACTAAACCCAAACGATAAAATCAATCGTTTCGCGGTAGTTTTTCCCATTTTTCGATTTTTTATTCCCGCTCGAGCGCGTCCAAAACGCAAACCAGCTCGCGCGGCGAGTCTATGACCGCATACGGCGCAAAAGTTTCGAGAAGCGCTCTGTCGCGAAATCCCCATCCTACCGCCACTGCCGCAAGCCCGCAAGCCGCCGCCGTCTGCATATCCGTTTCGCCGTCGCCGACGTATACGGCGCAAGATCTATCGGCGCCGAGCGCTTTAAGCGCAAGCTCCACTCCGTCCGTCGCCGGCTTCGGTCTGATTCTGTCGGATGTGCCGACCGCAATATCCACGCTGTTGAAAAACTCGGATTTGAGCGCCTGCGCCGCTCCGTCGTATTTATTTGTCACAATCGCCGTTTTTATACCGCGCGTTTTCAGTTCCGCGAGCATTTCCGTTATTCCGTCGTACGGCGCGGTATTGTCGGCGTTGTGCGCGTCGTAATACTCCGTAAAACTCGCAAGACACTCGCCAACCGCCGCGTCGTCAGATGGCGCGCCGTCCGACTGCGTGTGAGCGAGCGCGCGCTCGATAAGTTTGGGCACGCCGTTACCGACGAATCTTCTTACCTCGTCGGTGCCGAGCGCACGCCGCCCGACTGTGCCGAGCGCGTGGTTAGTCGCATTTTTAAGATCGGCGAGCGTATCGAGAAGCGTTCCGTCGAGATCGAAAACGACAGCTTTTACGTTCATTGCCGTTCCGCCTCGGCGTAAAGCTCGTTAGCGTGCGCCGCAGCGCCGCCGCCCGCCCATATTCCGCGTATGCCGAACGCGTTTGCGCCCGCAATGTCTGTGGACATATCGTCGCCCACCATTACCGCGTCCGCCTTGTCTATACCGTACTCGTCGAACAGCATTTCGAAAAAAGCGGGATCGGGTTTTCTGCACCCGCATTCCGAACTGAGCTTCATGCCGTCGAACTTATCCGCAAGCCCGACCTCGGCTATCTCGTCGCGCGTAAAAGCCGCCTGCGCGTTGCTCAATAAATACAGCTTTGCGCCGCGGCTTCTCAGCCCTTCGAACAGTTCCCACGTGCCGTCGAACAGCTTCATACGCTTTATCGAACCTTTGCGCATGAGTTTAAGCGCCGTCTCAGCGTCGGCGCGCGACAGCTTGCCGCCCGCCCGTCTCGCGACGCTTTCCATAACGTTTACGCAGTCTATCTCGGGATAAACGTATACCCGTTCTCCGACCGCGCGGTCGTACATGAGTTTACACAGCCCGTCGAACTCCGAGCACAGCTTTGCGCCGCTCGCTTTTATGCCGCGCGCAAGGAACAGCTCTACTACGGGCGCCCATGCCTCGTCGCAGTGCTCGTCGGTACGCATGTCTATAAGCGTGTTGTAAAGATCGAAAACAAACGATTTCATAATTCTATTCCTCCGTCGCCGCCCCTGCATCAGGCGTTCCGCAAAAATTTTCGTTTTTCAGCTCGGGCTCGCTTGTCCGTTCCGATACGGCGTATTCTTCCGTTTCTCCGTCGGACGACGGCAGACGCTTTATCCGCCTCAACCCATTTACGAACATATAAATACCCATTGCGAAGATCGCGAGCGCAACTACCGCGCCGAGAAGCGGATTGAGCAGTTTTCCGAGCTCCGCGTCGTTTCCAAGCTCTTTGATCATCGCCGCCTGCAATGCGAACAGCGATATAAGCGCGTCGGCAAAGCAGATGTTCTTTACCGCTATTACAGACCTGTCGTTGAGCCTGCGCGCTTTGCGCATATTGTGCAGCGCGATGCCGAGCTTTACGAAAGTATACAGCGCGATGGCGGACACGTACGTCACCGTGCTCACGAAATAATTGTAATCGTTCGCGTCGTCCATGACAAGCCTTATGACGGGCACGATGGCAAACGCGAGCAGAACGAGCACTACTCCGCACATCGAGTAAACGCGAAGTTTATACGCTTCGTCGCATGATTTTTTGCGCCAGACCGAATACATCACGACGGCGCGCGCCGCCGCCAAAAACACATGATATCCGACGAGTGCGCCCAACCATACCGACTGTTCTATGTTTGCTATAATAATGCCGAAAACGACGTAGCACACGTTGAACACCACCGATACGGACGCATAAACGTACGTTCTGAACGACCAATCGGCAAAGAATTTGCGCACATATTTGACGTTCTTTGCGCGCAGCGGAATACCAAGCGACGCAAGGATAAGATATAACGACAGAATGAAAAACAGCACTGCGGCGGTATAGACGGAAACCGCCCACGGTCTGCCGCCCAGCCCCACAAAGTGCAATGCCGCGGAAGCCGAGATCGCGGCGAGAGCGACGATCCATACCGATATACAAAAGCGCAGCGGCGGCCTTAATAGAAATTTCGCCAATCGTGTTTTCTTCATCGACAGCGGTATTATATCAATTTAATACGCGCAAGTCAAGCCGTAACCGCAATGCGCGGACAACCTATTTGCGCCAAACCGCATAACGTTGACCCAAAGTTCTTGCAAAACGCGAAAATGTCTGTTATACTTATTATAATACATGCGTGTGAGCGCGCAACGGATGGCTCGATGAAGAAAATACTGTTAAAATTGCGCGAATCTTTTGTTTCGGTACTGCCGGTAACGGTTATAGTGCTTGTACTTTGTGCCACTCCGCTCGTAAACCTGTCGGGCGTCGAGATGGCTACGTTTGCCGTGTCCGCGGTGTTTCTTATTATCGGAATAGCGCTGTTCAATCTCGGCGCCGATCTTGCCATGACGCCTATGGGCGAGCATATAGGAAGCGGTCTTACAAAGTCCAAAAAGATATTGATCTTGCTTTTGGTATGCTTTCTTATGGGCGTGCTCATCACCATAGCCGAGCCCGATCTTTCGGTGCTCGCCGGTCAGGTCGGCGACGTAATAAACGGTACGGTGCTCATCGCGGTCGTAGGCGCGGGCGTGGGCATGTTCCTGCTTATCGCGGCTATTAAGATAATAACGCGCAAGGATCTGTCGATGATGCTCATGTTCTTTTACATGCTGCTCTTTATGCTGAGCACGCTGTGCGCCGTTCTCGGCAAATCCAACTTCCTCGCAATATCGTTCGACAGCGGCGGCGTCACCACAGGACCTATCACCGTCCCGTTCATAATGGCGCTCGGCGTAGGCATTGCGACGACAATAGGCGGAAAAAACAGCAGCGAAAACAGCTTCGGTCTCGTCGCTTTGTGTTCGGTAGGGCCGATACTCGCAGTGCTCGCGCTGTCGCTCACGTCCTCCGGCGATCCTACATACAGCGTGCCGACGTATTCGGTTGCGACCGAGCTCGCGCGGTTCGGCAATATACTTTTGACGACGTGCGGCGAAGTGCTTCTCGCGCTCGCACTCATAGTCGTGTTTTTCGTAATACTTCAATTCACCGTGCTCAAACTGCCCAAAAAGAAAATAGTGCAGATAATCATCGGCATCGTATATACTTTTGCGGGGCTTGTGATATTCCTTACCGCCGTCAAAGTCGGCTTCATGCCGATAGGTCTTAAACTCGGAAAACAGCTCGCCGACAATCAAACGGCGCTCGTTATATTCGGACTTGTCATAGGTATGGTCGTAGTTCTCGCAGAGCCTGCCATACACGTTCTCAACAAACAGGTCGAAGAGATCACGGGCGGCGCGGTAACAAAGCGCGCCATGATGATAGCGCTGTGCGTAGGCGTCGGGCTCGCGATTGCGCTGTCCATGGTTCGCATAATATTCGACTTCTCCGTGCTGTATTACCTTATCCCCGGCTACGTCATCTCGCTCGGTCTGTCGTTTTTCGTACCCAAAATGTATACGGCAATAGCGTTCGACTCGGGCGGCGTCGCGAGCGGACCTTTGACGTCGAGCTTTATACTCCCGCTCGCCATCGGCGCATGTTCGGTAATAATGCCGGACAATATACTCAACCTCGCGTTCGGCATAGTGGCGATGGTGGCGATGATTCCGCTGATATCTATACAGGCGCTCGGCTTCAAAGCCGTAATGTCGGCAAAAGCGCGGCGGCGCATCACAATGAAGCGCATACTCGAAGCGGACGACGAACAGATAATAAACTTCGCTTGGGAGCGTAAGAATGGAAAGTAAAAAGAAGCGCGAAAAGCGAATAAAAGAGCGCGTCGCGGCAAAGGTCGCGCAAAAACTCGAAGAGCTTAAACAGTTACGCGAAGAAAAACACGAAAAGCACCGAAAGCACGAGCCAAAAACCAAGGCGGCAAAAGCCGTAAAAACCAAAGTCGAAAAAGTCAAAACGGACGTCAAAAAGCGCGCCGAAAAGCGCTCGGCACAAAAAAACACCGTGACCGAAGACAGGCTCGAGCTTTTGTTCACGATAGTAAATCGAAACAAAGGCGAATATTACACCGACCTGTTGCAGTCTTTTGACGTGAACATGCAGGTAATGGCGCTCGGCTACGGCACCGCAAACGAGAAAATGCTGTCGGCTTTCGGTCTCGACGATTCGGACAAGGTCGTGATAATAAGCGTAATGCAACAGCGCAAGCTCGCCGACGCGCTTCGCACGCTCGAAGAAAAGTTTCAGACCATCAAAAACGGCAAAGGCATAGCGTACACCGTTCCGATGTCGAGCGTGATAGGCACTCTCATATTCGGATTTTTGAGCAACAACCGCAAGGCAGTCAAGGAGAATGACAAATGACCAAGTACGAACTTATAATGTGCATAGTGAATACGGGTTTTACCGAAACGGTCATGGACGCGGCACGCGATAAAGGCGCACGCGGCGGCACCGTCATTCACGCGCGCGGCACAGCCAATAAGGAAGCGGAAGAATTTTTCCATATAACGATCCAGCCCGATAAAGAGATCGTAATGATCCTCGTGCCGTCCGACATCAAAGACGGCGTGCTTCATGCTATATACCAATCCGCAGGGCTCAAAACCGACGGTCAGGGCATAGCGTTCGCCCTGCCCGTGACAAACGTGGTCGGATTGAGCGAACAGCCTGCCTCAGCCGCCGCCAAGCCGCAAAAGATAACAAAACGCAATCTCGAAAAAAACAAAGCAAGCGACGAAACGGAAGCGCAAAACGACGAAACAAGCGACGAGTCGCCCGACGAACAAACAAAAATTTAACGTATCACTCCGAGCGAGAGCGAAGAATCTCATAAGTAACGACATTCATACTTTCAAATTACACCACAAAACGCCCCTCCCGAGCATAAAAGCGCACTTCCCATAGGTAGTTACAAAACCGAATTTTTAAGAGTTGCACTTTCAAGCGAGGCAAAAGGCTCTCCGGCATTTCGCTCGAGAGCCTTTTGTATTATATATCTACCGATTAAGCAGTTCTATGATTTGTTCTTCCGTATATGGACTTACATAATCGGGTGCGCATAAATGCGCTTGACTCCACATCATCATTTGCGTTAAGACGGGAACAAAACTCTTTCCAAGTGCAGTTAAAGTATATTCTACTTTCGGTGGCACCTCTTTATAAATCTCGCGGTGTATAAAACCGTCGTCCTCCAATTCACGCAATTGCTTTGTAAGCGTCGATTGGGTTATTCCGTCAAGCGATCTTAATAACATGCCAAAGCGTTGCACCTTATTTATTGCAATATACCATAGAATAAGGAACTTCCATTTGCCGCTTAATATTGCTTGTAATGTGCTCATAGGGACACACCGCGCCATAACTTCTCTTTTTCTGAATTTGTTATCCGTCATTGTTTACACCTCTATTGATACATAAACGAAAACTTTTTTGACATACGTCCAACAAGCTGCCATTGTCTTTGCATATAGTTTTTTAACTCAGATATGTTACGCTTATAATTTTCTGTAACGCTCTGCCTATTGTTAAAGTCGGATATAATCGCAAGGGCCGCATAATAGCCGCTTTCCATACCGCACGAAATACCTTCTCCCATAGGATTCAAAAAACCTGCGCTTTCGCCCGCCTTCAAAAAACCGTTCTCGCCGTAGTCTATCTCAAAAGGCGGCTCGATATTGCGAATAAGCCATTTGTCCGTTCTCGATTCTTCACTTATCGAAAGACCGTGCTTTTCTTTCATATAAGCTATAAAATTACCGTAATACTTTGTTATATCTTTTGAATTTGTGCTTGCAACACCAAACACAAGCAAATCGTCTTTGACATTAAACCAAGCATCATAGCCCGACAATTCGGGTTGCAGATATGCATAGAAATAGTGCGGATCTAAATCAATCGTGCCTTGATTATAGGTTTGATACGTAATTACATTCCGTTGCGCCTTTTTCCCGATTCCGACTGCGCCCGCACAGTCGATTACATATCGCGCTTTCTCGATATTACCGTTTACCGTTACTTCAATTACTTCTCCCGTGCCCCGTATGGAAGTAACTCTACTTTCGTCTTTTACTTCCGTTCCGACTTTTTTTGCAAGCGATAGAAGCCAATAATCAAATTTATCGCGCCATATATTCAGACCGCGACTTGCAAACCGATATTCGCGCCCCACATCGTCGGTGAATATCATACCGCGATTATAAACGGGAGTACAAGTAACTGAGTGCGGCACACTACACCCAAACTGTTGCTCAATAAACCGCATCGACTTTTCTATTAAAATTCCGGAACAGCTTTTATATCGCGGCAATTTGCATTTTTCTAATAGCAATACTTTAAGTCCATTCTTTGATAATGTTCTTGCGGCGATACAGCCGCAAGGTCCTGCGCCAATTACAATAATGTCATACATAAAATCATTATTCCTTAACTGATTAACAGCATATAGTATAGCGAATTTTCAATAGCAAGTCAAACGCCATAGTATCATTTTTAATACTACCGCTAAATAAAGACAGTACTTGAATCGCAATACTATTAGGATTATAATTATGGAAAAACAGAGGACGGTGTTACTATGCACTATACGGGTACGGTTTGGCGTCCGCCTTACGAAGCGTGGTCAGCTCTATTACAAGTTACAGCAGGTTGCACACATCATCAATGTAAGTTCTGCACTTTATATGACGATGTTCCGTTCAGGTTCCGTATGTCATCTATGGACGAAATCGAAGATGATTTGAAAGAATTGTATCACTATACACCCGATGTAACGAGAGTATTTTTAGTCGGAGCAAACCCCTTTGTTCTGTCTTCGCAAAAGCTACGGCATATCGCATATATGGCAAAACAATATCTTAATCGACTGAGAACTATCGGCTGTTTTGCTCGAATAACCGATATTACCCCGAAAAGCATAGAGGAATTAAGGCAACTGCGCAGTTGCGGCTATAACGGCATTACCATAGGCGTTGAAACGGGCGACGACGAAGCATTGACTTTTATGCACAAGGGCTATACCTCTGCCGACATATCAGAACAATGCCGTAAGCTCGACGAAGCGGGAATCGAATATAACTTCTTCTATCTAACGGGCATATGCGGCAAAGATAAAAGCAAGCAAGGTGTTGAAAATACGCTAAAAGTATTTAACCGACTCAACCCTAAAATCGTCGGCGCATCTATGCTTACCGTCTACCCTAATTCAGAGTTATATACCGAGATACAAAACGGAAATTGGGTTGAGGAAAGCGAAACGGAAAAATACAACGAGCTGAAAATGCTTATAAACGGTTTGTCGAT
>CAJULK010000019.1 GCA_910587455.1 uncultured Christensenellaceae bacterium | reverse complement strand
CTTTGCCATAAAAATGCACCTCCATTAGTTTGTCTAACTTTTGGGGTGCATTTCAAAACGGCAAGGCTATTTTATGTTCATTGTATTCGGAGCACGAGGCAAAGCGGCGGCGAATAACGTATCATTTTGTTTCGGGCGTATCGTCCTGCCGCATTTCCCGCAACTGTTTGTTCATTTTATTTATTTTTGCTCTTACGGAGAAGTATATCGAACACCACATGGCTACATATACGAGAATGAATCCGCCGACGTACCCCAATGCGCCGTATAGCATGTGCGGCATCCAATTCATGGCATAGCCTATACCGAAAAACGGAACGGCAATGACGACGAAATTCAGCAATGTTTGCTTTGATAAACTCCATTTTTCGATTTCCCAAATTACGGACGAGCCGCCGCAAACCGCGCCTACGATCAGCGAGCATATCGCTTGCACGGCAACTGCCGTCGTCGCATTGCCGCCGCACAGCTCGATGAGTTCGGGGGCGGCGGGGAAATACTCGCCGTGTCCTATGCACAGCGAAAAGACTATCGTAATGATAAGACTTACCGTGACGCCGATCGGCGCGCCGATAAGACTGCGGATCAACAGTTTCTTTTTCATGATATCACCTCATATACCCAAAGTTTTTTTGATTTTCGTTACGTACCGTCTCGAAACGAAACTTACGTCTCCGTTCGACAGCGTTACGCATATAGTGCCGGCTGTACTCAAATCGAATTTTCTCGCTTTTTTGATGTTGATCATTTCCGAATTGGAAATGCGCACAAAGCCTTTTCCGCTCAGTTTTTCTTCCGTTTCGTACAGACGCAAATGCATTACGTATTCTTTTTTGTCGATAACTGCGAATACTTTCCCGACTGCCGAATAGATCCTAACTATATCTGACGGCTCCAATAATACGGCAGTTTCGCCGTCAAAACCGACGATCGCTTGTACGTGGGCTTCGGACAGGCGTTGCATCAGAGCGGAAACTTCGTCCGTCATCTTTTGCGCAACGATAATTACTTTTGTTTCGGGGCAGTTTTCGTCGAGTCTGATTTCTATTTTCACATTAAAAATCTCCTTGTGCAAGCGCGCGTTTACGAGTAAATTATACTTTGTTTGCGAAAACATTTCAATCATTTCGCAACGGTCGGTCGATTCGGATATGCGGTCGGTTGTCGGCAAAACGCGTTCGGCGGTTAAGACCGTTTTCCGATCGCAAACGAAACGAATTCGTTTGACTATCGTCATTATATGTCTTATAATATTCGAAACGATTTTACATATCGGAGGAATATAAATTGTCAAAGAGGATCGTCATACCCGAAGGGGTAACGGAGATCGCCGACGAAAAATATAAGTTTTCCGAGGTCGAAGAATTGGTATTGCCGAGCACGCTCAAAAAAATAGGCAAGGGCGCGTTTTCATACTGTTATAAACTGAAAAGCGTGACCGTTCCCGACAGCTGCACTTCTATAGGCTCAAAGGCGTTTAGCGACTGTACCGGTTTGGAACGTTTGGATCTCGGTAAAGGCGTAAAGACGATAGGCAATTCGGCATTCTATTATTGCATCAAACTGAAAGAGGTCGATATACCCGACAGCGTTACCAAAATCGGGAATTGGGCGTTTTCCACTTGCGGCGGACTTATCCGTAAAGACAACGTGGCGGGGATCGTCAAACTTAAAATAGGCGGCGGCGTGACGAGCATGGGCAACGGTGCATTCTATCATAACGGCGGACTGACGCACGTGGCAGTGTCCGACGGCGTTACCGTAATAGGCGACAATGCGTTTTGGTGCTGTCTCAATCTTAAAAGCATAAATATTCCGTCGAGTGTTACATATATAGGAAAAAGCGCGTTTTGCGGATGTGAAAGTTTGACCGATATCGTTTTGCCCGACAGGTTGACCACTATATCGGACGACGCGTTCAGAGGCTGCGTTGGGATCGGGCGCATTACTATTCCCGACAGCGTGAAATATATAGGACGGGAAGCGTTTGCATATTGCGGTTCTCTTACCGACGTAAAGCTGCCCGAAAAGATCGACTTTATAGGCAGCGGCGCTTTCAGAGATTGCGGCGCGAAAATAGAGCGCCCCGTGCAAACGGGAAGTTCGGGGTTCGAAATGAACGGAGCCACGCTTAAAAAGTATTCGGGCAAGGATTCCGACGTCGTTATCCCCGACGGCGTGGAAAAAATCGCAGGCAAAGCGTTCGCCAAAAACGGCAAGATCAACTCAATAACTATACCGGCTAGCGTCACCGCGATAGCTGCGCACGCGATCGAAGGCTGTTCGAAACTCGAGCGCGTCAATATAGACGGCGCAAACAAAAGATTTCGCGTGGTAGGCAACTGTGTGGTGGACATAAAAAAGAAAACTGTCGTTCTCGGCTTTGCAAACAGCGTTATCCCCGACGACGGAAGCGTTACGTGCATAGGCGGCTGCGCTTTTTCGGGGCTTAAAGCTCTTACGGCGATAGAAATACCGAGCGGCGTGACGTCGATAGGCGTCGGTGCGTTCGAAAAGTGCATCAATCTAAAAAGCGTTAAATTGCCGCGGAGTTTGACCGCCGTCGGCAACAGCGCGTTTGCGTATTGTAAGCGGCTCGAAGATATCGAAATCCCCGAAAGCGTGACTTCGATAGGTATGCGAGCGTTTTATAAATGCGCCGCGCTCGAAAAAGCGTGCGTGCCCGAAAAAGTCGCGTTTATAGGCGAGGAAGCGTTTGCGTGGTGCAAAGCTCTTGCCGAAATTTATTTCGACGCGGCGGAGTGCGCCGACATGTCGCACTGCGACACGGCTTTTTTGGGCGCGGGTACGGCGGGAGGCGGGATAACCGTGCATATAGGTGCGAACGTCACGCAAATCCCCGATTATCTGTTCTATCCTTATTACGACGACGGCGAGAGCGTGCCGAAGATAACCGACGTAGTATTTGCCGACGGAAGCGTTTGCAAGCGAATAGGCGAAAGCGCTTTCGAGCTGTGCGCGGAACTCGTAAACATAAATATTCCCGACAGCGTAAACGTATTTGATAGGGAATGTTTCGGCGGCTGTAAAAAACTCGAACATATAAATTTCCCCGACGGAACGCGCAAATTGGCGTCGTTTGCGTTTAAGGACTGCGCAAAACTGAAAACCGTTGCTATCCCGTCGAGCGTGACCGAATTGTGTACGGGCGTGTTTGAGAACTGCCGAGGTATCGAACGCATAACTGTGCCCGAAAGTCTGTCGGAAGCGTGCGGCAAACTCGGCGTGGAACGCGATAAAGTCAAGATAATAAAAGCCTGAAAGGAGAAAATACACTATGGCAAGATACGAAGATAACGGCGACGGGTTTCTTACGAGAGGCGATACTCTCGTGCAGTATGTAGATAACGACGAACACGTTGTCATTCCCGACGGAATCAAACGCATCAAAAGCGAAGCGTTTTCGCATTGCGACAAAATCAAGACGATCGCCTTGCCGCGCAGCGTCGTCCGCGTCGATCCTTTCGCGTTCGAATTCTGCGAATCGCTCGAGGATTTTTTCGTGGACGACGGGAATCCGACTTACCGCGCGGCCGAGCATTGTCTTATCGACGCGAACAAAAAGACGCTCGTCGCAGGACTTAAACACTCTGTTATTCCGTCCGACGGGAGCGTGGATAAGATAGGCTTCGGCGCGTTTTCGCCGAACGGCTGCGACGCGCGGATAGTCATACCCGACGGGATTTCGGATATCGGCGATTGCGCGTTTTGCGGCAGCGATTTGGAAAACGCGGTGTTGCCGCCTAGCGTAAAGATCGTGCGCAGCGCGGCGTTTGCCCATTGCAACAAGCTCGAAACTGTCGTCGTATCGGAGGGGACTCAGACTATCGAGGACGACGCGTTCGGCAACTGTAAAAAATTAAAGAGCGTCAAACTTCCCGACAGTTTGATTTCGATAGGCAAAAAGGCATTTTATCTGTGCGTAAATCTTCGGGACTTGCGCTTGCCGTCGGGACTCGAGTCGATAGGCGATTTCGCTTTCAGCGGCTGCGAAAAACGAACGGGCGAGCTTTTTATTCCCAAGCGCCTCACTCGAATAGGAGTGGGCGCTCTGTTCCCGCAAAACGGCATTACTTGCGTAACGGTCGAGCAGGGGAACGAAAAATATCACAGCGCCGGCGACTGTCTTATAGAAACGGCGGGTAAAAAGGTCGTTCTCGGTTGCGCGAACAGCGTTATCCCCGACGACGGCAGCGTGACCGTTATCGGATTTTGTTCGTTCTCGGGGTGCAAGGAGCTTAAAAGCATCGTCATTCCCGAAAGCATAGAGGAAATAGAATCGTACGCGTTTTCGGACAGCGGACTCAAAAGCGTCACTCTGCCAAAGGGCTTTGACAATATCGGTCAGTATGCTTTCGGGCACAATGTAAAATTGAAAAGGAAGTGATCGCCGCGAGCTGTGATGATACAAGCCGTACTCGATCGCGCTTTAACTTGCGCGCTTTCGAAGTGTCGATCGCTTACTGCGACCGCAGTGCCGGTACGACCGTTCGCGCTTGACAAATTTGTCCGATTAAGTTATATTGTGTGTATAACGATTTCGCAATATATAAATGCAAAGGAAGGACTGTATGAAAAACGTTTCGTCGGGCGAACGGTCAACGGCAAGGGCAAGGGAAATGTACGGCGTTCTCACGGGGCTTCTCGACGAAGCGGGTATAGCGTATTCCGCAAACGAGCAGTCGTTGTCGGTAAGTTCTACGGCGGTAGGAAACGATCTCCCGATGCCGTTCACTTTTTTGATAGATCCGTCGCGCGAGTTGCTCGCAATAGTGTCCGATCTTCCGTTTTCGGTGCCCGAAAGCCGCACGTTTCACGCTGCGCTCGGCGTTTGCGCCGCCAACTCGGTAACGTTCGAGGGGCGGTTCGATTTCGATTACCGCGCGGGCAGGATGAGGTTTGTGATCACGTCGAGTTATGCGGCTGGCGATATAGACAAAAAGATATTCGACCATATGCTTTCGGTCGCGCTTAATACTATAGATATGTATAACGACAGGTTCGCTGTGGCGGCGCTCAACGATATTGCCGCCGACGACATATACGACTACATAATCAAGGGGGACGCCGCGGTATGAGCAGCAGCGATATAATCGGGGTCACTACTTTCAGTTTGGTACTGTTCGCCGCGATCCTTATCTACGTTATCGTTCGGTTTTCGTTTTGCGGGTCGCGCGCCGCGCGCATAGACTATGTGCGCGGATTCAAAAAGGGTCAGTGCGCGCTCGTATTTTTGGCGGCTATACCTCTGTATTGCGTGGGCGCTTTGTACGGAGCGAAAACCGAAATAAACGCGACGTCCGTGATAACGAATATTTTCGTTGCCGTGACGGAAGTCATAGGGCTTGTGGTCTTGAAATTCGACAGCGAAGTCATAGTCGGTTTGGCAGACGCGAATACGTATTACAGGTGCGTTCTGTACGTGTGTTACGTGTTTGTAGTGCTCAACGCGCTTATGTTCACGCTGTCTTTATTGGGGCAGCGGCTTTGGGAATACCGCAAAAGGTTTTGTTCGTTTATTACGCGCAGGGACAGGCTGATAATTTTCGGCTACAACAAATCGAGCGTCGAGATATATAAAAGCGCCGGCGCAGACAAAAATATAAAAGAAAAGAATAAAGGCGGTCGCGCGGACAAGCCTGCGGATCGAACGGCGGGCGAGACCGTTGCGACGGGAAGAGTCAAAAAGAATAAAATAAGCAGAATGATTGTGGGCGATATAGGCGGCGACGGGGTAAAGCTGTACGCCGATAAGATAGCGCATACTAAAAAGGACGACGGCAAAATGATCGACCGAATACTGAAAAGCATAGGCGCGGCAGCACCGTTGTTCGGCAGGAACAAGCATATAACGGTCGTGATAAATACCGAAAGCGACGAAAAGAATATCGAGCTTTGCCGTGCGTTTGCGGAAAAACTCAAATATGCGAAGCCTGCGCTGCGCGAGCGGTGCTTCGATTATTTGGAAGTGTACGTATTCGGCAGTGCACCGTACGAGGCTATATATTTGGATATAGTAGACAACGGTTACGGCTGTATCAGATACAAGAACAGATACGAAATGATGGCGATCGACTTTATCGACCGCTATCCGCTGTCGCTGTTTATGACGGAAAAGCAAATAGACTACGGCCGCGCGCTTGTGAAAGACGGCGTGAATATAAACGTTTTTCTTGTCGGTTTCGGCAAGTTCAACCGCAGAGCGCTTCTCACTTCGGTTGCGAGCAATCAGTTCGTGTGCGCCGGCAAAAGCAATAAAGACCCCATTCCCAAGCTCGTCAATTATTACGTGTACGACAAAGACGAGGTGCACAACAAGAATCTCAATCACAACTATTACAGATACATGCGGGAACGCGACGGTATGAACGCCAAAGATTATTTGCCGCTGCCCGATTCGGAACTCATTGACGCCAAAGACAAAAAAGCCAAGTCGTATTTTCCCGCAAACGAAATAGTTACGGAAAAGCTCGATATAAACAACGGCGAGTTTTATAAAAGCATACTGAAAAGAATAAAGAACGGCGGCGCGGCGTCGAACGACGCGAACTTCGTGGTTATTGCTTTCGGCACCGATCTCGAAAATATAGATCTCGCGCAGAAACTCGCGGAAAAACGTTCGGAATGGGGCGCGGATTTTACAATATTCGTCAAAGTCGTAAACGGCGAAGTTTCCGAAAATACGTGCGGGTTCAACTGCGGCGCGGACGGCGCTAAACGTCCGTATTTCGTTATAGCGGACGAGAAAAGGACGGTATACGACATACATAAAATAAAGTCGTCCAAACTTTACGAAATGGCGCTGGCGCGCAACGATATATACAATTTCAAAAATCAGCCCGAAAAGCAAGCGCTCGAAACAAGTAAAACGGCGCGAAAGAAGTGGTATGAGGCAAAGACGCAGATCGAACGGGATTCCAATTTGTATGCCGTTTTGCATATCAGATCCAAGTTGAACATGTTCGGATACGATTATTGCGACGAAAAGAGCGAGCGGAAAAGCGTTTTCGAAAATCGCGGCGGGTATGAAAAAGTTTATGCCAAGGACGACGGGATATACAGAGCGGCGAAGTCCCGAGCGGGGGATGGCGACCGCGATAAAGAAACCGTTTCGCAAAAAGGCATATCCGATAAGGCTGCGGCGACGGACGGAAAAAGCGCTTACGAAGTATGGATAGAGGAGCGTGCCGATATAAAATATCCGTTTGACACAAACGAGTCGGGCGATTCGGAATTTCCTCGGGAATACAAAACGGGAACGCTTCGCCGCTCGCTTGCGGTGCTCGAGCATCAACGCTGGAACGCGTACATGATAAGCAAAGGCATGGTTCCCGCGCCCATAAAGAAGATTAAAGAAGAAAAGGGCAAAATCGCCAAAGTGGGCGGTGACGGAAAACTTTATTATAAGGAAGACTACACCGACGGCAAAAATTACAAAATGCGGCGGCACGGCAATATAACCACCTTTTCCGCGCTCGACGAGTTTCGCAAGATCGTGGTCGGGTGCGGACACAAGAAAGAGTCGGACGCGGACGTCGTGCGTTACGACTATCAGATCATGGACGAGCTTTACGATTTTCTCAAAGCTCACGGTTATAAGATCGTAAAAAAATCGACGCCTGTCCGTTAGCTGCGGAAGCGTTCCGGCGATCTCAACAAGCGTTCGGCAATGGCGTTAATTCGTTTGACTATAATTTCGGCGCGTGATATAATTAAACGGAAAAGAACAGACGAGGTAATGTAATGCGTTCCGTAGCGATAGTCATGGGTTCAAAGAGCGATCTCGACAAGGCGAAGCCCGCCGTCGAGGTCTTAAAACAGTTCGGCGTGCCGTATACCGTGCGCGTTCTCAGCGCTCACCGCACGCCCGACGAAGCCATGGCGTTTGCCGCAGGCGCTGCGGATAACGGCTACGGCGCTATAATAGCTGTGGCGGGGAAGGCGGCGCACCTCGGCGGAGTGCTCGCCGCCGCAACTACGCTGCCCGTCGTGGCGCTGCCCGTATCGACGTCGTTTCTCGACGGGCTGGACAGCGTGCTCAGCATACTTCCCATGCCGAGCGGCGTGCCCGTCGCCGTCATGGGTGTAAACGCGGGGGCGAATGCGGGGCTGTTTTGCGTGCGCATGCTTGCCGCGGGCGATAAAGCGCTTACCGAAAAGTACAAGGCGTACGTAGCCGACATGCGCGCGAAAACGCTTGCCGACGACGAAGCGGTAAGCTCGCAGATTTGATCCTAAAACCTTTAAGGAGTTTACATAATGGATATCGAACAAAAGGAACAGCTTTACGAGGGCAAAGCCAAAAAGGTGTATGCCACCGCAGATAAAGATCTCGTCATCGTCGATTACAAAGACGATGCGACGGCGTTCAACGGGCTCAAAAAGGGTACTATCGTCGGCAAAGGCGTGATAAACAACCGCATGAGCAATTATCTCATGCAGATGCTCGAAAAGCACGGCATAGAGACGCATTTCGTAAATGAACTTTCGGAGCGACGCACGCTCGTAAAGAGAGTCGAGATAGTTCCGCTCGAAGTTATTATGCGAAACGTCGTAGCGGGTTCTTTGAGCAAGCGCACGGGACGGCCGGAGGGAGATATCCCTTCAATGCCCATACTCGAACTGTATTACAAATCGGACGAGCTGGGCGATCCTATGGTCAATGCCGACCACGCGCTCGCGTTCGGCTGGGCTACCGAGAAAGAGCTTGCCGAGATAGAACGCATTGCGCGCAAAGTCAACGACGTGCTCAAAGAATTTTTCGCTGGCGTCGGCGTGGATCTCGTAGACTTTAAGATAGAGTTCGGCAGATACCGCGGGAAGATTATACTCGCCGACGAGATCAGTCCCGATACGTGCAGGTTCTGGGACAGCAAAACCAAAGAAAAACTCGATAAGGACCGTTTCCGCCGCGACATGGGCGGGGTCGAAGGCGCATACCACGAAATGATGCGCCGCATAGGCTTAAAATAATAAAAACGTGCGCGTGCCGTATTTTAGGGTACGCGCATTAACTTTGTTTTGCGCATTGTCGATATAGTACGGTCGTGCAAAACGCCAACGGAGGAATCATGGCAAAAAAGATAACTTACAGCGATGCGGGCGTAGACGTTACGCGCGGATACGCGGTCGTAGACAAGATAAAATCCCATGCGGCGTCTACATTCAATAAAAACGTTTTGCAGGGTCTGGGCAGTTTCGGCGGATTCTACTCGCTCGACGGCGAAAACGGCGATGTGCTCGTGGCGGGCACGGACGGCGTGGGCACAAAGCTCAAATACGCTTTTCTTTCGGGACATAACGACACGGTCGGTATCGACTGCGTGGCTATGTGTGTAAACGATATCGTATGTCAGGGCGCAAAACCGCTGTTGTTTTTGGACTATATCGCTACGGGGCGTATAAACCCCGATGTGGTTGCGGACGTCGTCAAGGGCGTGGCTGAGGGCTGCAAACAGGCGGGCTGCGCGCTCGTAGGCGGCGAAACGGCGGAAATGCCGTCCATGTACGGTACGGGCGAATACGACCTCGCCGGATTTTCGGTGGGAATCGTCAAGCGCGACAAAATAATCAACGGCTCGACTATAACTCCGGGCTGCGCGCTGGTCGGGCTTGCCTCGAGCGGGCTTCATTCCAACGGTTTTTCGCTCGTGCGTCGGCTTCTCGGCGAGGATGTCGAAAAGCTGGAGGCTGACACGACGCTCGGCGGCTCGCTGCTCGGCAAAATACTTACGCCTACGCATATCTATGTTCAAAGCGTGCTCAAACTCGCGGGCGAGTTCGAAATTCTCGGGCTTGCCAATATAACTGGCGGCGGATTCATAGAGAACATTCCGAGAATTTTCCCGCACGGCGTTGGCTGCAAGGTGGATATCAAGTCGTTCCCGCGTCCCGACATCTTCGAGCTTCTCGCGCAAAAATCGGGGCTTGAGGACAGAGAACTTTACAATACGTTCAACATGGGTATCGGTATGGTTGCGGCTGTAAAACCCGACATCGCCGACAGTTTCGTCGCGCGCTGCAACGCGCTCGGCGAAAAGGCGTACATAATAGGCGAAACGGTAGGCGGCGAGGGCGTCGCGTTATGAAAAAAATAGCTGTCATGTTCTCGGGCGGCGGCACCGATTTTCAGGCGCTTATCGACGGACAGGCACAGGGCTTATTCGACGGCGAGATAGTCGTTTCTATAACGAGCAATCCCAATGCTTACGGCAGGGAACGCGCGAAAAAAGCGGGGATAGACTGCTTCGTGTGCAAAAAATCCGACTTCGCGTCAGACGTGGAACGCGACAAAAAAGTGGTTGAGATCTTGCAAGAGTACGGCGCGGAGCTTGTGGTGCTCGCGGGATATCTCGGGATCGTTACGGAACCGCTTTTCGAAAAATACGACGGCAGAATGATAAATATTCATCCCGCGCTGTTGCCAAAGTTCGGCGGCAAAGGTATGTACGGAATGAACGTGCATAACGCGGTCATTGCGGCTGGCGAAAAAAAGAGCGGCGCAACCGTTCATTACGTAGACCGCGAAACGGATACGGGCGAGATCATTATTCAGCGCGCGCTCGACGTGCTGCCGACCGACACTCCCGAAACGCTTCAAAAGCGTATTCTCGAAGATATAGAGCACCCGCTGTTGGTCGAAGCCGTTTCTCTTCTTTGCGCGAAAGACGCGTAAAACAACAGGTGTAAAGTAATGAAAATAACAGAAGAACTTATCGAAAAGCTTGCGGCAAACGGATATATCGACGACGAACGTCTGATCGCTGCCGCGACGGACGCGGACGGCGCCGAATACGCATTGTGCATAAACGGCGAGCTTGTAACGCTCGCTGCGGCGGACGGACAAAAAATAATGCGCGACAGCATAGACCGGCTGTGCGATCTCACGGTCAAAAGCGGATTGTTCAAAAAGACGGTGTGCTTTGCGAATAACGGCAGAGAGTTTTCTTTGACCGTAAAAGGCGGAAAAAACGTTATCGAGTATTTCCGCATGATAGGTTAATATCGGCGTGCTATCGCCGCATAACAATTAAAATAAATAAACGGAGAAAGATAAAATGGCAAAAGCAATCAAAAAGCGCGCGCTCGTAAGCGTCAGCGACAAGACGGGCGTCGTGGAGTTTTGCAAACGGCTCGAAGAACTCGGCTACGAAATAGTGTCTACCGGCGGTACGCTGAAAACGCTTGTGGACAGCGGCGTAAAAGCTATATCCATATCGGACGTTACGGGGTTCCGCGAGTGTCTCGACGGCAGGGTAAAGACGCTTCATCCCGCGGTGCATGCGGGACTTCTCGCGCGGCGCGACGATGCCGAGCATATGAAGAGCCTTGCGGAAATGGGATACAATACGATAGATCTCGTTGCGGTCAATCTCTATCCGTTTAAGCAGACCATACAAAAACCGAACGTCAAGCTCGAAGAAGCCATAGAGAATATAGATATCGGCGGACCTACCATGCTGAGAAGCGCGGCTAAGAACTACCGCGACGTCATCGTGGTGTGCGAGCCTGCCGACTATGCAGAAGTCGTCGAGCGCATAAAGAACAAAACGGACGACGAAACGTTCAGGCTCGGACTGTCGTATAAAGTGTACCGCCACACGGCGGCGTACGATTCGCTCATATCCGACTATATGCGCAAACTTCTCGGCATAGAGTTCCCCGAGCATATAACTTTTGCTTACGACAAGGCGCAGGAACTTCGTTACGGCGAAAACCCGCAGCAGGGCGCGGTATTTTACAACGAACCCGTGATCCGCAAAGGTTCGCTGTCGTCGGCGAAACAGCTGTGGGGCAAAGAGCTGTCCTATAACAATATCAACGACGCGAACGGCGCGCTCGAGCTTTTGAAAGAGTTCGACGGCATGCCCGCGGTGGTCGCTTGCAAGCACGCCAATCCGTGCGGAGTGGGCACGGGAAAAGACGTGCACGAAGCGTACATGCGCGCGTACAATTCCGACCCCGTATCGGTATTCGGCGGCATACTCGCAATAAACGGCACGGTGGACGCGGCGACTGCGGCCGAAATAAATAAAATATTCATCGAAATAGTCATGGCGTCCGGGTACACCGACGAAGCGCTCGAGATACTCGAGAGCAAAAAGAATATCAGACTTTTGCAGATCGACGACATCGCGGCAAAGAGAGAAGATACGGCGTTCGATATGAAAAAGGTGTACGGCGGACTGTTGGTTCAGCGCTACGACGAGACGCTCGTAAAGAACGAGGATATGAAGCTGTTTTCCGTTAAAGCGCCCGTCGAGCATACGACCCTTCAAAGCGGCAAGACCAAGACCGTTTACGGTTGCGGAGTCGTGACGGACCGTATGCCCACCAAAGAAGAGATCGACGCGATGATGTTCGCTTGGCGCGTGGTCAAGCACACCAAGTCCAATGCGATCGTCATAGGCAAGCAGGGCAGAACGACGGGAATCGGCATGGGTCAGACCAACCGCATATGGGCGGCGAAGCAAGCTGTCGAGCACGCGGGCGACGAGGCGAAAGGCTCGGTTCTCGCGTCGGACGCGTTTTTCCCGTTCGACGACTGCGTTGCGGTCGCGGCGGAAGCGGGGATCACGGCTATCATTCAGCCGGGCGGATCTATCAAGGACGAAGATTCGGTAAAAGCAGCGAACAAGGCGGGCATCGCCATGGTGTTCGTGGGCGACAGACACTTCAAGCATTAAAACAAAAAAGGCAATAGCGAGGCGTAAAATGTCGGTGACATCGAACGGAAACAAGGTTATAAGACGGGTCGAGATACGTCAGCCCGAGCTCGGCGGCGACAGCGTGCTCGTCGTGGGCGGCGGCGGCAGAGAACACGCGATCGTGCAAAAACTGCGCGAGAGCGCGCGCGTCGGCAAGATATATGCCGCGCCCGGCAACGCGGGCATGGACGTTATAGAAACGGGAATAAGCGCGACCGATATAGACGGCATAGTTCGGTTCGTCGAGAGCGAGCCCGACATAAAACTGACCGTCGTCGCGCCCGACGATCCGCTCGCCATGGGGCTTGTGGACGAGCTTACTAAGCGCGGTCTGCGCGCGTTCGGACCGACGCGTGCGGCGGCTAAGCTCGAATGGTCCAAGGCGTACGCCAAGGACGTTATGCGCCGCTACGGCGTTCCTACGGCGGCATACGGCACGTTTACCGACGCGAACGCCGCAAAAGAATACATAAAAGGCGGGAATTTCCCCGTAGTCGTCAAGGCGGACGGGCTGGCGCTCGGCAAGGGCGTTATCATATGCGAAAGCGCCGACGAGGCGTGCGCGGCGATCGACGAAATAATGAGCGACAAAAAGTTCGGCGAGGCGGGCAACAAGATCGTAGTCGAAGAATTTTTGCGCGGGTACGAAGTGTCGCTTCTGACCTTCGTAGACGGCGAGCATTACTCGCTCATGCGCACGTCGTGCGACCATAAGCGCGCGCTCGACGGCGATAAGGGGCTCAATACGGGCGGCATGGGCGCGTACGCTCCGTGCCCCGTGTTCACGGAAGAACTGCTCGAAAAAACGGTCGCTACGATAGTCGAGCCGACCGTTCGCGCCATGATAAGCGAGGGCGCGCCGTTCAAGGGCGTGCTGTACTTCGGGCTCATGGTGTCGGGCGACGACGTGCGCGTGCTCGAATACAACGCGCGCTTCGGCGATCCCGAAACGCAGAGCGTACTGCCCCTTCTCGAGTCGGATTTGTACGAGATAATGAACGCGACGATAGACGGCACGCTCGATAAGCTCGACATAAAGTGGTCGGACAAAAAGTCTGTAAACGTCGTGCTCGCGAGCGGCGGATATCCCGTTTCGTATAAAAAGGGATTGCCCATAAGCGGGCTCGAATCGGTGGACGACGGTGTGAACGTGTACTTTGCAGGCGTGAAAAAGCGCGACGGCGACGCGATGCTCGTCACGAACGGCGGCAGAGTGCTTTGCGTTCAGGCTTTGGCGGACGACTTCGCGACGGCGCGCGAAGCGGTTTACGCCAATATACAAAAGATAAGTTTCGACGGCTGTTTTTACAGAAAGGATATAGGAAAAAATTTGTAAATTCGTGCGCGAATTTGTGGGAGAATCGACTTAAAATGATTAAACGTATTTATACGGAAAGACAAGCGACAAACGCCGCGACGGCGGCGGATTTTTCCGAAACGCTCGGTATCGAAGCGAACGTTCGGGTTTTTATACGGTACGACGTCGAAGGGCTTGACGACGCGCGGTTCGAGGCGGCTGCGCCCGTTGTGTTTTCCACGCCCGCGACGGACGAAGTATTTTCGGAGGAACTGCCTAACGTACGCGGCGAGGTGTTTGCTGTCGAGTTTTTGCCCGGACAGTTCGATCAGCGTGCAGACTCAGCCGCGCAGTGCGTTCAGCTTTTGACGGGCGGCGTCAAGCCGACGGTGCGTTGCGCCACGGTGTACGCAGTGGACGGCGCGGACGATAAGGCGCTCGCCGCTATAAAGAACTATCTCGTAAATCCGGTGGAGAGCAGGCTCGCAAGCCTCGAAAAGCCCGCCACGCTCGAGCAGAAGATAGACGCGCCCGAGCCTGCGCGGATGGTGGACGGATTTACGCAGAAACCGTACGTGTCGCTCGCCATGTTCTATAAAGAGCAGGGGTTTGCCATGAGCTTGGACGATCTTGCGTTCGTGCAGTCGTATTTTCGCGGTCAGCGCCGCGAGCCGACGTATACCGAGCTTAAAGTAATAGATACGTATTGGTCGGATCACTGCCGTCACACGACGTTTCTGACGGCGCTCAAAACAAAGATCAAATCGGACAATCCGCATATAGAAAAGGCTTATGCCGATTATACGGACATGTTCAACTACATATACAAGGGCCGCGACGACAAGTATCCGTCGCTCATGGACGTAGCGACGATAGGCGCAAAGATACTGCGCTCGCAAGGGTATGTCACTGCGCAGGACGTTTCGCCCGAGATAAACGCTTGCACCGTCAAGTTCGACGTTGTTATGAACGACGCGACGGTCGAGCCGTGGTACATACTTTACAAGAACGAAACGCACAACCACCCGACGGAGATAGAGCCGTTCGGCGGCGCGGCGACATGTTTGGGCGGCGCGATACGCGATCCGCTTTCGGGCAGGGCGTACGTTTATCAGGCCATGCGCATTACGGGTGCGGCGGATATAAACGCACCGTTCGAAAAAACGCTCGCCGGCAAACTTCCTCAGCGCGTAATAAGCAAGCGTGCCGCCAAAGGCTATTCGTCGTACGGCAATCAGATAGGTCTCGCTACGGGCGAGGTGCGCGAATATTATCACCAAGGCTATGCGGCGAAACGGCTTGAAACGGGCTTCGTAGTGGGTGCTGCGCCTGCTGCCAACGTGCGGCGCGAAGTGCCCGAAGCTGGCGACATTGTCGTGCTTATAGGCGGCGAAACGGGCAGGGACGGTTGCGGCGGTGCGACGGGTTCGAGCAAGCCGCACGACGCTCATTCGATAGAAACTTGCGGCGCGGAAGTGCAAAAGGGCAATGCGCCGATAGAGAGAAAGCTCCAGCGCCTTATGCTCAACGGCGAGTTTACGGGACTTATTAAGCGGTGCAACGACTTCGGCGCGGGGGGCGTGTCCGTTGCCGTAGGCGAGCTTGCACCCGGGCTCGATATAGAGCTTGCGAGCGTGCCCAAAAAGTACGCGGGGCTTTCTGCGACCGAGCTTGCGATATCCGAAAGTCAGGAGCGCATGGCGGTCGTTATCGCTGCGGGCGATCTCGAAAAGTTTACGGCTCTGTGCCATGAAGAGAACGTAGACGCGACGGTCATCGCCAAAGTCACCGATACCGACAGAATGAGAATGTACTTGAACGGCGTTCTCATAGTCGATCTCGAGCGTCGGTTCTTGGACAGCAACGGCGTGCGTCAGGAAGCTACGGCGGTCATCAAAGATCCCGTCGTAAAGAGCTTCGGTGCGCTTTCGTCCAAGCGTGCGTCGATGTACAACAAGGGCGATTATACGGGACTTCTGTCCGATATACTTTCCGATTACAACGTTTGTTCGCAGAAAGGTTTAGGCGAAATGTTCGATTCTACGGTGGGTGCGGCAAGCGTGTTTATGCCGTTCGGCGGCAAAACGCAGCTCACGCCGTCGCAGGTAATGGCGGCAAAACTTCCTGCCGATACCGATTTTTGCACCGTCTGCTCGCACGGACTGTCTCAGTTGCTTCCCGAATCGCCGTTCATGGGCGGCATGTATTCGGTCATCCTCGCGGTCGAAAAGCTCGCCGCGACGGGTGTCAAGCTCGAACATATATATCTTACGATGCAGGAATTTTTCGCGCGGTGCACGGACTCCGAAAAATGGGGCGCGCCCATGTCGGCGCTTCTCGGCGCTCTTACCGCGCAGCTCAAACTCAAATGCGCAGCGATAGGCGGCAAGGACTCCATGTCCGGCACGTTCGAAAAGATGACGGTGCCGCCCACGCTCATCACGTTTGCGTGCGGCATTGCCGACAGTGCGATCGTGTGCGACAACGCGTTTAAGTCCGCGGGCGAGCGAGTATACAGATACAGGCTCAAGCGCGACGAATACGGCGTTCCCGATTTCGAGAATCTCACCGATTTCCTTAAACTTCTGTCGGGCGAGATAGGCAGGGCGAACGTTACTGCGACTGCGGTAGTCGAACGCGGCGGCGCTGCGGCTACGGTAATAAAGTCGTGTTTCGGCAACGGGCTCGGGTTTGCGTTTGCGACTTCCGACAGAAGCCTGTTTGAAGAGAACGAGGGCGATATAGTTGTTGCGGCGCGCACCGGCGACGACTTTTTCGGGTACGATCTCGAATTTTTGGGCGTTACGACAGATGACGGAAAATTCACCGTCGGAGCTACGGTGACGCGCACCGCAGACGGTTCCGATCTCGTGTTCGACGGGAAGGCCGCAGACGGCGAAAGATTGCTGCGAGCGTTTACGGGTACATTCGAATCGGTATATCCCACGGTCGCAGGCGCGGAGGGCGAAGCGAAAAATATAGAATACACTGGCAAAGGTAAGCGCAGATCGCGCAGCAAGAAAGCGCTCGAAAAAGAATCCAAGCAGTTCGAAAAGGCGCTTGTGCCGAATATCGCGTCGGCAAAGCGTTCGGGCGTGAGAGTGTTTATACCCGCTTTCCCGGGCACGAACTGCGAGCTCGATACGGCGCGCAAGTTCGAGCAGGCGGGCGCGACCCCGATCGTATTCGTAATACGCAACCGCACGCCGCAAGAGGTCGAAGAAAGCGTCAGGGTAATGGCAAAGACGCTCGAAACGTGCAAGATACTCGCGCTTCCCGGCGGATTTTCGGGCGGCGACGAACCGGACGGCAGCGCAAAACTTATTGCCGCATTCCTATCCAATCCCGCTATCGCAGACGCGGTGGAGGAAATGCTGTATAAGCGTGACGGACTCGCGTTAGGCATATGCAACGGATTTCAAGCGCTTGTCAAGCTCGGACTGCTGCCGGGCGGACATATCAAAAAGCCCGAAAAGAACGATCCCGTTCTGACGTTCAACAACATAGGCAGACACGTTTCCACGCTTGTCGATATCCGCGTCGCTTCGGCGTTCAGTCCTTGGCTCAAATATGCGCGGACGGGCGAAACCTATCAAGTGCCCGTGTCGCACGGCGAAGGTAAGTTCGTCGCGCAGCCCGACGTGATAGACAGCCTTATAGCAAACGGTCAGATCGCAACGCAGTATTGCGATAAGTACGGCAATGCGACGATGCTGTCGCCGTTCAACCCCAACGGTTCGGTCATGGCTATCGAGGGAATAGTAAGCCCCGACGGCAGAGTGTTCGGCAAGATGGGTCACAGCGAGCGCGTAGGCGAATATCTGCTCAAAAACACGGCGGAATGTTACGCCAAAACGGATATGCGGATTTTCCGCGCGGGCGTCGAATACTTCGATTGATAAATGCTAAAGCGCGCATATAGTTAAACGAGAGATTCTTCGTTTCGCTCGGAATGACACAGATAACAACACGAATGCGGTACAAGCCGCCATATAATCTTTGTCATTCTGAACGAGCGGTCGCAAGACCGCGACGTCAACAATCTCAACCGCTTTACCTTATTATCCCAAAATACCGTAAACCTTTTGCGCCAAGCCTATGTTTTTGACATACCGCGCCGTTTCGGGAAAAACCGCTTGCCCCGCCAAAAACTTTTTGGCATTGGCTTCGCCCGAATTATAAGCCATAAGCGCGGCGGTGACGTTGCCGTCGAATTTGTCTATAAGCAGAGAAAGATAATAGCAGCCGCATCGAAGCGAAACATTCGGATCGAAGCGGTTGTTTTTTGCGTTTTTTATATAGAGCGCGTTCGCGCAAAAATCGAGCGTGTCGGGCATAAGCTGCATAAGTCCCGACGCGCCTTTGTCGGATACGGCGTATCTGTCGAATTTGCTTTCCGCCCAAACCACTGCGCGCACGAGACTTCTGTCCAGTCCGAACTCGTCGGCTGCGGAATTTACTTCGCTCGCGTATTTGTTGGGGAACACCATGCAAACTGTGACGGCGGCTATCGCGGCGAGTACGGTGACTACGCAAACGACAGCCGTAAAAATCTTTATACCCTGTCTTTCCATACATATATTATACGTATTTTTCATTAGAATACGATTAAATTTACACAATAATTCGGGTATCGTCTTGACAATCGTCGGCATCGGGTATAATATTATTACGTATGCGGTCACTATAATAGGCATTACGGAGTTTCTATGTTAGAAGTACGGCATCTTAAAAAGGAATACAGAACGAAGAACGGCGTCGTGACGAAAGCGCTCGACGACGTTTCGCTCACGTTTCCCGAAACGGGAATGATTTTCATACTCGGTAAATCGGGCAGCGGTAAATCCACATTGCTGAACGTGTGCGGCGGACTCGACCGTTACGATTCGGGCGAGATAGTCATAAAGGGAAAGAGCAGCACGGAGTTCAGTGGCCCCGATTTCGACAGTTACCGCAATACGTATGTCGGATTCGTCTTTCAGGAATACAATATCTTGGACGAGTTCACGATAGAGGACAATATCGCGCTCGCGCTCGAGCTTCAAAACAAGAAGCGCGACAAAGCGGTTATAGAGAAGATACTCGCGGACGTGGACATGGCGCAGTTTGCTCAGCGCAAGCCCAACACGCTTTCGGGCGGACAGAAACAGCGCGTTGCAATAGCGAGAGCGCTTGTTAAAGAGCCTGAGATCATAATGGCGGACGAGCCTACGGGCGCGCTCGACAGCAAAACGGGTCAGCAGGTCTTCGATACGCTCAAAAAACTTTCCGAAACCAAGCTCGTAATAATCGTATCCCACGACAGGGACTTTGCGGAGCAGTACGCCGACAGGATCATAGAACTCAAAGACGGCAAAGTGATTTCCGATCAGACCCGATCGGAGGACGGCGAGCTCGCCAAAAACGTCAAGTTTTTCGGTACCGATACCGTGTGCGTCGCTCGCGGTTCCGAGATCACGGACGCCGAGCTTGCGAGCATAAAAGCATTTTTGCAGCGTTCGGGCGGCGCGGCGGTGATTTCCACTTCGCGCGAGCAGATATCCGCTATGAAGCAGGATAAGCCCGAAATGGCTATGGGTGCGTTTGAAAACATAAAGGCGCAGCCCGTTTCCAAGCAGTACGAAAAGCAAAAGCTCATACGCTCGCACCTGCCTGCGCGGCACGCGATCAAGATGGGCGCGAGCGGGCTCGGCGCAAAACCGGTCCGTCTCGTATTTACGCTGCTTTTGTCTGTCATAGCGTTTGTGCTGTTCGGCGTTGCGTCAACTCTCATGCTGTTTGACGAAAAGGACGTAACGCGCAGAACGCTCATGGACATAGGCTACGAGCGCATTATACTGAGCAAGGCGTATTACGAAACGGAAAAGACCTACGAAAACGGTAAACTCATTTATACATATACGCAAAAGAAACAGACCGAATACACTCGCGACGAATACAAAAAACTCAAAAATACGTATGAGGGCGCAGTCGCAGCGGTCAACAGGGCAACGTACATCGACAATGTTTCGATGAGCAATTTCGCGTCGCAGTTTTACACACGGCAACTTGACGGGTTTGTGATCGCGGACGAGTCGCTCACTTTGATAGCCGGCAGGATGCCGACGGCGGCGGACGAGATCGCCATATCCGACTATGTTTTCGACGGGTTCAAACATTCTACGGCCAAGTTCGAATATCCCGTCGTGAATGGCGACGGCGAACTCGAAATCGCTATCGCGCAGTTCACAGACGCAAACAGCGCTATTTACAGCGAGGCAAGACCTATAACCGTTTCTATGCTCGATACGGAGTTTAAGATCGTAGGCGTGTACAAGGGTATGAGCGTGCCAAAAGAATTCAAATCCATAAAACAGGCTGCCGACGAGAACAGAGCGAACGAAAACATGATGGATATGTATAAATGGCAAAGCGTTCGCGAAAGCGGAATGTATGCACGCGCCGCCGTTACGGAAGACTTTGTCGAATCGTACTGTAAGAGCGACGGTGACGGCAGCGGCAGCGGCGAAAGTTACTCCGATCTGTTCAATTATTCGCAGGCGATAGGATTGCAAATTTACAAGCAAGGATGGTTCACGGGACAATCTTTCGACATGCTCGCCGATTATTCGGAAAATTCTGCGGGAAGGCGGCTTAAATTATACGATACGGACGACGGCACAATCATAACAAATATTTCTGACAGAGGCATGGCTTTCGGCGTGCGCGAATATGCGGGCATGCTCCATTCTGCGTTTATATTCTTCAATAATAATGCGGAAACCGAGTATAATGCGGCGATGTATGACGCATATCTGGCTGCTACCGAGGAATACAGACAGACACACGCAGAGCCTAAGATCAATGACGAAAAGTATTTCCGGCAGCAGAAGTTCGACGAAGCTACGGCGGCTTGGACAGCGGGCTACGACGACTATATTGCGCAGTATCCGGACGGGAATTGGGAAACTTACGAAGCCGCCTATCGCAGACCGAGCAAAGAAGATCTTGAGTATTATGACAGCAACGCTTACGGCATAGATATGTTACGGTACAACGATGCGTGCGAAAATGCGGGAATGACGGCGCGCAGTAAAGCGACGCCCATGCGCGCATATTTGAATTATGAGCTGAACTTTAAGAACGAGGCTCTCGCCGAGTTCGAAGCCAAAGGAACCATGCCGAATGAAATCTGCGACGTATACGGCAATTACACAGACGAATTTTGGAATTGGAAAAGCGAGCGTGATGAATACGCATTTGATAAGTGGATTGCCGGAGATCCGTTTGATGTCCTGTCGAGGCTGTCGGATTCTTTGTCGGAAATAATAGATAATAATATACCGATCTCCGACGAAGACCGGAACGGATCTAAGTTCACTTTGAAAGAAGTTTTCGATACTCTTGCGACGGCAAAAAATATTATGACGGAAGTCGGTGCGCCTATGGAGTTTACGCTCACAAACAATATGGCGGGCACTTCCGAAACCGTGGAGATCGAGGGTGTATTCATCGAAAACAACGCGACAGGCTGCGCATATCTCGGAAGTGCGCTTTACAGTGAAAATTACGTCAACCCGAACGGATCGGATTATAAGACGGAGATCGTAACCAAGTACGAGAAACCGAAGAACGCTTATATCTCGTCGGTGTTTATTCCGTACAACGGTTCGGGCGCGCTTACTGACAGGCTCATCGAGCTGACCGAGATCCGCGCCGCCGACGATTCCACGTATGTTATAGGCAATCCGGTCATGGAAGAGCTCGAAACAGTGTTCTTGTTCGCTTCTACGCTCGGCACGGTGTTTTTGGCAATAGGGCTTGTTCTCGCGCTGTTCGCGTTCCTGTTGATGTTCAACTTCATTTCGGCGTCCATATCGGCGAAGAAGAAGGAGATAGGCATACTGAGAGCGATAGGCGCGCGCACTACCGACGTGTTCAAGATATTCCTGTCCGAAGCGTCGATAGTCGCGGGTATATGCTTTGTCGTATCCTGCCTCGGTGCGTTCGGGCTGTGCGTCTTGATCAACAATATCTTGTTGGCGGACACGGTGATAAAAGTCAGCTTATTCGTGTTCGGGATATGGTCGTTACTGTGCGTGCTCGGCATAGCGGTGGTAACGGCAACGCTCGCGACGGTTATTCCTGTTGCGATATATTCGCGCAAACCGCCCGTGGCGAGCATAAGATCGCTTTAATAAACGAGCAATACAAAAACAGCGCTTCCGCAGTCGCGGCGGCGCTGTTTTTACTTGCGGTCAAAGGTTGGGATTCTTCACTTCGTTCAGAATGACAGAAGATATATTGCGGCTTGCGCCGCGTTCGCGCCATTAGTTGTGTCATTCTGAGCGCGAGCGAAGAATCTCGTAAGTAACGATATTAACGCTTCGCGCATTAAGGTTGGGATTCTTCACTTCGTTCAGAATAAGCCTGCGGCTTGCTTCGTAGGACAAAAATTATTTCACATCAATTTTTCGAATAGTTCGAGCACCCGCCTTTTGAACGTTGTTTCGTCGCAGTCGGACGAAACAACGTAATCGGCGACGGCGGCGCGTATGCAATCGGGTATCTGCGCGTCGATGATAGCGGCTGCGTCGTGCTCGTCAACGTCGTCGCGCGACATAAGCCGTGCCGTGCGCTTTGCTTTCGGGCATACAACGCATACGGTAGCGTCGCACAGTGCGGACAGCGCCGTTTCGAACAGCAGCGGCGCGGACAGTACGACGGGCTTGGGCGCGGCGGACAGCATATTTTCGATCTCGGCGGTAATGAGCGGGTGAGTGTAGTCGTTAAGCGCTTCCATGGCACTTCCGTCGGACGAAATAAGCGCGCGAAGTTTGCGGCGGTCGAGCCTGCCGTTTTCGGTACAGCTCGGGAACATGCGCATAAGCTCGCGCTCGACAGGCGTACCTGCGGCTGTGACGGAACGCGAAATTTCGTCCGCGTCGATAATGTTGTATCCTGCGGATCGGAGAGCTGACGTAGCTACCGTTTTTCCGCTCGCAATGCCGCCGGTAATACCGATCACGCGCAATTTTTCTTTGTCGTTCATCACTTACATTCCATCCAATTTGCGCCGACGGATATGTCTACGTTTAGCGGAACGGAAAGCGACGCGGCGTTTTCCATTTCCGTTTTCAGGATATTCTTGACCTGTTCGGCTTCGTCTGACGGCGCGTCAACTATCAGTTCATCGTGGACCTGGAGAATGAGTTTCGACTTCATGCCGCGAAGCCTTGACGCTACGCGCGACATGGCGATCTTGATTATATCCGCGGCGGAGCCTTGCAGCGGGGTGTTCATTGCTATGCGTTCGCCGAATTTTCTTTCGGTAAAGCGCGCCGAATTGAGTTCGGGGATGGCGCGGCGTCTGCCGTAAGCAGTTACCGCATACCCGAGTTTTTTCGCGCTGTCTATAAGCCCGTCTAGATAAGTCTTTACGGCGGGGAAGCGTTCGAAATAGCGTTTGATGTATTCGTCCGCTTTCTTGGGCGGAATGTGAATGTTTTGACTGAGCCCGTAGTTGCTTATGCCGTAGACTATGCCGAAGTTGACTGCTTTTGCGTCTCTGCGCATGGCGCTCGTGACTTGATCGGGCGGCACGCCGAACACCTCTGCCGCCGTCGAAGCGTGAATGTCGCCGCCGCCGTTGAACGCCGCAGTCATTTTGGGATCGCCGGAAAAGTGCGCGAGCAGTTTGAGCTCTATCTGACTGTAATCGGCGTCAACGAGCACGTTGCCCGGACGAGGCACGAACATGGAGCGCAGGAGCTTTCCCTCTGGCGTGCGCGCGGGTATGTTTTGAAGATTCGGATCGGTAGATGACAGTCTGCCCGTAGCCGTCGTCATCTGATTGAACGATGTGTGCACCGTGCCGTCGGAGCGCAGCTTTTTGCGCAAGCCGTCTATGAACGTGGATTTGAGCTTCGAATTGAATCTGTATTTTAGTATCTCGTCCGCTATCTCGTAATCGCCCGACAGTTTCTGCAAAACTTCGGCTTTGGTCGAATAGGGCGGTTTGCCGGGATAGGGTATCTTCATGTCTTCGAAAAGTATTTTCGCGAGCTGTTTGGGCGAATTGAGATTGAACTCGCCGCCGCCGTACAGTTCGAGTATGCGCTCTTTGTTTTTGCGCTCGAGCTCGGTAAACTTGGCGTCTATATCGTCGAGAGTTTTTTTGTCGACGGTAAAGCCGACGCGTTCCATATCGAACAGTACAAACGTAAGAGGAAGCTCTATGTTTTCGTACAGCTCGGTCATACCGCGCTCGGACAGTGCGGCGCGGCACTCTTCGAGACAGCCGAAAAGCTCGGCTGCGGTGTTGGGCGCAATGCGAAATTCAAGCAGATATGCCATCAGCGCAACATCCGAAACGTGCGTGCGACATTCTTCGGCGTCCATGTGGTCGGCGTACGTGTGCAGTAACGATTTCAGATCGAACGTTATAACGTTGCGCGCAAATAGCGGCGCAGTAAGTTTAGCGCAAAGCTCGGGAGTAAACATGCCGAGAAGATCGCCCGTAATCGGTGCGAGATAATCGACCGCGCCGTCGAACGAAATGCGGAATCCGTCGGGGCAAGGCAATATCGCTACGGTATCCGCAGTCGCGGCTTTGACAAGCGATTCGAGTTCCGCGGCGGTCTCGATTCGGCGCGTTTCGTAATTTCGCGCGGAAGACGGGACGTTGACTTCGGCAGGCGCCGCAAACAACTCCGTACGTTTGAGAACGGATTTGAATTCGAATTTTTCGAAGAGTGCGCGCGTCTCGTCGGGGAACGGGAAGGTCAGTTTACATTCGTCGAGCGACCAAACAAGGGGAACGCTGCGGTCGATCCGAGCGAGCTTGTACGAAAGATACGCGTCGTCTTTGCCCGATTCCAGCTTGCTGCGCTTGCTTCCCGTAATTTCGGATATGTGTTCGTAAATGCCGTCGAGCGAACCGTATGCGGAAAGAAGTTCGACGGCTGTCTTGTCGCCTATGCCCGGAACGCCCGGAATATTGTCAGACGAATCGCCGGCAAGCGCCTTGAAATCCACAACGCGTTCGGCGTCTACTCCGAACACGCCGCGAACGCCGTCGGGCGCTACGTCCGCGATCTCGGTTATGCCTTTTTTCGTAAGCAGGGCATGGGTGCTGTCCGAAACAAGCTGTAAGCTGTCGCGGTCGCCCGTCAGTACGTATGTGAATACGTCAGTTTCGGCGAGCGTGCCTATGATGTCGTCCGCTTCGTAGCCTTCGAGCTCGAACGTCTTTATTTTCATCGACGCGAGCAGTTCTTTCAAAAGCGGCATTTGCGCCGCGAGATCGGCGAGCATGGGCTTGCGCGTCGCTTTGTATACGGGCGTCATTTTGTGTCTGAATGTAGGCGCGTGCACGTCGAACGCCGCCGCTATATACTTGGGACGGTATTCTTCTATCAGCTTTACGAGCATAGATGTAAACCCGTACAGCGCGCCGATCGGTTCGCCGCGCGACGTCTTCATGCTTGTGAGCGCGTAGTATGCGCGGTTTACGAGCGAGTTTGCGTCGATTACGATAAAACTGTCTTTTTCCATAGAACGATTATACACCATTTGCGCGCAAATTACAATATAATTGCGATAATTGCATAACGAAAAAACGTCGTGCGCAGGCGGACGTACGGCAGTGTCAATCATTGCGGTTGCGCGTAAAAATATGCAATCGTACTATTTGTGATACGAGCCCTTGTAGGTGAACGGTCGGAACCGCGTTCGGTCGTATATGGCGCGGGTGTCGGCAAGACGGGCATACGCCTTTTCGTACAGCCTGAGCGCCGTGCCGTCAAACGGCAAGCGGTATATATATTTCGAATCCGCACATGCGCGTTCGTAATCGGATCCCGCATGATCGCCGACGCACAAGAATGTGTCAAAGCCGTAACGTCCGAATATCGCGTTCTTTCCGCTTTTTGCATTATGTTCACCTGCGGGATAGCAAAGCACTCGCGTTTTGCCGACTATCGGTAGGATATATTTTTGCCAAGCTATGCAGTCCTTTTCTATCATGCTCGCGGAGCTGTCGTTAAAATATCGGTGATAGTAGGTGTGCGAAGCAAACGTGTAGCCGAGACGTTTCAGCTCGGCGACAAGAATTTTGCAGCTTGCCGTTTCTTCGGCTTGTCTTTTGGGAGAAACTTTGCAATCGGGCGTGCATCTGTATCCCAAAATGCCGTTGTAGCCGTTTACGCACAGCGTCGCCCTCGCACCGCAAGGCGAAAAGTCGGGGTGCGATTCTATAAAACTTTCGAGTATCGTAACGTTTTCGCGGCTGCGCGATAATTGCGGTTCGGAGTTTTTCGTATAGTCGCAGATCTTGCCGTCGGAGATGACGAGTTTGTCTATGCAGCCGCGGTTTACCGTGTCGTAAGTCATATCGTCGAAAGACATGACAAGCGGCTTTTTGCCGCGGGGCAGGGCGAGCGGCGAACCGTCGATAACGACGTCGAGCGATACCAAAACGTAATCGTTTCTGTACAGTTCGCCGAGCAGTGCTTTGAATTCCGCGGCGGTCAAGTGATCTTTGTCGAAGCAGTCGCGCACCGAATTGGACGGTGAGAACGCTTTTGCGGTGTCGAAAACGAGCTCGTGCGTGAAAATATGCTCGACTTTGCCGTCGTAAGCGGCGAATTCGTCGTCGGCATAAGCAATGTTCGCAAGCCCCGAACAAGCTATCAAGATCGCCGCGATGATCGCTGCGGCGACGGTTATGCGGATCTGTCGTTTTTCTGTAGATGTGTAATACATATTTATATATTGTGTCACGAATAACTATAAATACATGATAAATACAAATTACGGTCTTCCCGCTCATTCCCGCCAATGAAAAACGACCCTTTCGGGTCGCCTTTGCATGGCAGAGCATACCAAATTAAAAACGAATAATTAGTCCGGAATAACTTCCAAGTCTTCGACACGAACGCCGACATCGATTTCCGACATCAAACGATAGCCGTACTCGTTAATATAATAGTTACCGTCAAAAAATACCAAAACATAACCGTTGCGCACGTCACCCATCATAATAGTCCCGACATCGCCTTTGTGTACGCCCGCTACCGCATATTCGGCACGGTCTTTGATTAATCTCACTCTGTCTGATTCTTTCATTATGTTCTCGGTATGTACTCTTTGATAACTTCTAAATCTTCAATACGAACACCGACGTCAATTTCGTCAAGATAAGTAATGCCGTCGCGAGTTTGATGCCTCTCACCATCGAAAAGTACCAATACATATCCGTTACGCTCTCCAAGCGCTATTGTGCCTATATCACCTTTGTGTATTCCGCGTGTATTGTATTCGGCACGATCTTTTATAAGTCTCACTGCGTCGTATTCTTTCATTATATTTCGCTCCTAAAAGGTGTTGCGTTTGATATTTTTCCGTCGGGATATGTCATCCGACCGGTACTGAATGACTAATGTATTATAGGGATATAGCTAGGATCATCTTCATTAAGAACTTCCAAGTCTTCGACACGAACGCCTACGTCGATTTCGTCAAGTAATGTAATACCTTCGGAAGTTTTATACGGTTCACCGTCAAAAAATACCAATACATAGCCGTTTCGTTCGCCCATCATAAGCGTGCCGACATCGCCTTTATGTACGCTCTCTTGTGCATATTCTGCGCGGTCTCTGATTAATCTCACTCTGTCTAATTCTTTCATCTTATTTATCTCCATATGGGGTTGTATTAATTATAGTACCATTCGGATAAACCAACCAACCTGTTGTGAAAGTGACAATATTACCGTTTTTTCGGGTTAGTTTAACCATTATGTTAATAATTTGTCCGTATTCAGTGAGTTTATCTAATTCATATTCGCCTATGAGGTAGGCGTTATATGCTTATTTCTCCAACTCGGATTTCAATATAGCCGAATCGGATATTTTGAACCCCCATCTTTCGAACATTTCTTGTTTACCGTTATTTTTGTGCTTATCGCTGAAAATATACCCCGTAAACTTTTCGATAGGACACTCTGCCGTGACGGTTATGTCGTCTATGCGTTCGGCTTTGCAATGGCAGTTTTCGTGTAACGGCGATTCGGGGCATTTGTCTTTCGCAAAACAACAACCGTTCATGTTCAGACATTTGGCGCAATGGGTGGGAATTATCGCGGCTTTTAATACGTTGGCTTGCTTTTCTGCATGAGAGTTTGCGGGTTGTGTATTCGGGTGCACCCACTTTACCCACTGTACGGCGGCGGCTTTATTTGCAAGTTCGCCCGCTTGTCGTAAATTCATTTTACGCTCCTTATTGATTTTTGTCAATAGGGTAGCATAATAATGTTGACAACAGTTTGTCACTATTACGATATATGACAAAGCCCTAAACGAATTATTCGCTTAGGGTTTTGCGTGGTAGAGCATGCCAAACCTAAAACGAATAATTAATCCGGAATAACTTCCAAATCTTCGACACGAACGCCGACATCGATTTCCGACATCAAACGATAGCCGTATTTATTTATATAATATTCGCCATCGAAAAATACTAAGACATAGCCGTTGCGCACGTCACCCATCATAATAGTGCCGACATCGCCTTTATGTACGCCCTCTTGTGCATATTCTGCGCGGTCTTTGATTAATCTCACTCTGTCTAATTCTTTCATTTTATTTGTCTCCGTAGGGGGTGGAATTAATTATTGTACCGTTTGGATAAACCAACCAGCCTGTTGTAAAACTTACTATGTTTCCGTTGGGACAGCTTAATTTTATTATTATATTAATCCTTTGTCCATAAGAATCGAGTTTGTTTAATGTGTATTTACCTAATAAATAAGCAGTATATGCTTGTTTTTCAAGCTCAGCTTTTAATTTTTCTGAATCCGCTATTGTAAATCCCCAATCTATAAACAGTTCCATTTTGCCTTTCTTTATATGATTTTTACTGAAAATATATCCCGTAAACTTCTCAATCGGACATTCCGCCGTCACGTTTATGTTGTCTATGCGCTCCGCTTTGCAGTGACAGTTCGAGTGTAACGGCGATTCGGGGCATTTGTCTTTCGCAAAACAACAACCGTTCATGTTCA
>CAJULK010000018.1 GCA_910587455.1 uncultured Christensenellaceae bacterium | reverse complement strand
CAAGACAAGAGAAAAGGCGTGGCTTCACGCCACGCCTAATTCTCGTTCGCCTACGCTTACCTAATATTCCCTATGGGAATTACCGTAATAAGCTGCTGTTTTTGTTTTGGACACATCTTAATATTAGGCATTATTTTACATAATCCGAACACTAACCGTCGGATCGCCCGCCATACTCCACACTGCCTATTTTGTTGGCTTTAAGCTCGGCGTTCCACAGCCCGGCGTTTGCGAAACGTATACAATACAGCGGTTGATCACGCCAATCTTCTCCGTAAAGCCGCAGATAAACGTCGTACTTACCGTTTCGGAGCGGCGGCGCGGCTGTATACCTAAGTTCGGTCTCGCCGAAGAAGCTGTCTGCTTCTTGAGAATATACCGCGCTGCCGCTTTCGTCGACGAACAGGAGCACAGCGTGTTTCTTTTTGTTGAGATTGCCGAAACCGACGTTTCGAAGCGTCAGTTCGATGTCGAGTCGGTCGTCCGCATCCGAATAAGCGAATACCGATTTTTTAAGCACGTACCGATATCCCAAATGGTTCTCTATGTAAGCGAAAGCAGTTTCGCCGTAGTAGTGCGCATCGTTTCCGCATGCGGACGTGTAGCTTGCGGATTTCCACTTGGCTATCACGCGGTTGTCCCATTCGATATTAAGATAGCTTAAATTGAGTTTGTTCATCTCGGGCAGACACGCCTCTATATCGTGCAACGGGCTGTCGGGGATCGTCACCTCGCCGCCGAACGGCAAATGCGACGTTTGCCGACTCAGAAAATTAGTATCGCGCTCTCTGTTCGAATAAGTGCCGAGATCGCTGTCCGACCCGAGATATCCGTCGTTATACAAACCGAGTCTGTACGCTTTTTCGTCCGGCGCGATCGTCAGTTCCGCCGCTTCGTCGGCAGATACGCCCAAATAATCGTAAATCATTTTAGGCGTGCGTAAAGATATCGCGATGTCCGAAGTGTTAGTCAAAAATGCGTCGGCGATAGCATTTATGCACGTCGGATTCGCGGCTGAACTCGTATGCATTTCGCCCCACGGCCCTATAAGCCCCGCCTCGACAGCCGTAACCGTGTTTCGATAACGGTCGAGAACGACGCTCACCTGTTCGACGTGCCGTAAGATCACGTCGAGCGCAGGTTCTTTATTGGCACTGCCGTTGTAACCCGGATCGTATGCGAACCGAACGACGGCGTTTTTATCGTTTTCTTTAAGGTATGAGAGCAAATCGTCAAGTCCGTCCGTTGCCGCCTGCGAAAGCGGAAGATCCGATCCGCCGTTGACCGCAGCGGAAAATTCGCTTATATCGCAGCGCAAATGATACAGCTGCGTTGCGTCGTTTATAATGTTTTTATTATACGTCGCACCACCCTGTAAGAATTTTACATATACGGGACGGTAAAATCCCTGATCGGGATTGGCGATCGCGGCTATGCTTTCGGTATAATCGAGCCGCTGAACATTACCCGTATTCGGAGAATCGTCGGCACACGCCGCACAAGCAACGGCGGCAATGACGGAAAAGAGCACTGCAATCGACTTAGACTTCATTTCACACTCCTTGAATAAGCTATACGTTGCGTACGTCAGTATACCAAAAACGAATTTTTATCTACACGTTTTCGCTCGGTGTATTTTCGCACGTATCGTCATTTTTTCGTTTATATTTTATCACACCCCATATGATAAGTCCCGTCGTGAAACATACGGCTATACCGATTGCAATACCCATAAGCCACCAAAAAAAGTTTTCATTGAAATCGTCCGCTTGGAATACCGGTATACTGTGTCCGTTGCTGCCGATATAGATATCCACTTTGTTTCCTATATAAGATTCCGCATCTTCACGCTTTTGGAACACACCCACCTCTCCTTCGTATTTTATACCGTTCTCATTGATATATTCGTAACGCACAACGTAGTAACGGCTGCTCACCCAGCCTTTGCTTGAGCCGTTGGTACGCGATATAACTTTGACATATTTGCCTTCAACGATTACCCCTTCTTTTATTGCCTCTTTTGTTTCGTGGTCGTCTAAGTAATGCACTACGCCCAACAAACATAAAAAGGCGCAAAATACATATATAAATATTACAAATGCGATAAATTTGATTTTTTGTTTTTTCTCGTATTCCATATTTTCATTATACTACAAACGCACTTAAATTTCAACCATATAGCAACGCAACAATAGGACAATGGCACTGTGGCGAGTGCTTGATAAAACAAAAATAAACGACCGACAAACCGCAACGCCGAGCGACCAAGGCGTCACAGGACCGCTTGGCGATCGCCTATTTTCGCTCGGCGGCATTATGCGGCATAACAGCGACAGAATAACGGCAAAGAAAAAACCTAAAACGTTCCGTTTGACGGGGGTTCGTTTTAGGTTCTTACTGGCGGAGCGGGTGGGATTCGAACCCACGAGCCGTTGCCGGCTACCTGATTTCGAGTCACAGCGCACCGAATATTGATAATTCCATTTGTTAGCAATAAGGTGATGGCTCATTGATAACACTAATATAATACCACAAATGAAAGACGGTGTCAATGCTTTTTAGTAAATATTTCATGCAAAAGTAAACCCACTCGTCGGCAGCATTGCCATAGTATTTTTCAGATCGTTTCCGTACAAATCGATATATCGTTGCGTGATTCGAATATCCGAATGTCCGAACCAACGCTGTAATACAGTCGTCGGGCAGGCGTTCATAGACATAATTTTGCCGAACGTATGTCGAAATATATGTACGCCACTTTTATGTTCGGGAATCCCGAGTTTTCGTAATCGTGTATTTATACGACGTGCAAGGCTGCGTCTATTAAACATATTGCCGTGTTTGTTTGCAAACATTAGTCCGTGTCGTGCATGATACGCAATGTATTGCCGTAATACTATTGCGACATCATCGCTTATCGGAAGACACAGCGGCTCGCCGTTCTTTGTGTGCCGGATCTCGATATATCGGTCGTCGATATGTATGTCATTCACGCATAGCTCGCGTAGCGATCTACTGCGTATGCCACACGCAAGAAGTAGCAACATAATGACAGACGTGTCGTCGCTCGGGTCAACGGCTTTTAATATCCGCTCGACTTCGGGCATATCGAAAGTTGACTTAATTTTATATTTGTCTTTTAACGGTTCGGTTTTTATCGGACGAATGAGCTTTTGCTCGGCAAGATAGTTTACATAACGTCTGACGGCACGCATGTAAGTATTTACAGATGTACGGTTGGGCACCGTGCGTAATAAAAAAGCAAAGTAATCATCGACGAGCTTTGCGTTGATTTTTTGCGCTTTGTAAACGCCGACGGTATCAAGCCAGCGTATGAAACGAGAGACATTCTCGCGGTAATATCGCATACTTTCGGGGGATAAGTTTTTGCGCTCGTTTGCAAGCATGAAGTTAGCATAGGATATGTCGATTTTGCACATGGGGTTCTCCTCGGTAAATTTATTACCCCCAAAAAGAAGCGGGCAATTATTATATCAAAATCGGGGATGCAATTCAATAAAAATATCGAAAAAAAGCAAGGGTAACTGTGATGTTTTTTTCGTAAATGAGGTGGTGACAAAATTGACACCACCTAAAATATGGCTATAAATGAGCCTAAAACAGCAAAACCGCACACCCGAGCGGACATGCGGTTTGTAATCATTGCGTCTATTCTTTTTGTGTTTTTAGACTTAATTACACAAAAACAAGTTGTACCTTACGGTCGAGAGCGGTTGCAAGACGTTGTATAGTTTTGAGCGAAGGGTTACCTTCGCCGCTTTCAAGACGGCTAATATCTGCTTGAGATATTCCCGTCATTTCACTCAACTGCTTTTGCGTTAATCCCTTTTCACGCCGCGCTTCGACAAGCAAACGCATGAGCTCGAACTCGGGTTCGAGCGCGTCCCACTCCGATTTGAATTCGGGATCCTTTAATTGTTCTTGGAGAAAATCGTTGAAATTACTCATTATCACACCTCTCTATGTAAGTATTCTGCCCTATATTTCTTTGCTAATTCAAGCTCCGAAATAGGCGTTTTTTGCGTCTTCTTTACGAAGCCGTTTGTGAGAATTGCCTTGTTGCCTTTAATAAAAAAGTACAGCGTTCTCGTGATGTCGGTACTGATTTTTGCTCGAAGCTCGAATATTCCGTCATCTAAATGCTTCGAATACGGTTCGCGTAACTCATGCCCGAATTCTTCCAACATGGATATAGTTCGTAACATTTTCGCGCGCATCTTGACGTCGAGCTCTAACAAAAACTCTTTAACGGGACTACTCCCGTCGGGTTTGTCATAAAAGACAACTTCTATCTTTTGCATCTTAACTCCTTATTCCCATAGTCATATTATATGTGATATATCACATATTGTCAAGTGGTTTCGAGAAAATATTTAATTTTCTTTTGTGTATTCCTTGTCCGTCAGACATCTCCGGAAATATCTCCGCCATGCGTTCGCGTTCCTTGGCGGCTTCGAGCTCGTCGAGCGTTTCGACGCCGTATCTATTCATTTCGTCTTGCAGTTCTCCCAAAGCCTTTAACATCCTTTCATAAAACTCATAGTTTTTTTTCCTGCGATAATAATTTATTACAAGTAATACAAGCACGACTATGGGCAATATAATAAACACCGCCGTAAGAAGTATGATTTTAAGTATCATTATTCACCTCATTTTCTTTTGTGTTTCTTTCTTCGGACAGGACAATCGTAGCACTTCGAGTTTTGAGCAGTTCTGCAACGTTCACGCTCCGTGAGAACAGCGTTTCAACGTCGGAAGCAGTCACGACGTGCAGCATGGCACGCTGCTCCGAAGACCCCATAAAGAACGCCGTACCCTTGGGTTTGTTCGTGCGCTGTATCTCTTCGATCTCCGCGACGGTGAGATTGCGCGATGCGAAAATATCCTGCAAGACCTCGACGTCCTTGCCTTGCAGTGTCATAATAAAACTGTACTGTGTATTGTTGATGATTGCCGATGTCTTGGATATGATTTCCGAGTTCCCGACTATATCCGCGAGATTCTGCGTCAAGAAGATCATCGCGCCGCTGTACTTCCTGATGCGCTTGTACCATTGATAAACGAAGTCAAGCGCGGCGGTGTTCTGCGCGTCGATGAACATGTAACCTTCATCTAATACGACGACGGGACGACGACGTTCCGCGCGATCGCGCCCGGCGTTGAGCTCGCGCATGTTTATTATCTGCTGTTCGAGAAATCGCAGAACGGTGAGCATCTGCCCGTTGGAAGTGACTTTGTTCTTCGCCTCGAACAGCGATTGAAAGTTGAAAACGGTGAACTTATCCGACGCATCGAGCGTGGAGTATCCGTTCCAAAGATTTGCAAACCGTCCGCCGGTTGCGAATTTAGCGAGATAAGTTTCGGCGCGTTGGAGATTTGAAAAGCGGATACCGCTTTTTTCCTTTTTCAGCTCCGCCTGTACGAGCTTGTATAAATCGTCGAACACGGGGTATTTGTCGGGCGTGAAATGCGAGCAGTCCGTGTCTTGTGTTATTTTCTTCTGCGCGTAGCATTTGACTATGAGATTATTTATTTCTTCGAGAGTATCCGGGCTTATGCCAGGCAACGTCGCGGCAAAGAAGTTTTCGAGATATTGCAGATGAGCTGAAAACACGGCGGCAGGCGGCAGGGGAACGGGATCGCCGTTCTCGTCTTCCTCGTCTGAAAGAACCTGGTACACATGGAACGGATTGATGCGCCCTGTCGTCGCATTGCCGACGTCGATGAATGAGCCATCGACGTTACGACAGAGCGTTTTATATTCGTTCTCGGGGTCGAGTATGTAAATAACGGCATTCTCGGAATACATCTGCGTGAGCAGCGATTTAGCAAAATAAGACTTGCCGCTACCTGACGTTCCAGCAACGAACATGTTGGCATTGACGAACTCACCGCCGCTATACTCCCACTTCCACGGATCGAAGATAAACGGAAATCCGCCGGACTCGCCGAGCGTCATGCCCTGCGGCTCGATTATAGACGTGAACACGAACGGAAACACCGCCGCCAAACTTTCGCTGTTGATGCCGCGCATCATGTTCTTGAGCGGCTCGCGCGCGGTAATACTCGAAGATATGAACCCATCGAGCTGCCGCGCTCGAAGCATAGACGTCTTAAAACCCGATGAGATTATGCGCTGACGTACGCGACGGCGGAACGCTCGCGGGCTCTCGCCGTCGTTGTTGTACCCGGTCACCGTAATAACGCAGTCGAACAGAGCTTCGTTCTCGTTTTGAAGTGACTGCAACAGTGCGCCCATAGTCGATATGTGCGTGTCCTGCGCGATCATCTCGGAAGCCTTTGCGCTCGTTTCGCGAGAGCCTATTTCGCCTATGGTTTTATCTATACGCTTTGTCGCTTTTGTCCTTTCGACGGGTCGGATACTCATCACCGTTTTTGTGTTCTCGATGTTGAATAGATCCGCGCCCCATGCGTTGCCGACGGTCAACGGATAGTCGGCAACGGCATAAGTAAACGCGAATTTGCCGTCCGCTTCGAAATCGTCGAGATGAAATTTCACCGACGACGGGCGGACGTATTCAAGATATTTCTCTGGCGGCACGGTGTCAATTTCGCGCTCGTCGAAGTCGCGCGTGTAGCAGTATTTCAGAAATACAGCAACGTCTTGCGCGCCGAGCAGTCGCGGGTGCAGACCGCATGAGGACAAATAGCCGCCCATGCCGTCGAGCAGGGTTTCGAGCGTTTGAACGGTGGACGAATACAACACGAGATAGTAGTACGGGCGGTACTGCTTTTTCACGTTGTTGAGCTCGTCTATCTGCCGAAGGCGCGAGCGCAAGACGAGCCGCTTTGCGTCGTCAGACGCGCCTTTGACCTTGCCGAACGTCAGCGCGGCGATGTCGTCGAAGTTTATGGGGCGCTCGATTTTGACTATCTGCGCGCTCTCATCGAACGACAGACAGTTGAGCGCCCGAGCGAGCGCAGAAATAGTTTCATTTTGCTGCCACTCGGATTTTAACGCGAACTCAACAGAATCGAGCGCGATTACGCCACCGACATAGCCGCCGTAGTCGATGACTCCGCTCTCGAGGATCTTCACGTCGGGTACAAGCGCGGCAACGTTTGCCGCAGCACGCGATGCGGCGGCAGAGTGCCGCTTACGCGAAAAAATGTACTTGACAATGTGTCCAAGCGCAGAGTACATTTTTCCGCCGTCGCCGTCCGGAGCGAACAGCACGACGGACAGCGGCAGATACATGAGCAGAATATACCACCTGCCGGGGATATTCGAGAACGCTATAACTACCGCTATGACAAGCAGTAGAAAGATAATAACGAAATCGAGAAGCGTGAGCGATTTCCATATCGTGGAATTCATTTTGGATTTCTTAGGTATTAAACGCATGGTATGTACTTCCTTTCGGGTATTGTAGGGTGGGTAAAAACACAAAGAGAGAGAACGCTGACGACGTCGCCGCCGCGAACACCGCCGCACAGCGAGCTTGTCCGTGATATGCTCTTTCGCGTGTGCGTGTATGCGTGTGTGAGCGGGATTGCGGCTAACGCCGCGGAGAATAACACAAAGAGGAAGAACGCCGAGCGATGCTATTCTATACGTCATTACGTTAAGACAGTGCTTTTGTTTAGTACAGCTAAACTACTACTTTCTTTTTGTGTATTCTCTTGTTATATAATTTATTTTATATATGGGGACATTTTTGACACCACATGGTGACAAAAATGACACCACCTTAAAGCCGCAGTATTTCAAGCGATTTTTTTCGTTTTCGTTGCAGTCGGCGTGGCGGTTTCGGTACGTCTTCCGAGGTGGTGACAAAATTGACACCACCTAAAATATGCCCGCATTTATGGGTAATTGCTTTGTCATTCGCGGTAGATAACTTGCTCGAGTCGGTGCCGATTGAACCGTCTGACGCAATTTTTTGCCGTTTTTCGACTATAATCGCGGCTTCGGTTAAGTATATGCGCCGTCGACGTATTTCGCGCGTATCGCCTTTGTAATCCATTTCGACGCGCAGGGCGTCAGCTGCGACGAGTTCACGCGTCCGACGCTGTATAGACGCTTCGGACACGCTTAAAAGCTCGGCGAAAAAACTTGCGGGTTTCGAACAGTAGCCGTCCGTCGGCGTTGCGGCGGATATCTCGGCGTATAACAGTTTAGCCTGCACGGATAATGTTGCATCACCGAGGATATGAGACGGAATAACCGCATAAAGCGGCTGTGTATTGACGGGCGACAAAAGCGGCGGTAATTCGTTCAAACGAATAAGCCGACGCAGTATTTCTTTTGTGCCCTTCCTGTACTCGTAGCTCACCGTAATAAACTTTTGCGCTTCGAGCTCGCCTACCAAACGTTTAGCTGTGCGCTCGTCTACGTCGAATAACTCCGCTATGTATTTATTAGACGGGAATGCGAGCGTACCACTCGAAGCCGTGATCGACGTTAATGACGCATAAAGCAGTTTAGCGCGTGCGGTAAGTTGTTCGTTGTAACGCACTGCGGCTGGTAACACCGCAAAGTAATTGGCTTTGTCGTACATGTTTTACTCCTTTTTCTTGCGAGATGCTTGCTCGCCGTACGGTACATGCTTAACGTCGGTAGGGGAAACTCCGAACGCTACAGCGATGTCGTCGGCGCGTAAACGCGCTTCGTGTTCGCGTTTTGCCATTGTTATCCCGCCGACAACGCCGTTGTTAAGTCCTGTATTTTGACCGATGCGACTGTTTGTAAATTTGCCGCCGAGTTTACCGAAACCGCTGCCGATTGTTCCGCCGAGCGTGTTTTCGCCGGTGCTTTTATCCTTGCCGAACCACCCCGAACTGCCGCCGAAGCCTTTGAGCGCTTTTTGCGTAGCTGAAACGCCGCGCCCAACAGCGCTCGAGCGATACGCTTGACCGCCGACAAGTCCGCCAAGCGCGTTCGCCGCGCCGCCGCCGAGCGTTCCGGCAAGACCCGCGCCACCTTTTATAAGACCGCCGACGCGCTGTCCGTTTGCATTACGGTATCCGAACAAGCCTCGCCCGGCGGCTTTCGCCGCGCCGAACCCGGTCATAGCGCCGCCGAACAGCGTGCGTGCCGATTGAGCCATCTCGCGACTTTCCTCTGCCGACGTTCCGAGAAGTCTCGCAAATAATAGTTGCCCGCCGGAAATAGACAGCGCTCCGCCGCAGATGAGCACGAGCCGAAGCACAGAGTTTACAAAGTTGCTTGCGTCCATCGATATGCTCCAAATTTGCGGCGCAACGATTGTAAATATGTTTACGGCGAGCACCGTTCCGAACGCGAGAAATACCTTACTTATGACGGTTTCGCGCCACAACTTGAATTTCGCTCCGTCATCGAGCGGAATAGTCGCGGCTATGCCCGGAAGAGAGATGAATAAGAGGACTATATCGTAAAGACGTTTTACAAGCCCGAACATAGCCGAGATTATCGCTATAAGTATGACAATAGCGCATATATAAGCGATGAGGAAGTTGAAACTGTCGGGATCTACAAGTCCGTCATATTTCCAGCTTGTCGGTATAAGAAACGAATTATGATCGCCTAATATGTGCGATACGCGCTCATCCCAAAAATTGACCGCGAGATCGTCTTTGCTGTAAAATCCGTCATCGCTCGACGAATTAAAGTCCTTCATATCGCCCTTGATGAGCCATCCGCCCGAACTTCGTCGCGGTACGAGCTTGTCTAAATTAAGCTCGACTCTCGGATAGCCCGCGGCATCGAGTACGGGGTTATCAAACTCATCGAAAATTCCAGTATAAGCATCGTCGAGCGGAATATGCTCGCCGGTCTCGTCCGTCCAAATATAGCAGTTTGGGTTTTCATCATATTTTTTAGGCTTACCGTCGCCGTCGGCTTCGAAGTAATACAGGTACGACACATAAATTACGTCGCCCGTTTCCTCGTCGGTCTTATTCAGACCCTGTAAGTTTTCTTTGTCGAACAAAAAGCTGTCGCTTACGGCAATGTTAACTATTTCGTGCGACATGATTGTCTTATCTCCGTAGTTAATGCTTTTATCTACGGCGGAAAGCAATTTGTCGGCACAGCCCATACCCACGACGAGTATCGTCGCCATAACGAGCGATACTATGACGGTGCTCATCGATTGTCCGAGTGTTTTGACGTGGCTTTTGGTTTCACCGCCTTTTGCGTTGATTATGTTCTTGATTATGGCGACGACGGTACAGACTGCGCAAATGCCGAGCGACGCGATGAACACTATCCAAAAAGCTTGTTGCACACCGTCTAAACCGAGGAAATACTCGCCGATTGACTGTTCCTCGCTGTTCCCAGTGTTGACTGTGTCCAATCCGGCTATGGCGCGGAATACGTCAAATATGACGTCTATAAACCCGAGTATCCATATTAAGATTTGCATCAGTATTTCTTTAATCCAAATTAGCATAAAGTGCTCCTTGACTGAAATTTCCTTTTGTGCTATAATACTTAAAACACAAAAAGAGGTTGTGAGATGAAAAAGAAAGGTTTAAGATTTGTATCGCTCGCGCTCGTGCTGTCGCTCGTTCTATCCGTTTTCGCGCTTACAGCGTGTACCGACAAGAAAGAGCCGCGCGTGCTCGACGATCCGGAGAAAAGGCTCGTCGGAACCTGGCGCGACAGCGAGGGGTGGGGTTACGACTTCTACGATGACGGCACGTTTAAGCGATTGAAAGACTTTCATCCTGAAACGACCGGCGAATTTTTTCACGACGTGCAATCGAGCATTATAGACGGGCGCGTGTGCGAGACGTTCAAGTGTTACGACGATAAGCACGGTCGGGAAGCCTGGTCGACGGTCGCGGTCTTTGCCGATGAACCGGATTCGGTTTATGCGATTGTAAGCACGCAGATAGACGCTAGCCATAAAGAGCCTCTTAAAAAACAATGATATCTGTTAAGCCCGGCAGATGTCGGGTTTTTCTTTTGAGTTATCTCCCTGCACCCGACCCACCGCGCCCGGTACTCTTGCCGGACGGCTTCGAAGCGGTCACGGTCTTTGTCACCGTCTTGGTGACGGTAGTAGTTCCCGCTACCTTTTGCGGCGAAGACTTCGCGGCGACGTCGTTTTTCTTTTGCTGCGCTGACTTGGAATTACTTTGTACAGTCTTCGAGCTCGAAGCCTGCTTTTTCGTCGGGGCTTGCCCGCTGCTTTTGAACATGGCGCGTTCCGCTGCTCCGTCCCGGAATATCTCGCCGTTCTCGTTGATAAACTCTAACAGCTTGCCGTCTGCCGAAAACTTAGATTGCGTGACACTGCCATCGAGTGTGTGCGATCTGACTCGGAGATTGCCGTCGGGATATAGGGTCGTTTCGGTCTTGAGTCTGTCATGGTCTACGGTGCCGCGATTATAGTCGTCGACGGTGTACCCGAAATGGTCGCGCACTACGCTCGGCGGATAGTATTCGTACTTTGTCACACACCCGTCGCGGTCTTTTTCATCGTTGACGTTCCCGTAACCGTCGTATGTAAAACTCACTTCGGACGCATGGAGCATTTTGCCGTCGTTGCCGTAAACGTTGAGCTTGCTCAAAATAATGTTGTTACGCTCATCGAAGTCGCGCCAACTTTCTTTTGTGTTCTTCTCAGTAAGCTCACGGGATTTTTCGTGAATGCTTTTGGAAACGTCGCGGTCGTTTGCGCCGTACTCGGTACTTTCTTCGCGCGTGCTTATGCCGGCATCGTCCGAGAAGTACGAGTAAGTCTTTCGTCCGGCGTTATCAAAACGCTGCAAGCGCGTTATCTTTCCGTTTGCGCCGTACTCGGTATTTTCTACGCGCCCGTCTGAGAGCGTAACCGTCGTCTTGGCGAGATACGGCGAACCGTCGGCGCGCTTGCCGTATTCGGAAACGCGCTGACGCCCGTCCGCATCGATGTAAGCGAGCGGCAAACCGTCGGAACGTCTCAAAGTTTGACCGTAATTCTCGGGCAAAAAACTTTTAGGATTTTTCAAAGTTTTTTGCTTGAAAGTATTGACATTCTCATCGAAACGGCGTATAATACTTGTAGAGTCGAGATTGGCAAGAACCCCGGGCAATTGTAGCCCGGCACTTACTGCACAATCTCGGCTTTTTTTCATGTCCAAATACAATAAACCATTTGTTTCTATCGACCGCCGCAAAAAATCCGGAAAATCTGTTCGCCCGTAAGCGCTCGCAAGTTTACTGTAGGTTATTACCTCGCCGTCCACAGTGCCGCGATCGTGGTTATCGCTTAACGCTATAATAATAGGACGGTCTTGTTTATCTTTACTGTCTGTGACTATAACTACACTATTCCGCTGCGTCATCGAAGACAGGATCATCGCCGGAGACTCTACGTATTTCGGCAGATTGTCCACGAAATCAATAGGTAAGTCGTGATGATTTTCGAAACGCTTTGCGGTATCCTCGGGCGCAACGCAAGCTCGTAATTTATTTTGCTCGATAATTATTTTACTGCCTATAAAGCCAATATTTTTGAGCAGCGTCGGCGTTTCGCATACGCTTACTTTTTCACGTTGCGGAAACTCTCCCGACAGCACACGCGCGACTTTGTGCTTGAAAGTTTCTGTTTGTTCCATACTCACTCCTTTTTGTGCAATTCGTCCAGCGCAGTTTCGAGGTCGCGGATAAAGAAATCCGGATCGTAGTACCTGAATAGGGTATCGACGTGCTTATGTATAAATTCGGTCTCGATACCGAGCCTGTCGCAGTATTCGCTGATGCGGTCGTCGGCGCGGCTCCACTGTTCGGCGGCACGCGCGCGCCTGCGAACGGCGTTTACTATGTATTGCGGTAATTTATTTGTACGCATAAGTGCTCCTTACGAAATTAACCGAGCGAAATCGTAAGTGCCGAAAGCCGAAACCGCTTGTCGGGCTTCGACCCATTCGGTCAAAGCGCCTATTCCGAGCGGCGCGCCTACTGCAACGACGAAAATTACAACAATGCCGACAACGAACGCGATGATCGATCCTTTTGCCGAACGCTTTTTTTGTTCGTCGCCGGCGCTCATCCAATACTTAATGCCGAGGTAAATTCCCCAAGCGACGGCAAGCGCCGATGCAACGGAAACGCACGGCACCCACATAGATTTGATGAGGTCGCTTATCTCGGCGGACAGGTCAGTGAAGTCTGCGCCTGCAGAGAGAAACGGCAATACAGATAAAAAAGTATTCATAATTTTTACTCCTAAAATATTGATTTTCGGCAGTTTAACGCCGCGCCGTCGGCAATGCCGTCGTTTAGACGGTCTGTAACAGAATTTTTTGTATAGCCCGGAAAAATCCGAGCGGAAATTTATGTAAAAACGAACGAGAGCGTTCAGGGCGCGCGCGAGCGGTAAATTTTCTTTGTGTTTTTCATAGCGTCTCCTTTACTTTAAGCGCGGCTTACGCCTGGCGCGTATAATGAGAAAAACAACAACGGCGAGCGCGATACAGCCTATAACTATCGCGACGATTGCCAACGTGTTAAGTTGAAATGCAATATCGAACTCGTAAACGGCGACGTTTCCGAGCTCGTCAGTCACAGTCAATACATAATGCCCGGGCTCATCGAGCGTCTGACCTACACGGCATTTAATATCCTCGCCGTCGAGCGTGAGCGAAAACGTCACGTTGCTTTTATCTACTGCGGTCAACTTGACTTCGTTGTTCTCATTCAAAATAGTAACGACGGGCGGGGTGCTGTCCGTTTCAACTGTCAATTCGTATATCGTGCCGTTGCAATCGAGCTTGACAGCATAAATGCCAGTTTCGACGAATCGGAGCGTTGTAGGATCCGCGACGGCGTAAGCCACGCCGTTTTTGAGTACGCTTATAACGCGCGTGCCGAACGGCAGCCGTTGATCAAGCGTTTGAGACTTATTCGGAATTATAGTGAAAACACAAGAAACGGAGTTTCCGAGCGCGTCTGTGAGCGTCAGTTCGTACTCGCCGCAATCGGTAAATTTCTTTGTGCTATCTATTTTCTCGCCGTTGAAAGTAACGGCTATATCGATTTGCTCCTCGGTAGTTAGCGTGACGATCTGCGTCGTTACTGCGCCGTTTGGCACGGATAGGGTAAAATCGACTGTCAGATCTATCGAGAATGTCGCGGTCGCGACGTTCCCGGCATAGTCGCTTGCGACAATTTTATAAACTCCGGCGTCGGTGAATACTTCGCCGTTAGCGATGTCTCGGAGTTTATTGCCGCGGCTGTCTGCCAAATACAGATAATCGTAGTTCGACGCAGTTACAACAACATCGTTTTTGACTGCTCCACCGATCCCTGCACCCGAGAGCTCGATTATGGGCGGCGTGAAATCGAGTACAATACAAAGCGTTAGCATGTTGCGGTAATTGTCGGTGACGGTAATCTCGTATCTGCCGGCTTGCGTTAGAGCGCCGCCGTTGTCTATGACGTATCCGTCGGAGTTCTCGACTTCGAAGACCTGCGTCGGCTCGTTGACTGTAAACGTCAGTGGCGCATTGGCGTATAGCACGCCGTCGACGGCGTTGTATTTGCCGCCGAGCGTATAATCGACGAAGTTATCCAACAGTACGGTGAATTCGAGCTCGTTGCCGATGCTGTCGCTTATTGTGAAGTAATACAGCACGCCCTGCGACAGTACGGTGTTCATATTGTATTTTACCGCGCCGAGCTGTCCGCTCCGCGATGTATAGTATCGCATCGATACGCCGGTCTCGTTCCACTTTATAGCGAACGGCTTGTTCGTTGCGCCATCCGGCGGAATGACGTTGCCGTCACTGTCGGTTATCTCGAACTCGGGCAGCACGGTATCGATCTCGAACGTGTACTCTACGAACAGCGATAAATCGTGCGCGTTATGCAAAAATACAAGATATTCGAACGACGTGTCATCGTCGGCGGTTATGTTATACGTTGTCTGTGATGCGCCGGTCTGTACGGTGTAGCCATTGAACGGACGGCGTTCGCCGTTCGGGTGCAGCGTGAAAAATTCCGCGACGTCTCCGCTGTCGAAAGTAAACGAGACATTCTTATTCGTGCGCCCGCCGTCTTTTACGCCGGACAGCTTACCCGCAGGTAAGCCTTTGAGATAGAATATAGGCGGTATCTCGACTGTGCGGCGGTAGTTATCCGTGACGGTCGCGCCGTACTTGCCGCCGACCGTGAGAACGTATGACAGTGTCGCGGCATTGACAGGCGTGCCGAGCCCGTCCGTATCGAGCACGGTTTTAGATCCGTCATACTCGATTTTATAAAGCGTAATGCCGGTAATAACGTTGAACTTATCCGACGTCACAAAAGAAATTTTGCACTCCGGCTTGTCCGCGGCGAGCGAGCCGTGCGTCATTGAAGGCGGCGCGCCGGCGATATATACGTCGAATACCAAAGCGTTGAGCGAGCGGTCGAATATAGTCACGGTGTATTTGCCGCTCGTAAACTCGTCGGAGCCGAGCACGGGAAGCTCATCGGATTGCGTGTAGTATTTTGTAACACTGCCTTTTTCGACCTTGAGCGTTATGTATGAGTCTGCATTGTCGGTTATTTCATCAAAGCCGAGAGATAGGAAATACGGAATTTCGTTCTTTGTGTAATCCGCATCGAGCGTGAACTCGCAAACGCCATCGCCGCTTTCGGCGGTGACGCGCGCGGTCGGAAGTTCTGCGTCGGAATAGATAATGTACTGCTCGACGTTCCCGGCGCCGTCTCGCTCGGTAATGAGATAAAAGCCCTGACGGTATTCCGAAATTGCGTCGGGTAGGGTTATGCCGGTTGGTATTTCTATTTCGTTTTGCGCAGTCGCTTCCGCGACGTCGCCGAGATACTTTGCCGTTACGGAATACGGCATTTTGGAAATGTACTTTACGTTCGGCAAAGTCCAAAGCGCGGTCGAGCGAGCAAATATGCGAGGCAAACGGTTGTATGCCGAAAGATATCCGGGTAAAACGGGACTGTTGCGAACAAGGCTTTCCGGCTCGATATAATACCTATCCGAACCGTTTGAATTGGATATCTGCCGTGCGGAAATATATTTACGCGCATACTTTTCGACAACAACGTTTAACGCGCTTTCGGTGTCGTACTTCTGCGCGACGTTCTCATTGCTCGCGGAGACGTAAATATATCCGCCCTGTACATTGCTCACGCGAAACTCGCGCTCTTTCGTTACGGCAAACGCGAGCGCTTTGTCGTAGCTCTCGAAGCTGTATTTCCCGGCGACGTCTTTGCTATCCGTCGTGAATATCCGCGCGGGGAGCGTGACGACGTACCAAGAGTTTAATTTGTATGCGTCGCGTATCGATGCGAGATTGCCGAACGTATCTGTTCGGTACAGCGTAGTCGTCGCGGTCGAGATATTCCCGGCACGGTCGGTAACGCGGAACAGATATTCGCCGTTGTCGGAACAAAGCGCACCGTTATACGCGGTATATCTGCCGTCAAGATAAATCTCGATTTTATCTACGCCGGACAACGTATCGTCGCCGTATGCAGTGAAATTCTTGTTTGTGTACCTATTCGTAATTGCGTCGCCGTTCGCCGAGAACGTAAGCGTCGGCGCGGTGCGGTCTATGTAGAATGTCGTGTTCGAGCTGTTGCCCGCGGCGTCCGTCGCCGTGATTTCGTACTTGCCTTCATCGGATAGATCCGTGCCCGGCGTATACACGCCTTTACTCACGCCGTTGAGTTTGTATGTAGCGGTAACAGGTGTTTCGTAACTCTCGACAGTCCATTTGACGTCCGCGCTCGTTTTGGAATATTCGGCGGAGCGTTTGAGTACGGGCGCGGTCTTGTCTATATAAAAAGTCGTGTTCGAGCTGTTGCCCGCGGCGTCCGTCGCCGTGATTTCGTAATAACCCTCGGCGGTCAAATTCGTGCCCGAAACGTATTCGCCTTTGCTTTTGCCGTTGTGCTTATACGTCGCGGTAACGGGCGTGTCGTAACTCCCGACACTCCACTTGGCGTTCGCGCTCGTTTTGGAATATTCCGCCGTTCGGGATAGAGACGGTGCCGTGCGGTCTATGTAGAACGTTGTGCTCGAAGCGTTGCCGGCTACATCCGTCGCCGTGATTTCGTACTTGCCTTCGTCGGATAAATCAGTGCCGGACGTATACGCGCCCTTACTTACGCCGTTGTGCTTGTATGTTGCGCTAACGGGCGTTTCGTATTTGCCGACAGTCCACTTGACGTTCGCGCCGGTTTTGGAATACTCGGCAGAGCGTTTAAGCTCGGGAGCGGTCTTATCTACATATAACGTCGCCATTGAGGAGTTACCGGCTTTATCCATTACTGTTATTTCATACTTACCTTCTTTTGAAAGTCTTGCGCCGGATGTGTAATTGCCGATTTGCTCGCCGTCGAGTTTGTACGTCGCGGACGTTGGGCTTTCAAAGTCTGTGTTGTTATCCCATGTCACCGCCGCATCTGTTTTGTTGTACGCATTAAACCGTAACGACGGTGCGGTCGTATCTACATAGAAACGAGTGGTTAGAGTTGCGTGATAATATGATGATCCGCTCGTCGAATAACTCGGTTGTGTTTGTATGCTGTAACTCAACGTATAGTAATCATCGGGCAATGTTTGGGATATTGACGACATATTAGCCACGGCGGTGAAAGTTTTTTCGAATTTAGTGCCCTTACTGCCAGTTAAGCTATAACTGCCAAACTTGAACTCGCCATAAGTCAATGAAATATTTACGGTATTCGACTTTATTGCACCGCCGTTTTCCAACACGCCCGTGCCGCTACTGCTGCCGCCCCATATTGATATTGAGACAGTGGTTTTTCCGAGCTCTGCCGAACCGTACGAACCGGCAGAATATTGTACTCTTGCCGAAGTTACGGTGGTTCCGTTGCCTAAATGCTTTGTTGTACCTTTGTCTACATGCGTATTAGTATAATCGAAAGTCATAGCGTATTTAAGTGTCGTGTTTGACTCTGCGCTTGCGACAATATTATCTCTGCCGCCGCGTAGAACGCAGAATATACATAGGCATGCAAGTAATGCCACAATGCAGATAAGTGCGTAGTTTCGTATTCTTTTTACTGCTTTCATTCTTGTGTTCTCCTTAACCTTGGATATCCGGCGATACTCTCGCCGCGAGTTGTTTGACAATGTTCTTGAGCTTTGCGCTCTCGGCTTTGAGCCAGCGCTTGTTTTTCGCTACTGCGTAATCGATTGCGACGTCGCATGCGGCGACGAGTTTATCCGCATCGTGGTCGAAAAAAGCGGACTCGAGCGAAATGCCTATCTTTTCCGGCACTTTGGCTTTAATGCCGAGCATAAGGGGCATAAGCCGCTCATCCGCGCCGTCCAAAGGGTCGAAGGGCGGCGACGGTTCGGCGTTCCCGGATATTTCTTCGACGGTGCGGCGCGCCTGCTCGAACTGTGCGGCGGCGAACTCTTCGCTTCGTGCTATGTACAGACTGCGCTCGGCAAAGTTGTAATAGTGCGCCTGTTCGTCGAACACCTGCGGCGACGCGCGGTTGTCCAATTCGCCGTCGGTCTGACGGTAGATCTTTTTCGCTTTGAAAAACGGCTCGAACTTGGCACGGATCGGGTTTTTGCCGAACGCCAACACAATCGCGTTACCCATGACGCGCGGCGGATCGTTGAGCCGCTCGAGTTCGGTCGGGTATATGAGCGGCACGCTCTCCGCCGACGTGTTTACGTTGAAGTGCGCCGTGTCCGCTCCGTCTCCGAATGAAATATGTCGGCGCTTAGTTTTGCCACAGAGTTCGGAAAACTCGGATAGCGTGTTCTTGTCCGTACTGCCGATGAAGATCTTTACATTTGCATTGTCGCGCACGGTTTTTGCCGTCTTTTCGTCGTAAACGACGTCGAGCTGCGCAAAACTCTGAATTACAGGCAACATGAATATGCGCCGCGACCGTCCGACGGTGATGAGTGCGCGTAGGCTCTCGAACTTCGGAAGGTTGCCGAACTCGTCCATAATGAAGTAAACCGTACGCTTCAGCTCCTCATCATGGGTTTCGCCGTTGTGGTAGTTGCGCCGAGCTTTGTCGACGAGCACCTTGTAAACTTGCGTCACCATTAGCGATACAAGGAAATGCCGCCCCTGCTTTTCTTCCGGAATTTTAATAAACAGCGCGGTAGGCTTTTCGTCGAACTCCGCGACGTCGATGTCATTGCCGGACGTCAAGCGGCGTATGCCGCTGTCGGCGAAACCAACGATGTAATTGTTTACCTGCGAGAGATAGCTCGATAGCTGTCTATCTTCGGCGGCGAGAATAGGATTGGCGAGACCCGTGACCTTGCTGTCCTCGTCGCGCGCAGCGGAAAGATACTCATTAAGTATAGCGATGTCGCCCTTTGCATAATCGGCAATGTTCTTGTACAGAGTATGCAGGTTGAACTCGCGCTCGTCGCACATACCGTCGCGCAGGTCTTCCCATAAAGCGAGCGCCAGCGCGAAAATGAAGTTGCGCGCACCCTGTTCCCATACAGGCTCTTGCTGTGACGTAATAGGGCAAACCGTGTAAATAACGTCCTGAATATCTATAAAAATTTCGTCGGTTAGGTCTTGGATAAGGACTTGCCGCGCTACGTCGGCATCTTCGCGCGTAGCGTATGTCTTGCCGTCGAACGAGTATGCGCCGAGCGTGGCGTTTGCCGCGTGCGCTTGTTCGAACGTGTCATGCACCACGCCGTTGACGTCGATATATTTACCGTTTCGCTGTACGACCTCTGGCGGTTCGAACGACGCGCTCATAGCGGCTTTTATTCTTTGTGTTTTTTCGATGACAGCCGCAAACGGATTCCACCGCGCCGAACGGTACGGATCTGAAATATCTATAACGTGCACGGTGTAGCCCTGCGCCGCGAGCGTCGCCGCATGATGACGGTAAAGCTCGCCTTTAGGGTCGGTCAAGACAACACTCGGCTTGGTCTTGGTGCGGCAGAGTATCTGCACCGTCGGGTCAACGAACGTCGACGTTTTGCCGCTGCCGGTATTGCCGATGATGATAGCATGCGACGGTTTGGCGAGCACGACGGAAATATCCGAGCCCTGTTTCGATGCGTACACAGGCACGCCGTCGGCGACGGTATTGAGCTTGGAGTATGAGACGAGCGTCATGTTCTCGCTACGTTTGACGTCGGCGTTAGTCAGCCATCGGCTGTCTTCGATGTCGTTAATCTTGAGAACGCGCCGACCGCTGCGCAGTTCTCGCGCGGCTAACGCGACTATAACGCCGACGATTGCGCAAATGAAAATGACCCATACTCGGTAATCGGAGATCCCGCTTGCGAGCGCAACAAAGACATCGAAGTCCTTGCCGAGCGACAATGCGCCGACGACGATTGCGACGATAAACCATAGCACGACAGAGCCGACCGCGCAAATCGCGATCAAAGTACCGAGCGGCATTTTCTTATCCGTATCTCTGCCTTTTCTGCTCACTTTTAACTCCTGTTGCGTTTTTCGTTATTGACTGACGCGACGTTCTCGAACTCTATCTCGCGCTCTGCGCGGGCAAGATTTCGTGTAAAGTCCGCCTGCACGCTTTTCTGTCCGCCGTCGAAGATCCGCAGCGTTTCGCGTATTATAGCCGCGCCATGAGTGCGCCTGCGCCTGGCCGCGGCTTTGTGCTGTTTGCAGGACTTCGGCTCGCCGCGCACTGTTGACTTTGGATTGCGTCGGAAGTTCTTGACCATGCCGAGCACTACGTTCCCGAGTCGAGACTTATACTCGGCGGTCAGGCGCTTTACATAGTCGGACTTCGTCCCTGTCTCGGCGATTGCTTTACCGCGCCGGGCTATCTCTCGAAGCACGTTCCTGTGCGCATTCATTGCCTCGGGACTGCGGCGCATCAGCATGGACGCGAGCGCGTCTATGTCCTTGCGGTACGGCGCGACGTTGTCGCTGTTGTACTGTAAGCGTCCGGACTTCGGAAGCTTGTCCGCGAGTTCTCGGAGCTCTATATACAAATCGCTGTCGGTCGGAACGCCGCGCAGGCTCTGCACTACGACGGTGCGGTATTTGCTAAGATCTTTCTTATGTTCGTCGAGATACGCCGTAGCTGACATGCGGTATTCGTTCAGCGTTTGCTTGTCTATGTTCCACTTGCGTCGGTAAGACAGCTTGCCGTTCTTATCGCGGTACAGCGGCGCTTTTTCGTAGAACGTGAAGTGGAAATGCTTGTTTTCCGTGTTGTCGTGCATAGCGCACATAAGCGCGACGTTATTCGGGTCGAATCCTGCATTTTTCAAAAACCCGCCGAACGTCTGACGGACGAGCCGTTCTATATCCTCGTACCCGACGAGTTTCGATTGCCATGCCGGTAGCGACAGCACACCGTGGTACAGCGTCGCTTTGGTTTTTTGTGCATTCTTTTTCCATTCTTCGATCTCGCGCTTTGTCATCGCGCCGCCGAGGTTAAACGCGCCGAGCGTATTAAATCGTGTCATGTACTCCTCTATGCTCCGCGCCTCGGACTTGTCCGGGATGCGGTCGGCGAGGTTTATACCGAGCCGTTCGGCGGCTTGTTCCCGAAGAAGCTCGTCGTCCGGACGCGCGACCTTTTCGTCATCCGCGATATACTCGGTGACGTCAATCTCGCCGGGCTCGGCGTTGCATGAGTAGAACCGCCGATTGCTTGCCCATTCGGTTTTTTTCGCCGCGCTCCACTTCTCGAGCGGGGCAACGGGCGTATACATGCATGAGAACACGACGGCGTTCTTGCTATTCATTATTCATCGCTCCTTTGCCGCATGAGGTCGGCTTTCATGCCGGCGACGAGCTCGGGCAGGTCGCAAAGACTGCCGTCGAGCAAGGCATCGGCGTTGACGTCCTCGCCGGCAAGTTCAGCGGTCCTGGCATTGAACAGACCGGCAATAAGCGTTTCGACAATGCTGTGTGCGATAAACAGATCGTCCAAGCCTTGGCGCAGTTCTTTAAGCTCGCGTGCGACGCTCGGCGTATGGTTGCGCTTTTCTTTCGTCGCCGCGACGTCTTTGCCAAACACGCGCGAGTACATGATAGGCACGCCGAGATCTAACGCTTCGTTGAGTACAGCGTTGCGATTGCCGAGCTTTTTCGCAAGCTCGTTGATAAGCGATAGCGTTTCGACGTTGTGAATATATAGCGAATACGATGTAGCATTTGGATTTGGCTTTTTCACGAGCGCACTCCTTTTGTGTTGTTTCATCAGCGGCGTAAGCCGCCTTAGCGCGTTAGCGCAAGCGGAACTCGGTCTCCGAGTTGCCACAATCCGAAGGTAAACAAACTTCAACAAACAAACTGACAAACATAAACAAACTTTTTTGCTTTCTTTAATATACAAGTTTGTTTTTTTGCAAAGTTTGTTTACCTTTCTTATCCTGCTTGTTTGAAAAGCAGGGCTTTTCAATAAGAGAACTACCGTCAGAACGGCAAGTCCTCGGGGCGGTCGACGGGCTGCAAATCCAAGGCGCTTTCGGGCGGGTCTTCGCGGTTGTCGGTTCTCGCTTTGGGCGTAAGAAACTCTATCTCGTCGGCGACGACGTCGAATGACGTGCGCTTAATGCCGTCGCGGTCTTCGTACTGCCGCCGCTGCACCGAACCGTTGACGCCTACTTTACTGCCCTTGAAAAGGTACTTGGCGCAACGCTCAGCGAGCTGACGCCAGCAGATAACGTCGAAGTAGTCGGCTAAGCGTTCGCCGTTGGCGTTAGTGAACGGGCGGTTCACAGCTATGCAAAAGCGAGTGAAATTCACGCCGCTTTGCGTGGTACCGCTTTCGGGGTCGCGGGTCAGATTGCCTATAAGGATGATTTTGTTCATGGTTTACTCCTTGTAAATAGATTTTTCGGTGATTGGGCGCGGCGTCCGCTCATGCGCCGCGGGGCTGCCGCGCTGATGCGCGGGGGCAAGGTCGATTTTTAAGCCGCCGCTCGCTTGCGCTCGCGGAGCGCTTCGCGCGGAAAACACAAAGGTCTGTCGGAAGTACGGCGTTTCGAGGTGCGTTCATTTTTGTCACAACCTCGATAATTTAATAATTTAGCGTGGAGAGCACAAAAGAGAATAACTATCTGCCCGAACTGCCGCGCCCGCCGTTACCCGCACCGCTCGGTTTGCCGTAATTTCTTTTTGTGCTATTATCCCTTGTCGGCGGTGTGTAGAATTTGTTTAGTCCGGCGCACGCTTTCCGTGCCGTCAGTTCATAATACTTGTCGGGCTTGTCCGGGCGACGCAATCCCGACGCTTTAATAAGCCGTTCGACCTGGGCGACGTCGCCGCCGCTGAAAAAGCCGAGCATATTGCACAGCATATAATCGCAACGCGACGGGTCGGGAGAACCGTCGGCTTTATAGAGAATAATCTCGCCGCGCCATAGCGCGTCGAAGTCCGCTCCGCGTTTGCTCGAACGTATCTTCTCTATAAGCGCGTTATCGTCAAACCCGAGCGGCGCGCTCGGCGCAGAATATTGAGATAGCTTTTCGAGATTGCTTGCAAGCAAGTTTTTAAGCTCGGCGCTCGGCTCGGCGACTGTCTTGGGCGCGGCTCCGTAGATATCGCCCGTCATCGACATGAAACGTTTATCGTCGTACGTTTCGAGATCGAGTTTAATATTGCGGTTTTGTCTATCTTGAGGGCGCGTGCCGGCGTAGAAGATATGCAAGCCACGTCCGGACACGCTGCGTTCGACATAAGTGCCTTGCGCCGCGGTGATGTATTTCTGCGCGAGCTCGCTCGGCTTGCCGTTCTCGTCAAGGTGGTGGTCGAGGTCGATACACGTCATGCCGCTACCGCTCATGGCGAACGCAAGCCCCGCAAGTTTGTATTTCTTGGCGAACGCGGCGGCTTTGTCAAATGTCGCCCACGTCGTAGGGTCGTCGGACTTAGCCCACTTGAGATACTCGACCGCGCTCGCTCCCTTGTTGGGCGATAGCAGTATTTTCTTTACCTTACCGTCTTCGAGCGTTTCCGTTCTGAACGCGACCCAATTCGGCAGGGCTTTCATTGCGTCGGAAATATTGTCGAGCTTCGTCTTGAACTCCGACGGCTTTGCGGGCGACGGCTTTACTTTTTCTTTTTGTGTTTTCTCTTGCTTGTTCTCGCCGTAAAGCCGCTTATATGTCGTGCCGATGCGCTCGACAGTCTTTGCAATGTCATCGCGTTTATATGAGCCGTAAAACACGCCCTGCGCTTTGAGCATAGCCTCGATTTTGCCGTCAAGCTCAATCGACTGCTTTTCGTTGTGTACTCGTCCCTCTGTCTGAAAAGCCGCGCCATTCGGGCGATTAACGAGCATATTGAAATTGTCAAAGCTGTCGTAGTAGCCGCGGATCTGTTTTGCATACTCAGGCGTAATATCGTTAAACTCGCCGTACACGAGACCTAAGAGCACGGGGCTGTCAGTTACGATAATGTCCGTTGTACCGCGTATGCGGTCGAGTAGTGCGTATTGACCGTCAGTTACTTTCTTTTGGTCTTTGAGCTCATCCGCGCGCCCCTCGAGCACGAGCTGCTTTGCATACTCGGACACATATTCGACGGTATAGCCGGCTTTCTTGAGCGCGGCGGTAAGCTCGAGCGCGGCGGTGGTTTTGCCTGCACCCGGACCTGCAAAGAAATTAACTACAAGCGGCTTTTCATGTACCTGGTTTGGTGCGGCGGTTTTCGGAGCTGGTTCGGAACGGTCTGCTTCGCTCCATTTATCGTAAACGGCTTTATACGGCACATCGAGCACGTTCGACAATTCTCTAAATACGCGCTCACGCACGACGCTGTCATTGCTTCCGAGAATGTCGTAAATGTCTTTACCGTTATTTATAGCGTCTCGCACCGTGCCGAACGTCGTTTCGGCGTTGAGAACGTCGACGAGCTCGTCGGTAGGGTAAGTATGCGAATACCAGTCCCTGACATTCGATTGCAAACTTTCTTTTTGTGCACTCGCTTCGAGCGGCGTTCTTTGCGCTACTTGCGTTGACGGCATATATGCAACGTTGTCGGCGGTCTCGATAATAGCGACCGCATGATTTTGTCGTATCTTCTCGATATATTTTTCCGCCACATGGTTAAGAAATCCGCACATCGGAACTCGTTCCGGCAGTCCGACGTTCCGTCCTGTCAGCGTCAAGTCGAGCTCGGCGGCGACCGTGCGCGCCTTGTCGCCCAAGACCTCGTAAAAGTCGCCGAGCCGTTGCAATACGACGGCGTCTGGGTGTTGGGCTTGTACGGATTGGTACTTGCTGTACTGTTCGGATACCGTACTTTCTTTTTGGGCATTACTTTCGTTGGCGCGTTCGCGTTGGCGTTCGCGGTCGCATATATAGTCGGTAGCTCGGCTTGCGTCGAATGCCGCGTCAATGAGCGTTTGCGGATCTTCGCGTATGAGTTGCGCCCACGATCGCACATACTCCGCGCTGTTCTCGATAACTCGTTCTGAGTGATCGAGCCCGAACTCGGCAGCAGTGAGCACGCTTGCCATTTCCGCGACGAGCTCCTCGCGGGCGTAGGACTTCGATCCGAACCCGTCGCCCATAGCTCGGTTGAGCCGCGTGTTGTGCCCGGTGCTATGCGCCATTTCGTGCAGTGCTGTGTTGTAAAAGAATTCGTCCGATGTGAATGCTGTGCGTTCGGTCAGATGTATTTCGTCATCACTTCTGCGGTAAAAGTTCCGACCGTTGCCGTCGTAAAAAATAGGCGCGGCGCTGTTTTCGATTACGCGCTCAATACGCTCGTTGCGTGCGGATATATCCGCCGGGCTAAGCACGGGTGCACGATACGGCTCGATACCGTGCACATCGGAAGCATTGAATACGTAATAGCTACGTGCAAATGACTGTAAGTTTTCTTTCTTAAACTCTTGCTTTTCCGCGAACGTCATATCCTTGACTTCGTCGCGGATCTTATCCCAGTCGGCTTCTTTGCCTGTACGCTTATCGATAGTCTTGTACAGCTCGATAGGCACGCCCTTTGCGCCCTTTTTGACTGTATAGCCGTTGTCTTTCGCTTGGTTAAACGTCAGCCAGCGCGGATCGGACTTTCCGGACAACATGAGGTTGAGCACGTTCATTCCGCGATAATGCGTTTTGCTTACGGCGTTAAACGGCGCGGTAAAGCCTTGCATGCCGTTATCCCAGGGCATAGCACCTGCGTCAAGGCGAGAGAGCACACGGTCAACGAGTGCTTGCCGCGCTTTGCTTAACTCGCGTGTTTGGTTCTTTGCTTGCTCGGTTTTATTTTCAAAGCCGCGCGTAGGGTCGGCGATAAAAATAAGCCGTCCGTCGTCGCCGATACCGTTATTTGTTTGGCTTAATTTCTGTGCCGCGCCTATTGTTTGCGCAGTCGTTCGGTCTATTTCCCATAGTGTGTGATCGCGTTTCAGTCCGTGCGTTACTTGATCGATATAGCCGTCGCTACCGCCGACCAGTACATATTGACGGTCGGAGCGAATAGTCGCCGAGCCTATCGTTTTTCCGAATATCTCTCTGTCGTATGTTATATTCTCTCTCGATTTGACCGCGCCGAGTATGTCGACGTCGGCGAACCTGTCTTTTTCAAATGCTTTAATTAGCTTATTTATTTTGTTGACGGTCTGCTCTAAATTGCGTGTTTCGACTATTATTGAAAAATATCCCATGTTATATTACCTTGAACTCGTCGATAGGTTTGCCGTAAGTACCGTCGTCGGCGTTACCGACGATGTCCTCGAGCGAGATTTGTCCGACGAGAACGTCGAGCTCGTCATTGTTTTCTTTTTGTGTTTTCATCGTTTCTCCTTTTTGATAAATTTAATCCCAAATGATTTCGCGGCGACTTTTCAGCCGCTCAAAAAACTCTTTGGACAAAGCACAATCTAATGCAAATTCGTCCATTGTGCGGCACTCGTAATTTTTTGCACAAGTTGTACATGGACAATCGCGGCAGATTTCAGATTCAAATCGTGGACAGTCTATACAGCCGTACATTATCTTCCTGCTCCTTTGTCGCGACTGCGTGATGGTGTTGTGCCGTTCTCTATAAGCTCGACAACCGCTTTCAGTTCGTCTGGCTCATAGGCGGCAAGTATGCCGAATAATTCGGCATAGATTTTGTCCAAGCGCTCGGGCGTTAGCCCATGCTTGGCGGCTGTTGTTTCAAAACTTTCGTTAGGCATTGCATCACTCCTTTTTGTGTTTTCATTTATACGGCTTGTTTGAGCAAATTTGAAAAGACGGCATCAAGTGCGTCATATTCCTGTTTGAGTCCGACGGCATAGTTATCGATTATTTGTTGGATCTCGTCCGCTTTACTGTCGATCGCGCTTGCAAGTGCCGGAACATACTTTTTGCAATCGTACAAAAAATCCCGCATACTGCCACTTACCAAAGACAAGATACGGCGATCGTTCTTCACGTTGTTGGAGAGGTCGTCGCAGGCTCGTATCTCGTATTGCAGAGCCTTATATCTCGCTATACGTTCTTTCATCGGCGCGACTTCTTCCGGAGACAGTTCGCATAGAAGCGTGACGCCTTTCGTTCCGAGCCGGCGTTTATCCGTGTCGGTTACATAGAACCATTTTTCCGAATAGCCGCCGACGCAAAAACTTTCGTCAACGACGTCGTCAGCGTTGAATCTGCCGTTATTGCGATAGGTCTTGACATAAGCGAGGGCTTGCGGCAGATTGTCCGAATAGAACTGCCTGCTATGTTCGGCGAACGCGGCTTTAAGCTCGGCGAACGTGAGCTTCGGACGGGCGTAGCGTTTGCCCGGTTCGCGTTCGCTCTTGATAAGTACGAATTCGTAATACTCGCTACCTTCGGAAATGCTGACGTAATTTGCATTCGACGTCGCATACCAGTCGGAACACATAAAATGATAGCCCTCATACTTCGAGCCGCTCGGCATTTTTATCCGATAGCCGCTCGGCTTAAAGCGCTCCTCGGCTTGAAATTCGCATAGTTTTTTGCTTATCCGTATTTCGTCGTTCTGCATAACTCACTCCTTTTTGTGTTTTTTTGGCGGAGAGGTAGGGGGTCGAACCCTGCGTTTATACTCGCGCGGCGTACGTTCCGCACTTTCTTTCCCGCCTGTCGGCTCTCCATGCTCGGGCTTTTCTCAAACGAAAAAAGCCCATTGGTTTGTTACCAATGAGCTTTGAAAATTCCTTAAAAGAAAAATCCTCGACAGCCATCACCTGTCGAGGAATTTATCTGTTGACTATCTGCGTTTTTACCCGTCTTAAGATAGTTGGCGGAGCGGGTGGGATTCGAACCCACGAGCCCTTGCGGGCTACCTGATTTCGAGTCAGGCCCGTTATGACCACTTCGATACCGCTCCGTATTATGACGACAAACTCAATATAAAATTCGTCCGTCGTATTTATATGATGCACGCAATATTCCCTATCGCCCGCCGCATCTTGTCAGCCGTTAAGCTGTGGTCGAAGTGGCGAGACTCGAACTCGCGGCCTCATGGTCCCGAACCATGCGCGCTACCAACTGCGCTACACCTCGTCAGCTAAATTATTATACGCCCTTATTTCTTATTTGTCAATCGCTTTTCCGCCGTTTTCAGTCAGTTTGTCAAACGTTTTCGTTTCGCCCGTCGGTTTTATCGTCTAGCGCAAGCGTTTTAACAACAGTCTTCACTCTTGAGTCCGATCCCGACGGTGCGTTTCGTATTTATACATCTTGCGGCATTGACAAAATAATCCGCATTTGCTAATCTTATTACACAACCGAATTTCAAGATCAAACAAACTCATCGGTTAGGTACGCGAGGTGTTCACATGGATGACGACGGCGAAAAGTTCGAAAACGACGACAACGTAAAAAATTACCGTCGCATCGCCGAATCCGACCTGAATAAACGGATATCCGATCTTGCCAAATCGCTCGGCGTAGACATGGACGCTCTCGACTCGTCAACTACTCACCGAAATTCATCCGCTTCGACCGACAATGATTCGGGCGAAACCGTTTCCCCTGCCGCCCGTTCCGTACCCGACGCAAATTCGGATGTCGAAACGGCGGCGACCTTGTCCGTGCGGCAATTGTCCGAACATAAAATATCGACGCAGCTTATCGAGCTCGGAATGTCGGAAGAGCAAGCCGACACCGTTGTCAAACAATATAACGACGTTCTCGGCGATCACGAAGCGGTGCGCGCACTTACAAAAACAGTCGCATATGCCGCAAACGGAAAAAGCGATAATTACGATACCGCAGCAAAAGCGCATGCCGGACACAGAAAAAGGCTGCGCGCTTCCATACGCCGCGATCGCGAGCTAAACGGTTTCAGCGACTACGAAATTTTGGAAACACTGCTGTCGTTCGTCATTCCGCAACGCGATACCAACTTAATAGCCCATCGATTATTGGATAAATTCGGCTCTTTGCTTTCGGTGATACGCACGCCTGCAAAAGATCTTGCGACCGTCAAAGGCATGACCGAACAAGCCGCACGGATTATTCCCATGCTGACCGCAGTATGTTTGTGGGATGTTCAAAGCAATATATCCATACGCAACCATGCCGACGCGGTCGATTTTTTCGGCGCTATGTATCTCGGCGGGCGAAGTAAAGGCGTGAACGCCGCATATCTCGACGCCGAATTCGGACTTATCGCCGTCGAAAAAGTATCGGGCACGCATATCGAAAAGTCCCGCGCAATCGTCGGATCGGTCTATAAATACTCGGCTGAATACGTCATTGTCGCATACTGTTCTTTTGATATGTTTCCCGAAAAATACAACACCGCCGAATTTGTCGATATACTTCGGTGCGCACTCAAAGCCGTGGACGCACGCCTTATCGATTGCCTTATATTCGGCGCCACCGGATATTATACGCTCGGCACGTCTGTTTTCACGGAAGGCGCGGCTCATTTCGAATACATTCCGCTTGTTACGTTTTCGCGTTCGCCAGAACTGGTAAACAGACTGATCGAAATTACATTGTCCGAACAGAAAGAAAAACAGCGCAAAACGAACGGTTCGCACGGGAACGCGCCCGAATGACAAAACGCCGCAGACGCACTCTGCGTTTATTTCCCGTCGAAAGCAAAGACCCGGCACCCAATCAAATGCAAGCGGATTACCTTTGGCGGCGCGGCGGTAACCCGAAATGAAGCTTCACCGCTGAATAGAAATTTAACTAACTCAATGTTTCAATACTACAACCATTTCGCTCATAGTAGTCTAACATTTCCGGAATTTTCTTTTTGTCGTAACTTGTAATACAGTTTGACAGAACGTGAACTTTATAGCCGTTCTTTGCCATGTTATAGCAAGTTGATTTTATGCAAGCACCTGCGTCCGCGCCTGCCACATAAAACTCTTTTATGCCGTTCTCATTTATAAAAGCAGCAAAGGCCTCGCTCGTCAATGCGTTCCCCTTGCTTTTAACAAATATATTCTCCGACACAATTTTCATATCGGATACTAATTCCGCGCCACGAGTGTCGGGCTTAAATGTTCGAGTTCCCACCGATAAGTTGTTATGTTTTATATAAACAACGTGAATATCGCTATCGACAGCCCAATCAATAGCGGAATTGATATTGCCGATTATTTCTCTGTAGTTTTTGGTAATGTCGTTTTGAATATCGATTACTACCAACGCTTTGTCTTTCATTTCGCATTTACCTCGCTAAGTTGCCGATTATCATACAGCCATTATATCACATTTTTTAACATTTGCAAGAGAAAGAACAGCTTACTATTACTCACAAGCCGTTCATCTTATTTGTTGCCGAAATAAAAAATAAATCCGAACCAATCACGAGTTACAATGCTTGAGTACGTAATATTTTGATTTGGTGGGACAGTAGTAACCTAAAACGAATAATTTATGATAAATTGATATTTATTTATTTCGTGGATATTCCGGCATTAAGTCAATCAATTTTGCTGTACGCCCTTCCTTATCTAATAGAATTTCGATATTTTCCACATCGCCGCTTAAATGCATCATAAATTCTCTGCAAATACCGCAAGACGGAATGATATTTCCATCT
>CAJULK010000017.1 GCA_910587455.1 uncultured Christensenellaceae bacterium | reverse complement strand
AAGGGCAGAGGCTATGTCGTAGCGGACGAGCTTAAAGATCCCGCGCGCCCGATCGGATACATTCCCATCGACGCGATTTTCACGCCCGTCAAGTTTGCTTCGTATACCGTCGAGCCGACGCGCGTCGGTCAGTCCATGGACTACGACAAGCTCACGCTCAACGTTAAGACCGACGGTTCGCTGTCTGCCAAGGACGTGCTGAGCCTCGCCGCCAAAGCGCTCGAAGATCACGTAAAACTTTTCGTCGCGCTGTCCGACACCATATCGGGCATGGACATACTCGTTTCGCGCTCGGAAGACCGTCAGGCGAAAGTGCTCGAAATGAATATAGAGGAAATGGATCTGTCCGTACGCAGTTACAACTGCTTGAAGCGTGCCGGTATCCACACCGTGGCGGATCTTACGCGCAAGAGCGAAGAGGACATGCTCAAAGTCCGAAACCTCGGAAGAAAATCGCTCGACGAGGTTATCGCCAAACTTCGTACATTCGGGTTAGACCTGAAAGCCTCGGAAGATTAAAATTTGCGAGCGGCGCATTGCGGCATGTACGCGCGTCCGATTTGCAGATACCATCAGTGATAGGAGTTAAACAACCATGGAACAAAGAAAACTTTCGCGCCCGACCGATCAGCGCAACGCGCTTTTGCGCAGCCAAGTCACGGCGCTTTTATGGAACGAGAAGATCACCACGACGTATGCCCGAGCCAAAGAGGTTTCGCGTATTGCCGACGGCATAATTCAGCTTGCCGTAGACACCGTTCTCGACGTCAAAAAAGAGATCAAGTCGAGCGTTGACAAGAAGGGCAAAAAGATCGACGTCGAAGTCATTACCGACGGCGAAAAGCGGCTTGCCGCACGCCGTAAGATCATGGCAATGGTGTATGATCCGCCCGAAGTGCGCAAAGCCGACGAAACGGCTGTAGCTTTCCGCGAGCGCACCAAGGACATTCGTCATCCGCTCATCGAAAAGATCTTCAATACGTATGCGATACGCTATGCGCAGCGCAACCACGACAACAATTCGAGCGGCGGATACACCCGAGTGATCAAGCTCGGTGCGCGCCGCGGCGACGCTGCCGAGGAAGCCATTCTCGAATTGGTGTAATAAAAATTTCATAACGTCAAACAAAAAACGACTCGAACGTGCACAGCGTCCGAGTCGTTTTTGTTTTGCATAAAGCAGACCGTGTAATATATGAAAAAAATAAAAACGGTGTGTTGTCATATATAATATAACAGCCTGCCGTCGGGAATTTTTAATATTTCGATACTATGTGTATGTCGGGGATCAGAAATATTTTTCTGCGAGCGCTTTGAACTTTTTTTCGGAAAGAATTTCGCTGGTGATATAATTTCCGTTATAAAACACGGCATGGTTCGTCCACGCCGAAGGCGCATTGCGCGCTTGTTCCGCACTGTCGATGAGCACGCTTTCGAACGGCACACCCATTTCTTTCGCCGCGTTCTCGATAACAGGCACATACTTCGCGGTAAACGGGCAACCGTGCGTATAAAAGATAACGAAGCCGCGCTTGTCGATATGCGGATTTTTTGCGCACGCCTTAAACGCCGGCGTGGGCGCGCTGTCCGAGAACGGTAAATACATCAGAGTGAAAGACGGCTCCGCACGGTCTGCGACGATAAAACCCTTATGCGCAAGGTAATCGGGATCGGATAAAAACGCCACCTTTTTCGGCGACGATATGACCGTTATGCCGAGCCTGCCTTTATTTTTTGCGTCGTCGATACAAGCCGACAGAAGATCGTTTGCGTAGCCGTGACCTTTGAAAGAACCCGACACCCAAAAACAGTTTATATGCATGTATCCGTCTGCGTCTATGGGACACCACGCTTTTTCGGCGGGAATATATTCTATAAAGCACTTTCCGCGTTCGACGGATTTCAAAAACACCAAGCCGTCGTTAAGCCTGTCTGCAAGCCACGCCTTTTTGCTCGCGACCTGAATATCTTTATTGTTGGATATGGCGCAGCAAATATGTTTTTTTTCCAAATTGTCGTGGGTAAGTTTTATGTATTCCATTTATATTCACCTATATTAAAATGACTGTCTCGCAACGGACAGTCATTGATTGTTAACGTTTGGGTCGCGGACGCGCGGAAGAGCGGGGAGCTCGAGTCGGTCTGCCGTGCGCGGGACGGCGGCGTGCGCTTTTGGCTCTTGCCGACGATTTTCTTGCCGCGGGTCTGGGCGTCGGTCTCGGCTTTGCGGGCGCGGGCTTGGTCACTGCGCTCTGAGCTGCCGCCGCAGGAGTGAGCACGTATATCTGTCTGTCCTTGGTCGAGTAGAATACGCCGTTGGCGAGCGGAATGTATTCGTTACCGAACCCACCCTGAGGCATAGCCGATACGGGCGCAATGTCGCGTGAATCCGACATCTGCACCATTTCGGGACGTATATCTTTGACGTTGTCCGCTTCCTTTTGTTTGCGCTCCAATTCTTTCTCTTTGTCGCGAAGCTCTTTTTCTATGATCTCGCGCCGCATGCTGTCGAGTTCTTTTTCGAGTCTGCGGTACGGATCGTTTCCGAAGTAAGTCGGCGGAGCTTGTGCCGCGACGTTTTGCGTTTGAGGCTGCGCCATAGAAAAAGTCAGTTTGCTGACGAGATCGCGCATGCTGTCAAGCTCGGCTTTGAGCTTGTCTACTTCTTTGTTTGCGTAAGCGTCGGCGGCGGTAGTGACAGGGGGCGCCTCAAATCGATTGTCTGCGGTCGGTTGCGCTTTTTGCGCCTGTTCCATCATGAGCCGCGCCTGCTCCATCATTACGCGCGCCGCTTCCGTATCGGAAGAATTTCTCGGCGCGCTTGCCGCAGCTTGAGCCGCCTGCGCTACCTGAGCTTGAAGCCGCGTCGCCTGCTCCTGCGCTTTCTGCGCCTGCTCCATCATGAGCCGCGCTTGCTCCATCATTATTTTGGCGGTTTCCGCCGAGTCGTCGCGAGGTGCGGGCTTGCTGTCGGACAGACCTTTCATCATTTCCAACAGCCGAGCGGTCGTTTCGTCTATACCGTCTTTTTTCCGCTCTCCGGCAGGCGCTTCCGTTTCGGGCTTGGGCGCTTCCGCTTCCGCCCGAGCGGGTTGATGATCGGACATGGCGGCGGCGAGCTGCGCGTCGAGGTCGTTTGTGTCGGGCTGTGCAGGCCGAGCGCTGTCCGCAGGCATTGCGAAAGGCTGCGCGTCGGGAGTGATGACGGGCTCTGCCGCAGGCGTAACTATGATCGGTTCGTCGCCGAGCATTGCGGCGAGCTGCGCGTCGAGGTCGTTTGTGTCGGGCTGCGCAGGCTGAGCGTTGTCCGCAGGCATTGCGAAAGGCTGCGCGTCGGGAGTGATAACGGGTTCTGCCGCAGGAGTAACTATGATCGGTTCATCGCCGAGCATTGCGGCGAGCTGAGCGTCGAGATCGTTCGAATCGGGCTGAGCGTTGTCCGCAGGCTTTGCGGAGGGCTGTGCGTCGGGAGTGATAACGGTCGTATCGCTCAGCATTGCTTCGAGCATGGCGTCGAGATTTTCGGATATCGGCGCAGGCTCGGGCGTGACGGGCGGAATGACTGCCGCGTCGCCGTTCGCGTTAGCGGGCTGAGCAAACAGAGGTTGGCTCGACCCGTCGGGCATGACGATTTCGGCATCGAAAATGATAGGGGGTTCTGTTCCCTCTATCGTTTGATTGCCGAGATCGGCGTTGTTGTCTTTGTTGTTTGCCATACGAAACCCGCTCTTTATATTTTGGTACATTATATGATACAATATTCGACCGAAAATGTCAATAGCTTTTGAAATGTTTCCCATAATAAAGGAAAGGAAGCTGCGCGCGAAAAAGGCGATCGCGCGATATGTTCGGCGCATGTAAGGCGAGGCGGCGGCGAATTTCACCGAAAACTATTGACAACATGCTCTATATATGGTATAATCGGTATTATCAAATTGAATATGGGGCGAAATGAAGAAACGGTTATTGATTTTAATAATAATGATTGTATCGGTATGTTCGGCGTTTTTCGTTGTGTCGGGATGTTCCAAAAACGTTCCGGGCGGCTCCGTCGGCGACAACGGTTCGGGTGCTTTCGAACTCGACGCAGCGAGCGTTAAAATCGAAGAAACCGAAAACGGCCCGATTTTGTCTTGGGGCAAGTTGGAGGACGCTATATCGTATTCGGTCACCGTAAACGGCAAGACCGCCGAAACGCGTATATGCGTCATGAACCTGGCGTCCGCGAATTACGGATTCGTACTGCCCGCAAACGGCAAGCTCGAAGCAACGATAGTTGCAAAGTCGTTTTTATCTTACGATTCGCCGCCGGCGACGATTACTTACACAGCGGAGGGAGTGCGGTTGAAAAGTCCCATTATAACAAATTTCGAAAACGAAACTCTCGAATGGACGGGCGGCAGCCGCGCCAAAGAGTATGTCGTCACGGTCGCAACGGGCGGCGGAGCGCCCGTGCCCGTTGCGGTGTCTGGCAACACACTCAATCTCAGGGGCTATTTGGGAAGCTGCGTTGTTTCGATCACGGCCCACGGCGACGGGACGTGGTTCAAAGACAGCGATTCCGTTTCGGTCAACGTCAATTCGGCGCATACTGCGCTCGTGCTCGCGCCCGTTAATCGGTTTAACGTCGAGGACGGCAGGCTGAGCTGGCAGGCGGTCGGCGGCGCGTCGGCGTACAAGGTGGTCGATCTCGATCGCAGCGTCACGATTGTGGAAGAAACGTTCTACGAAATATCGGGACCGCTCGGCGACAAGAACATAGTGTACGGCGTATATCCCGTTTCGGATTCCGATATTTTCGAGGACGCCGAAATAGTTCCCGTGGATATTCCGTATTTGCAGGGCGACGGCACTTCGGCACGTCCGTATCTTATAAAGACGGCGTTCGATCTGCGCGCGATAGACTACTACGAAGCGCGCTACGCCGAAAAAATAATCACATCGCCCAATACACCTAAAAACTTTTACCGTATCGAAGCGGACATCGACTATTCGACGATAACGCCCGACGACAGCGGCGTTTCCAATATCTATACGCTGGCAAAACCGTTTTACGGCACGCTCGACGGCAACGGCAAAACCCTTTCGAACATATTCGTCGCATACGACGGCGGATATTGGGCGCTGTTCGATATGATAACGCCGGGCGCGACGGTTAAGAACATCAAGTTCGACAAGCCGATAATAATCAATCTTTTGCAAAAATCCGACCGTCCGCTTAAGGCGACCGTAGCGACTGTTGCGTACCGCAATTACGGGCGGATAGAAAACGTTACGGTAAGCGGAGCGAAATACACCGCGGCAGGCGGCGAGGTCAGCGGCATAGCTACGCATAACTATTCCGGCGGCGTCGTCACCGGGTGCACGGTCAAAACGAGCACGTTTATGCAGCATGCGACAGGTCAGACTTCTCAGGCTTGTTACGAAATGGCCGGCGTTGTGCTCGAAAACTACGGCGAGGTTTCCGCGAACACGGTAGACGATCTTTCGATAATCGGGTCTGCGGCCAAGGGTGACGACGGCGGAAGTTACAATATTGTGCGCACGGCGGGCGGTATCGTGTCCGTCAACCGCGCAGGCGGCGTCGTTTCCGCAAACAAGTACAATAAACTCGTCATGAAAAACATGCTTAACGATTACGGACAGAACGGCAACGGAGGCGGGTTCGAGTTCGGCGGGCTTGTCGCATACAATGCCGGCACGGTCACCGTCGGTAGCGCTGCCGGCATCGGCTCGTTCGAATGGGGCGCTACGAATTCGACTTCGGTAATTACGCGTAACATAGGCGTGGCGATAGATCTTCGCGGCAAACACGTCGGCAAGAACGACGGAACGGTCAACTGAATACGGGGCGGGGGAAATGAGAAAAAACGTTAAGAATATGAATAATTACGGCAGTTTCACCAAACGTATCGCGGCGCTTACCGCAACCTTGATGTTGCTCTTTGCGCTTACGGTCGCGCTGTTGTCGTCGGGTGCGCAGGCGGTAGTCGCGGAAACGGGCGGCACCGTCGCAATACACGTATACGATCCGTCGCTCGGCTACGGCGAGCTTGCGGGCTGGGTGTGGCTGCGCGGCGGGAGCGGCACGGAGTATTCGATATCGGCGAGCGCGGCGGCGGGTGAACAGTTCGAAAAGGACGGCAATGCGGCGCGCACTGTAACCGCACAGTTTTCGGCGGCGGAAATAACGCAGCTTAAAGCGGGCACGCAGCTGGGATTCCTTATCTGTTCGGCTACGGGCGGGAGCGGCGACGACTTCTGGTCGCGATACGCGAAAGAAACGTCGGACGTATTCGTGGATATTTCGGGCTCATTCGATGCAGACAACAAAGCGGACGTATATTACGTGCGCAAGGACACCGAAGCATATACCGACATCGAGGTGGCAAAAATGGCACTTGAAAAAATAACGAGCGCGCGGTTTGCGTCTAAGACGTCCGTCGAGTTCGAAACGAGCAGTGCGTTGACGCGCGGCGCGAATGCGACGTTGTACGCGAACGGCGAAGCCGTCGCGCAATCTACCCTAAGCATAACCGACGAGAAAGGATTTGCCGGCGCGGCGAGCTTTTCGGGGTTCGAGTTCGACTTTGCGGTGGATTATACGCTCGGTGTGGATAATTTCCCCAAAACCGCGCCGATAGCGAAAACCGCGCTTATTGACGACGTAGGTTTTATAAAGACTTACGAAACGGCGGATACTCAGTCGCTCGAATACGGTGCGATATACACTAAAGACGAAACTACTTTCCGCGTTTGGGCGCCGTTCGCGTCGTCCGTGAAAGTGCGGATATTCCAAAAAGGAACGGGCGGCGAACCCGAGCTCGAGTTCAACCTTGCAAAGCGCGAGACCGGCTCAAGCTGGGGCGGTGTATGGGAAAGCACGGTCGGCGGCGATTATCACAAAAAGTATTACACCTATCTTATCACAAACAACGGAGCGGAGGTCGAAACTATCGACCCGTACGCCAAAGCGTGCGGCGCCAACGGTATGCGCGGCATGGTCGTAGACCTTTCGCGCACCGATCCCGTAGGTTGGGATAAAGATACGCATCTGTATGCGAGCGCAAACGAACAGTATCGGATCAACGCCGACGTTCCCGTCGTATGGGAGCTGTGCGTCAAGGACTTTTCGTCGTCGCCCGACTCGGGCATGGTGAACAAGGGCAAGTACCTTGCATTTACCGAAACGGGTACGACGGTCCCCGGCAAGAGTACGCTCAAAACGGGCGTGGATTATCTTAAAGATCTCGGCGTAACTTACGTACATCTCAATCCGGTCTACGATTTTGCGACAATAGACGAGGGTGACATGTCGGTTGCCGACGACACAAAGGACAACTTCAACTGGGGTTACGATCCGCAGAATTACAATATCCCCGAAGGTTCGTATTCGACTGACCCGTCGCGCGGCGAAGTGCGCATAAACGAATTCAAGCAGATGGTAATGGCGCTTCACAATGCGGGCATAGGCGTGATCATGGATGTTGTGTATAACCACACGTATTCGACGAGCGGTCAGGCGCTTCACGATACCGTACCGTACTATTATCACCGCACTACCGAAACGGGCGCGTTCTCGGACGATTCGGGTTGCGGCAACGGCACGGCATCCGAACGCACGATGATGAGAAAGTATATGGTCGATTCGCTTCTGTATTGGGCGACCGAATATCATATCGACGGGTTCCGCTTCGATCTCATGGGCATACACGACCGCGTTACGCTCGAAACTATACGCAACGAGTTGGACGCGCTCGACGGCGGACAGGGCAAAAAGATATTGCTTTACGGCGAACCGTGGTCGGCGGACGGCGATTACACCGCGCCGTCGTTTACAAAACGGGTAAGCGCTACATCCGCGCAGATCGGCGGTACGGGCAAGTATACTTACAACGGCGCCAACAAAATGTCCAAGCATATTTGGATGAGCGGCAGCATTGCCGAGCTTCCCGACCGCATTGCGATATTCAACGGCAACGGCAGAGACGGACTGCGCGGCGACAACAATCCCGGTCAGGGCTGGGTAAACGGCGACGTATCCAAAATGTCGGGAGTTATGAAAATGATGGAAGGCGGTTGCGGCAGCAGCGGCTCGGGCACGCAGATGAAAGCGGGATCGCAGAACGTCGCGTACGCGTCGGCGCACGACAATTATCCGCTGTGGGATCAGATGGTAGGAAAAGAGGGCGGAAAGGAAACGCCGCTGTACTACGATTATCCCATGGATCACCATATCAATCAGTGTAAGCTCGTATCGTCGGCGTACCTTATGAGCAGCGGCATAGTCTTTATGCTCGCGGGCGAGGAGATGGGCAGGACAAAGTACGGCAACCATAACTCGTACAACTCGCCGTCCAAGCTCAACCAAATAAACTGGGCGAGGCAGGAACAGTTCAAAACACTGCACGATCACTACCGCGACCTTATCCGCGCGCGCGTCGGAAGTCCGCAGTTATTCTCGTATTCCAAATCGACGGAGGCGAGCTACTGTTACGGCAGTTTTGCGGGGCACGACGCGGCTACGGGCAAGCTCGTGTTTTCGCGCACGCAGGGCGGCACGACGCTGCGGCTCACGCTCGACGCGGCGTCGGCGTCGGGATCGGTTACGATCGGCGGTTCGACGGTGGTCAGGTTTCAGTAAAAAACGATAATATAGAATCGACGGGTTTGCAAAACGCATGCCCGTCGTTTTCGTTTGCGCAAGCCGAACGGGTGCTCTTATGTTTATGAACGAAGTGCGAACGTGTTTATACTCGAAAGCCGCTTTTTGCCTTCGGCATATCAGGCATGAAGCCCGACGGGTTATTCGGGCAGGGGCGGAAAATGACGAAAACCGAAGGTTGGGCGCGCGGTTATATAATTTTGAGCGGGAATTTATAAAAAGTGTTGCAATAATACCGTTATTGTGGTATACTAAAACTGTACAAATGCGTCGATCCGCGCGCTAAAAACAAATAAGGCAGATAGATTATGGACAAGAACGAACAACCCGCCGTACTTTTCGGCAAGGCTAAATGGATATGGACGGCTAACGAGCCGCACGGCGCTTCATATGTGATTATGCGGCGCAAGTTTACTATGACGGAAAAACCGTCGCGGGCGTTTTGCCGCGCGGCTTGCGACACGCATTATTATCTTTACGTCAACGGCAATGCGGTCGTTTGGTGCGGCGGCATGCCGCGGAGTGCGGGCCGAGCGTATTACGACGAATTCGATATTTCCAAGTTCCTTGTCAAGGGCGATAACGTGATCGTTTGTTATTGTCAATATTTCGGCGCTGAAGGCGCGGGACGCGATCTTGTCCCGTCGGCGCGCGCCGGGTTCATATTCGAATGTAACGACCTTAATATTTTCAGCGACAGTCAGTTCACGGTATACGAGAGCGTGGCGTACAAGACGCCGCGCCCGTCCAACTGCTGCTCGGCGGGGCGCAACGTGTTTTACGATGCTTCGCTCGAAGGGCAGATACAAAACCTGCTCGACCCCGCCTTCAATTCGTCGCTTTTCGTAAATGCGACCGAGCTGTCCGAATATCCCGACACGGTTGACGGCGTGCTTTCGCTTCGTCCGCTGCCGCTCGAAAGATTTTCGGCGCAGCCCGTCATCTCGAGACCCAAGCGTTCTACCGATCAGTTCGACGGCGACACGTATACGATAAGCCTTCCGCGCGAAATGACCGTCACGCCGTACATGGAAGTGACGGGCAACGGTCAGGAAAAAATTACGATCACTACCGACCGCACCGAGTGTCAGGGATGTTTCGGCGACGAGGGCAGCACGTACACGGCGCATTTCGTAGAGTACACTACAAAGCCCACGCTCAACATCTTCGAGTTCTTCCTGCCCATGACGGGCAACTCGCTCGTGTTCACCATGCCGCGCACAGTCAAGGTGCTCAAACTCGGCTATCGCGAGATCGGCTACAACACCGTGCCGACGGGCGATGTGGAAACGGACAGCGACAGGCTGGACGCGCTCTACGAAAAGGCGCGCAACACGTTGTATTGCTGTATGGGTTCGACGCTTATGGACACGCCCGAACGCGAGCGCACTATGTGGTTGGGCGACGCGTCGGTCGAGGCGCGCGCGCTGTATCTTGCGTATAACGGGGCGACGGCGCTTGTTAAAAAGACGATAGACGACATAACGGCATATGCCAAGGATGACGTTCTTTTTTCGTGCGTGCCCGGGAACGTGCCCGTGGATATTCCCGCGCACGGACTTATCGCGCTTTCCGAGTACGGACTTTTTGCACAGTACCGCAATTTTACGGACGATCTCGAATTCTTCCGTGCCGAGTACGAACATCTTTGCGACTATCTCATGCTTTGGGAAATGACCGAGCACGGCGTGGCGCTTCGCGAGGGCAACCGCAGATGGTACGATAATCTGTTCAATATAGACGACGTTATCATAGAAAACGCACTTTATTATTCGGCGTGCAAATTCCTCAAAGGCATAGGTGCGGCGATATCCGAACACGATTACGACGAAACTTTCGACGATCGTATGGCGAACATTGCGGAATATATCGACAGCCGTTGGGACGGAATAGGATACAGCTCGCGCGAGGACGGTTATGACGACCGCGCCAATGCCTGGGCGGTGCTTGCCGGACTTGTGCCCGACGACAGAAAAACGGAAGTTGCGCGGCTTCTTGCCGCCGATTGCAACGCTTCGCCGTACATGGAGTGGGCGGTGCTGGAAGCGCTGTGCAAGCTGGGCAGACGCGATCTTGCGCGCGGCAGGTTCGAAGCGCGTTATGCGACGGCGGCGGAAAACGAGTTTACAACGCTCGGCGAGGACTTTGCCGGCTTCGGCACCAAGTGTCAGGGTTATCAGTCGGCGGTCATATTCGAGATCGTTCAGCTTTTCTGCGGCATAGACATATCCGACGGCTCAAGGCGCATAACCGTAACGCCCGATTTCAGAGCGATGAAGGACGCGCGCGTGCGGCTCGAACTTGCGAGCGGCGAGCTTGACGTGCGATACAAATATTCGCCGACGCGCGTGGATATTACGGTGGATAACCGCACGAGCGGAAAAGTCGAGCTTGTTATAGAGCCGGAGTGCGTGGACCGCGCTACGGAACGCAGAACGATCCTGCTCAATAAGGGCAAGAACAAATTCGCGATCTGAGGCCGTACCGCCGAACCGAATGAGGACGAAAAAATATAAAAAGTGGCTCGCGACTCTGGTCGAAAAAAACGCCGTTCCGCAAGAGCTTTATTATAAAATGCTCGGCGAAATAGAGCGTGACGGCAAAATGACCAAACGCGTGTTTAGGTTGTTCATGACCGAGCTCGAGCGCCGCAGACTGTTCGACGTGCCTGTCGTGCCGTACAGCGAAAATGGCAGTGCGAGAACGGACGGTCGGTTCAAATACAGGCATAAGAATCCGTTTTGGATCATGTGGCACGCTTTTGCCCGCGGCGTCGCCAAACTGTGCGGAATATTAGGCGGCGGGATAGGCTACGGCGTTTGGCGGGTAAAGGACGCGAAAAAACTCAAAGGCATAGGCGCGTGCATAACCGTATCCAATCACATAGGATATCTCGATCCGCTGCTGACGATGCGTTCGCTATTGGGACGAAGAAGATACATAGTCGTTGCGCCGTACAACTGCAAGCGCAATCTCGGCGGGTTTTTGCTTAAAGGCGCGTGCGAGCTTCCGCTTCCCGTATCCTTTAACGGCACCCGCGCATTTTCGGATGCGTTGGCGTTTGCGGCACGGAAGAAGTCCGCGATACATATGTATGCCGAGCAGGCGATGTGGCCGCACTACAAAAAGCCTCGACCGTTAAAGGACGGCGCGTTCGTGTATGCGGACAAGCTCGATATCCCGATAGTGCCGATGCATTATTGTTTCGGAAAGGCTCGTGGGCTGAGAAAACTTTTGCATATGCCCAAGGTCACGATTCGCATCGGCGAGCCCATATATGCGGACAAGTCTCTTGCTCCGCGGCTCAGAGCGACCGATCTGCGCGCGCGAACGGAAGCGGCGATCGCGCAGATGTACGAGGATTTTTACGGCATGCCGCTCGAATACGAGCCGAACTTCGACGGCGGGCTTGCCGAAGCCGAAGTCGCGGCAACGGCGGACTGTGCGGAGGAAAACGTGTCGGTCGAGGCGAAGAGTCCGCACGAATACGGCAATAAAGAAAACGGCGACGCCGAAAACGTTTCGGCGCGTTCGGAAGCGACGGCGACAGCCGACGCGCAGACACAAAATAACGGTTAAAGGACAAATGAGAACAGTATGGCTAAAACGGTAGCGATAGCGAATCAAAAGGGCGGCGTCGGAAAAACGACGACATGCGTCAATCTCGCGGCATACTTTGCGGCGTTCGGCAAGCGCGTGCTTGTGATAGACAACGATCCGCAGGGAAACGCGTCGAGCGGCTTGGGTATAGAAAAGCACAAAGTCAAAAACTCGGTGTACGGGCTTATAATAGGCGACTGCACCGCCAAAGAAGCGATCGTGCCGACATGCGTGGACGGGCTTGACATTATTCCGTCGAACATAGATCTTGCGGGCGCGGAAGCGGAGCTTGTCAGTCTCGACAGGCGCGAAAGCTCGCTCAAGCGCGCGATCTCACCCGTAAAGAACGATTACGACTACATATTTATAGATTGTCCGCCGTCGATAGGTTTGCTTACTCTCAACGCGCTTACCGCCGCCGATTCGATACTCGTGCCCATGCAGGGCGAATACTTTGCGCTCGAAGGGTTGAGTCAGCTTATGAACACGATAAAGCTGGCGAAAAAGATACTCAACCCGACGCTCGATATAGAGGGCGTCGTCGTAACGATGTTCAATGCGCGAACTAATCTCGTTAATTCGGTAGCGGAAGAAATCACGCACTATTTCGGCAAGAAAGCGTTTTCGACGCGCATACCGCGCAGCGTCAGGCTTGCGGAAGCGCCGTCGTTCGGCATGCCGATATCGCAATTCGATCCGACGTCTGCGGGCGGCATAGCGTACAAGAATCTTGCCGAAGAGATGCTCAACCGCAACCGCGACACATTCACGCCCATAAAGAATCTTTCTGCGCTCAAACGCAAGATACAGTAAAACGCGAACAAACGGAATCACCGAGCAAATGCTGCATAGTCGATACGATTATGCGGCATATTATTTGTGTGACGAAGAAAATCGCGAAAAAAGGTCTAATCAAATTTTAATGTATATAAACGGCATTTGCGTTGACTTTGCACGTTAAACATGGTAGAATTATTTTAATGCGCGCGAGCGTTTGCGTTATCGCACATGCGCATTACCGATAGCGTTGCCGAAGTGACGGCGACAGTCGTATTTGGAGGCTTGACCGGAAAAATGCCGGCGGAAACAAACATGCGAAACGATACGTGCGCGAAAGTGCTGTTGCTTTCGGTCGGAACGGGCGAGGGGCACAACAGCGCGGCGCGCGCCATTGCCGAAGTTTTGCGTGAAAAGAATATCGAATGTGAGCTTGTTGACTCGGTGTCGTTTAAGAGCAAGCGTTCGCATGGATTTATTACAAACGGCTACGGACAGATCGTGCGCGGTGCGCCGTGGATGTTCGGGCTTGCGTACAAGATAGGCGCGGCGTACGACAGCACAAGACTGCCGTCGCCCATATACGCATATCATAAAAGTTACGCCGACAAGGTTTATAAATATCTTAAAGACGGCGAGTACAACTGCGTCATATGTACGCACTTGTTTTCCATGCATTCGGTGACTGCGATACGCAAGCAGTTTGCGCCCGACTTGCCGTGCTACGGCGTTATTACGGATTATACTGCGATACCGTTTTACCGCGGCACCGCGCTCGACGCGTACTTCGTTCCCGATGACGGCACGCGTGGCATGCTCGTAAAAAAGATGATACCCGACGAAAAGATCCATACTATAGGTATTCCCGTAAGTCCCAAGTTCGGCGGCGGAATAACAAAGGAAGAAGCGCGCGAAAAGCTGGGGATAGACAAGGATAAAAAGGTCATAGTCGTATCTACGGGCGGTGCGGGCTGCGGCAAGATAAAGCAGTTGTGCAAAAAACTCGATAAAGCGCTTGACGACGGATACGCCGTGTATGTATTTACGGGCAGGAATATAAAACTCAAAAACAAGATAGAAAAAGCGGTCGGAAAAGGCGGAAAGATAACGCCGCTCGAATTTACTCCGGACATTTATCTTTATACGAAAGCCGCCGATCTCGCCATGGGCAAGCCCGGCGGACTTTCGTGTACCGAAGTCGCCGTCGCGGGGATTCCGCTCGTGCTGCTCAAGGCGATCCCGGGCTGCGAAACGTACAATAAACGGTATTTCGTAAATCACGGAATGGCGGTATATTGCAAAACACTCGGCAAAGCGGTTAAAGCCGCGCGGCGCGTGCTGTCCGACGCGGAATATGCGCAGACGATGGTGAACAATCAGCGCAAAACCGTCAATCCGCATACTACCGACGAAATAGTGGAATACGTGCTCAACGATTTCAATTCGAGGATGAGCGGCGCGACCGCGGTCGCCGCGGAGGAAGTTGGTTGCGCGCAGTCGGAAGCGCAGGTGTCGAACGATATCGGCATGCCCGAACTGACGGAAATAACGGTGTGATCGCGTTCGCGCGGTCGAAATCGTATAAACCCCGAACCGATCGGCGATCTTTTTATAAAGAATAATTTAGCTTAACTCCTTTCGAATCGTGAAAATTTATAGAAAATTCGAAAAATATGTACTTTCCGAAGGGCTGCGGAATAAAATAGAATAATAAAATGCTTGACAAATAACGATACGTATGATAAAATTTATCCAATAAGGTGACAAAGGTGTCGCAAATACGTTTTGTGTTGCCTTTTTTATTTTATCCGCAATTTAGTTCGTAACGCATTTTTCCGGGAGGTAAACCATGGGAAAGAATAAGTTATTCGACAAATACAGAAAGAAACTTATCGTTGAAGCGGTATTGCGTTCGCTGATGATGAGCGCGATAATAGCTTTTTCCGTATCGGCGGTTCTCGCGCTCGCGTTATGGCTCGCGCCCGTCGGCGGAACTTGGTATGCCGTAGGCACGCTGTTGTTCCTGCTCGTCGCGCTTACGCCCATGTTCTACTTCTTTAAGTACCGCCCGAACGATCGCGATATCGCGCGTCGGCTCGATCGCTTGGGACTCGAAGAACGCATGATCACCATGACCGAATTCGGCGAAAGCGGCAACGATTCGTACATCGTAAAACGTCAGAAAGCGGACGCGGAAAGCGCGCTCAAAACAAAACTGTCTATGCCGCTCGCGCTCCCTCTTCTCGCGATCATTCCGCTTGCGCTCACGTTCGTATTCAGCGGAAGCATGATCACCGTCAATGCGCTTGCGGAAAGCGGCGTCATCGACGACGGCAACAAGATAATAAGCGGAATAACAACGCCCGACAACGAGAAGTTCTGTTCTGTGGTTTACAAAGTAGTCGGCACGATCGACGGTCAGACGCTTGTCGAGGACGAGGGCGGCATGATCGACGGCGTAGACGATCAGCTCGTAGTGATCGGCGGCAGCGCCACGCCCGTTGTGGCGGTCGCGGACGACGATTGGGTATTCGTGTGCTGGGATCTCGACGAGAGTCAAACCGATCCGTATCGTTGCGATGCGGACGTGACCGTCGATTCGACCAACACCGAGATCAACGAAGACGGATACATCGTTATAACGCACACCGCGTACTTCGTGATGATTCCCGACGGCGATCCCGATTCGTCCGATGGCGATCCGTCCGACAGTAACGAAGATGAGAACGACGCTCCTTCCGACGCCCCGAACGACTCCAAGGATCAAAGCGAAGGCGGTTCGAGCAGTGAAAACGGCAGCTCCGGCGATCCCCAAGACGACGATTCCGCAGGCGGAAGCAATGATACCGATAAGGATATGGTCATAGACGGACAGCAGGACTACCATGCGCGCGCCGAAGAATATCTGCAGGAAGCGCTCAGGATCATGGCAGAGGGCGGAGAAATACCCGAGGCTTACAAAAAAATCATTAAGGACTATTACGGCATTATACTGTAATGCCGTATCGGTCTTGGCACCCGTTTACTTCTGCACCCTTTTCGGAATTTCCGAAACGAATTCTCGACCTGCGTGCTCCCGTTGACGTGTTCCAAACGCAAATATGGAGGTTTCACTCATACCATGGTAACAGAGAAGAACGTTCTCGAATTCGGAAAACTGTGCGACGATATTTTCACTCAGCTCAGGCGTGACGTTATAGGGCAGACCGAGGTCGTCGAAGGCACCGTAATAGCAATGATAGCAGGCGGTAACGTCCTGCTCGAAGGCGTGCCCGGCGTAGGAAAGACCCGTCTTGTCCGAAGCCTCGGCCGCGTGTTTAACATGCCGTTTTCGCGTATACAGTTTACGCCCGACCTTATGCCGGCGGATGTGACCGGTACCAACATAATAGTCAAGGACGAACACGGCAACTCCAAATTCGAATTTCAGCCCGGTCCCGTGTTCAGCAATATTATCCTTGCGGACGAGATCAACCGTGCTACGCCCAAAACGCAGTCGGCGCTTCTCGAGGCGATGCAGGAGCATACGGTCACGGTCATGGGCGTTTCGCGCAAGATGAACGAGCCGTTTTTCGTTCTCGCCACGCAGAACCCTATCGAACAAGACGGTACATATCCGCTTCCCGAAGCGCAGATGGACCGTTTTATGTTCAAGCTCATAGTGCCCAACCCCGGTCTCGACGAGCTTATGCAGATAGTAAACATGACTCAGGCGACAATGGCAGAGGTTGCGGAACCTGTTTGCTCGGGCGCTCAGCTTCTCGAAATGCGCAAGACGGCAAACGGTATTCCCGTTGCCGACGATGTAATGAGATACGCCATGACGCTTTGCGCCGCGACGCATCCTACGGGCGAGTGCGCGTCCGAAGCCGCCAAAAAGTATGTACGCTTGGGCGCAAGCCCGCGTGCCGGACAGGCACTCATATCGGCGGCAAAGGTCAAGGCGCTTATGAAAGGTAGGTTCAACGTAGCTTACAGCGACGTGAACGAGCTTGCCGTTTCCGTTCTGCGTCACCGCATGAAGATGAATTTCGAGGCGATATCCGAGCGTATCTCCGCCGACGACGTCGTTAAGATGATAATCGCCGAGGTAGGCAAGCGGTATAAACTTACGCCCGCGCAAGGCGTTACCGAATACGTCCTTTCGACGGAAGAAACGCCGACCGTTTCTTCTGCGGAAAGCGACGCCGATGAGGACGGCAAGAAAAAGAAGTTCAAGTGGCGCAAGGACAAAAAGAACAAGTCCGCAGAACCCGAAGAAGTCAAAACGGATACGTCTGCGGAAGCGGAAGCTGCTGCGGAAGTCCGTACCGACGATGCTATGCAACAAGCCGCCGAACAAGAGCCTGCCGTCGAGTCGGCAGCCGAAACGGAAGGGCAGGCGGCGGAAGAAAGCAAACCGAAAACGGGGCGCAAAGGTAAAAAATAATGAAAGTCCCTTTTCTAAACGACGGGTTTTTCAGTCGTCTGGAGACTTCTGCGCTCAATCTGCGTTCCAGCCTCGCGGGTTTTTTCGGGGGTAAGCATCTCGTAAAGACGTACGGTCAGACGGTCGAGTTTGCCGATTACCGCGAATACATGTTGGGCGACGATATACGGCGTATCGACTGGAATCTGTACAGCCGTTTCGAAAAATATTTTTTGAAACTGTTTACCGACGAGCGGCAAATGCATACGCAGATTTTTCTCGACTGCTCGGCTTCGATCGGAAAAACAAACGCGACCAAGGCCGCATATGCAATAGGGTTTGCTGCGGCGCTTGGTTTTTTGTCCATTCACAATATGGACAAACTGTCGTTCAAACTGATGAAAGACGATAAAGTCGAGGATCCGTTCGGAACGATAGTGGGCAAAACCAATTTTTTTCGCGTAATAGGCGATCTCGAGAAGATCGAGTTCGACGGCGACGTCGATCTCGAAAAGGCGATAGTCGGTTGCAACGACGTAGGCAACAACGACGGACTTACGATAATCATATCCGACTTTTTTACAAACAGCGATTGGCGCAAAGCCATCGACTATCTGTGCTACAAGAAGCGGCAGATACTCCTTGTTCAGGTGCTTTCGCGTGACGAGGTGGACCCGACGTATTACGGCAGGATCAATCTTGTCGATTCGGAAGCGGCGGACATTACCGACGGTAAAAACATGAAACTTCGTATCACGCGTGCCATGCAGCTCGCATACGAAGAAGCGCTAAACGACTTCAAAGCCGAAATCAAATCGTTTTGCGCGTCGCGCGGCGTGGACTTTGTAACATCGGTGAGCGACATGCCGATAGAAAAAGAGATTTTCGGTAAACTACTCAAAGCAGGGATCATGGAATGAGCTTATTACTCCCTTTGGGACTTTTGGGATTGATTTCATTGGCGGTTTTGCTTCTGATATACATTCTCAAACCCAACTATCAACAGAAACTTATTTCCAGCACGTACATATGGAAACTGAGTCTTAAATACAAGAGGAAGCGCGTTCCCATAAGCAAACTTCGGAACCTGCTTATCATCCTGTGTCAGATAATCATACTGACGATGGCGGCGATCATACTTTCCGATCCCGCAAACGTTACCGAATATCCGACCGACTATAACGAAAAGATAGTGGTCATAGACGCGTCTGCGAGCATGCTTGCCGAATCGGACGGAGAAACGCGTTTCGCCCGCGCAAAAACGCAAGCCGCCGAGATAGCGCAGGCGGCGTTTGATAAAAACAGCGCAGTCACAGTCATTATTGCGGGGCGCGAAGCGACGTACGTTGCGCAGCGTGCGGTTAAACAAGACGAAAGCGGAGTGCTCGAACAGATAAAAGCGCTCGAATGTACATACGGCAAGGCGGATATGACTGGCGCATTCGCGCTTGCCGAAGAAACGCTCGAATTTAATTCCGATTCTGAAGTTATACTTCTTACCGGCACCGATTACGTCGCCGCCAACAAGCGCGTCAAGGTGAACAACGTAAGTAAAGAGGGCGAGTGGAACGCCGCAATTTTGGACGTGACCGCCGAGCTCGAAAACGGGTTCTATACGATTACGGTAGAGGTCGCGAGTTACGGCGCAGACAAAGCGCTCGACGTATTGTGCGAGATATCGGGCGCAAACGGCACGACGGGCGTTACGACGCTGCCCATTGCCGACTTGTACTGCTCGGACGACGAAACGTTTAAGGTTGTGTATACGACCGATCCCGACCGCGTGTGGGGCGACAACGCGACCCCCGTCGTGCTTTCGGACGATCGGCGCATTTATTCGTACGATCAGATATATATACATATCGATGAACCGGACAACTATATTTACGATAACGAATATTATCTTTTCGGCGGGAACAAGCCGACCGTCAAAATGGCGTATTGCAGCGACAATCCCAACAACTTTTTGGGCACGGTGCTGCTTCAGACAGTGGGAACAATGCGCGACAGATGGAACATAGAAGTCAAAGAGTTCGACAATTCGTTCCCCGATTTCGACAGCGAAGAGGGTAAGTTCGACTTGTATATATTCGAGCACGTAATGCCTAACAAACTGCCGACCGACGGAATAGTGTTCATGGTCGATCCGGACAAAGCGGCGGGCGCGGGCTTTACTATCACGCGAAACGATGTCCACATCCCCAATTGGTCGGGCGACGGTGCGGCGCTTGCCGCGGGCAAAGAGCACCCCATAATGAATTTTATAGACGCGTCGGCGTTCCGCGTGACGAGCTATACGCAGATCGACGAAAATTCGCTCGACGACGGCTATGAAGTGCTCATGTATTACGAAGGGAATCCCGTATTTTTCATTAAAGACGAGCCTGACACGAAGATCGCGGTAATGAGCATCGACTTTAAGATGTCCAATATGTCCATATCCATGTATTTCCCGATGATGCTGTACAACTTTTTCGATTATTGGTTGCCTGCGGCATTCGACGACGACGTATACAATATTTACGACAGCGTAAAGCTGAATGCGCGCGGCGAGGAGCTTACGGTGATCGATCCCGACGATAACGAAAAAGTTTTCGATACGTTCCCGTCCGAGCTTACCGTAGACGGGTTCGGTACGTACATGGTGAGTCAGCAGCTTATGAACGGCGTTACGCTTACCGAACAGTTCTATGCGCGTATAGACTCTTCGCAGAGCAATATATACAGAAAAGACGACGTAATGCTCGACCCTACCGTCGAAGACAAGCCGGATAGGACGTACGAGTTTCTCGTAATCTATTTTGCCGCGGTTATGGTCGCCGTTCTGCTTCTCGAATGGTGGCTGCAATCGCGCAGCGGAATATAAGGGAGGATCGGGCATGTTTAACTTTGAAATCGAATTTTCCCAACCTTGGTTGTTACTGCTGCTCATTCCCGCTTTCGCTCTCGGGCTTTTTCCGTACTTCCGCGTAGCAAAGAAATACCGCCGCAACAGGAACCGCGTCACTTCTACGGTGCTGCATCTTATAGTTATGACGCTCGCGGTTTTCGTGCTTTCGGGCATGTCGTTCAGCTACGACGTTTACAATTCAGAAAACGAGATACTTTTCGTTGTGGACGCGTCGTTCAGCACAAGGGAAGAAGAACAGGCAAAAACCGACTATATGCGCGACGTCGTTGCGATGAGCGATTCGAAAGTGTACAGCATAGGCATAGTTACGTTCGGATACAATCAGGAGTATGCCGTGCCGCTGACCAACGACCTCGACAGTATTTTCGTCAAGTACGAAAATGCGAACAAGCCCGACACATCGGCGACCGATATTGCGGCTGCGCTCAGCTATGCGCGCGGCTTGTTCGAAAATCCCGAATCGGGTAAAATAGTGCTCATTTCGGACGGGATCGAAACGGACGCGCGCGCTTCGGCGGTAGTGCGGTCGATCGCGGCGGAAGGCATACGTATAGACACGGTATGCTGCTCGACACTCGTATCCGAATCGGAAGCGCTTATTGTGGACACGGAGTTCCCCGAATACAATCTCGAGGACGGCGACGAGTTCGACATTAAGCTGACAGTAAAAAGCACGGGCACCGTTGCCGAACCCAAAAAAGCCGTCGTATCGTTTTACGACAACGGCGAAAAGGCGGGCGACTTGGAAGTGTCGTTGACCGCGGCTACGCAGGACGTTACCGTTTCGCACAAGATCAGCGGCAAAGGTTTGCACTCGATGCGGTTCGAGATAGAATGTGACGGCGACGATATTACGGAAAACAACGCCGTATATTCGTATCTGTATTTGGAAACATTCGATCAGGTTCTCATAATCGAGAGCAGCGCGGCGCAGTCCGATCATATAAAAGGCGTCATCGAAGATATGGACGTAACGGTACTGAACGCCGAGGACGGGATTTTTCCGACAACGCTTGCCGAGCTTTGCGAATATGACGAGATCATTCTCAACAACATAGCCAATAAAGACATGCCCGACGATTTCGTGAAGCTGCTCAACGAGTACGTGTACAGAGTGGGCGGCGGGCTGTTCACCGTCGGCGGCGGCGAACCGGACGATCCCGAAACGGCGCACGCATATAATCGTAAGGACATGGGCGGCACGCTGTATCAGCAGATGTTGCCCGTTCAGGCGATCGACTACACTCCGCCGCTCGGGCTTGCGATAATAATCGACGTTTCGGGCAGTATGGGATCGGTCGGCGCGGAAAACAGCAAAGTGACCGCGGCAAAGAACGCCGCGCGAAGCATCGTTCGCGACGAAACGTGTCTTACGGAACGCGATTATTGCTGCGTGCTCACGCTCAGCGATAAGTACACCGAAGAAATAAAGCCCATACCGATGACCCGTCAGGACGAGATCCTCGACGCCATATACAACATCGGCGGCGGCGGCGGAACGGTATTTTCTCCGTCGATAGAGCGCGCGAGCATGGATCTTTTATCCGTTAAGCGTGAAGGTCTGATCGAAAAAATGCACGTTGTGCTCATAACCGACGGCGCGGTCACGGGCAATGACATCGGGTATATAAATATGGTCGAAAAATACCATAAAGAATCGGATATATCGTTCTCGTTCATTGCGGTGGAACCGTCCGGCAATTCTATGCAACAGCTCGAGGAAGCGGCGGCAAAGGGCGGCGGCAGAGCAATAAACGCCAAGGTCTCCGATCTCACGCTGCAGCTCAAAGACGATATCCGCGTACCCGAGATCAAAGAAGTCGAATACGGCGATTTTGTTCCGACGATCGACCCCGACTCGTATTATGCGTCCGTGATCTCGCAAGAGAATATGCCGACGCTGAAAGGTTTTTACGGCACGAAAGTGCGCGACAGCGCAGAGCTTGTGCTGAAAGGCAATTACAATGTGCCTATTTACGCGCAGTGGAAGTACGGCGCAGGCACGGTAGGCAGCTTTATGTGCGACCTCAATTCGGTATGGTCGGACGATTTCTTGGCAGACGAATCGGGTCGCGAGTTCGTTAAGAGCGTCATAACGCATATTTTCCCCACCGAAAACATTCGCCCCAAAGACATAGAAGTGCGAATGAACGAGGGCAACTATACCACGCAACTCAGTTTGTATCCGTCGAGCGATCTTAAAGACGGTGAAACCATTCGTGTCAGCGTAAACAATCTGTCCGACGAGAACGCGCCGGCTGCAAGCGTGGTCGCGCCGTCCGCGGGCGACGGGTACAGCCGCGGTTCGTTCATAACGCTCGACGCGGGCGTATACGGCGTTATTGTCGAACGGCTCGGTTCGAACGGAGAGGTGCTTTCCCGACAGACCGTATACAAGGCGTTTTCTTATTCACGCGAATATTCGTTCGCTGCGGACGCCGAAGCGGGCAGGGAGTATATGATGTTGCTCGCGCAAAACGGCAATGGCGCGGCGTCCGATCTCGAAACGGCGCAGCCTTGGGATGTGTTCAAAAACTTCGTAACGAGTTTTCACCGCGTCTACGACCCGACCCTCGTGCTTGTTATAATAGTCATTGTTCTGTTCTTGCTCGACATTGCCGTGCGCAAGTTCAAGTTCAAGTGGCTGCACGAGATCGTTCGCGAGCACAGAGCGAAAAAAGCGGAGGAAAAAGGAGGTAAGCGGTCTTGAAACGTTTTATCAAAAGATTGAGTACGGTGCTTTCCGTAGTATTCGTCGTGATAGCCGCGGCGATATTCGCAGGCTGCTCGCCGTCGCTCGAACGTCCGACGCAACTGACCATCAATCAAACCACGCTCGTTCTGTCGTGGACGCCCATTCAGAACGCCACGGCGTACATAGTTGAGGTGGACGGGTCGGAGTATGCTTCGAGCAACACTTCTTTTTCGCTTTCATTCCTTTCGGAAGGCAACCACACTGTTCGCGTAAAAGCGCGCGACGCCAAAAACGAATACGGCGATTCGTCGTGGTCGTCGTCGCTGACGTTCTATAAGGAATACGAGAGCGGCATGGTATATACGCTTACCAATGCCAATACGGAATACGAAATTACCCGCGTCGGTTCTGCGCGCGGAGATATAGTGGTAGAGGACGAGTACCGCGGCAAACCCGTAACGAGCATTGCGAGTCGCGCGTTCTATTCGAGCGGCGCCGTTACGAGCGTCAAGATCGGCAAGAACGTAAAACGTATAGGCGATCTTGCGTTTACCAACTGTTCCAATCTTACGCAAGTGGAGTTCCCGTCCGGGCTGACTCACATCGGCGCTAACGCTTTTCAGGGCTGCCGCGGATTGACTTCCGTAACGCTTCCCGACGAATTGGCGGAAGTGAGCGACTTTGCTTTTCGTTATTGCAGAAACCTGACGTCGATCGTGATAGGCGATAAGGTCGAAAGCATCGGAGAATCCGCTTTTACCGATTGCGACAGACTTCCGTCGATCACTATTCCGAACAGCGTAAAAACATTGGCGGAGTCGGCGTTTTCGTCGTGCGACCGACTCGCTTCGGTCGATCTCGGCGGCGTCGTTTCTATAGGTAAGTCTGCGTTCGCCGATTGCTTGCGGCTCAAAACGGTTATCGGCGGCGGCGCCGTCGAAACGGTGGGTGCGAGCGCGTTTGTAAACTGCGACGAGCTCGAGTCGTTCACGTTCGGCGCAAACGTGACAACGATAGGCGAAAACGCGTTTAACGGTTGCGATAATCTTGCGAGCGTCACGATAGGCGAAAAGGTTTCAAAGATAGGAAACAACGCGTTCCGCGGCACTGTTATGTATACCCAAAACAAGACGGACGGATTGGTGTACGCCGATAAATGGGTCATCGGTTGCGATACCTCGATCACCGAACTCAAATTCCGAAACGGGACAGTCGGTGTCGCCGACGGCGCGCTTCGCGGCAGTAATATAGGCGAAGCGGATATTCCCGACAGCGTTTTGTATATCGGCAACGACGCGTTCAGAGAGTGCAAAGGACTGCGCACGCTCGATATAGGCGACGGCGTGACGTATATAGGAAGATATGCTTTCGCAAACTGCAGTATACTCGGAAGAGGCTTCGTATCGCTCGGCACAAACGTGCGCAAGATAGACAGCTATGCGTTTTACGGCTGTTCCGATTTCGGCGATCCGGCTTATACGAGCGATAATCCCATAACCATTCCCCAGACCGTTACCGAGATAGGCACGCGGTCGTTCCAGAACACGCATTTTTGGAAATCGGTAGACAGCGGACTGATCTATATAGGAGATTGGGTCGTCGGGTATAAAGACGACGATATTAACGCAAATATCGCGATCAAAAACGGCACGCGCGGCATAAGCAATTATGCGTTCTACAAGAGCGCAACGCTCGCGTCCGTTTACATTCCCGAAACGCTCGTAATTATCGGTGCGAACGCGTTTAACGAATGTCCCGAGCTTGCATACGTTGATATAGACGAGTTCGGCAACTTGACCGAAATAGGCGATTATGCGTTTTATAAATGCTCGCGGCTGCGCGACGTGCATATGCCCGTTACGATCGAGCGCATAGGGCGTTCGGCGTTTTACAAGAGCGGGATCATGTCGGTCAGTCTCCCCGCGAGCGTAAAAGAGATCGCGCCCTACGCGTATTACGGTTGTTCGACGCTTATAGACTTTCGGTTCGAGGCGGGATCCAAGCTTGAAACGATAGGCGACTATGCGTTCGGCGGCTGCGAAAACCTGCCGTCGTTAGCGTTGCCCGACGGTGTGACGTCTATAGGCGACAGGGCGTTCAATAAATGCGGCAAGCTCGTTTCGGTCACGCTGGGTAAGTCGCTTAAAGATCTCGGCGCGTTTGCTTTCAACCAATGCACGGCGCTCGCTTCTGTGGATCTTCCCGACTCGCTTACGGAAATAGGCGACAAAGCGTTTTATAAATGCTCGGCGCTCGAAAGCGTCAAGTTCGGCGGCAAGACCGAAAAAATAGGCGCGTATGCGTTTTACGGTTGCGGACTTAAATCGATAGATCTGCCCGAAACGGTGACTGAAATAAACGATTATGCCTTTCGCAATTGCAGGCAGTTGACAGCGGTCGCGCTTCGTAGTACAATAACGAGTATAGGCGAACATGTGTTCAACGGTTGCAGCGGACTGACGCTTTACGTAAACGGCGAAAAGGACGGAGAAGCGTGGAGCCCGCGCTGGAATTCGGGATATCGTCCCGTCGTGTACAACTGCACCTTTGACGAGAGCGGCGAATATTTGGTGTCATTCGTAAAAACGTCGGACGGCATTGCAAATCCGACGGCGAAAAACGGCGTTTCCGCGCCCGTGCGCGACGGCTACTACGTGTTCGACGGCTGGACTGCCGTGATTGACGGACAGGAGCACAAATACGCGGCGGAAGAGATCGCGTCGGTGCCCGACGGTACGACGCTCACCGCGGTGTGGGTCTCGACCGCGGACGATCCCGCGCAGCCCGACGGGCAAGAGTAACGGCGAGCCGTTACCGAGAAAACATTCGGAGGACGAATAGATGTTGAAATTCCGTAAAAGAACTTTATCTGCGATAGTCGGCGTGATCGTCGCTATGCTGTGCATGATATGTCTTGTCGCGTGCAGCGAAAAGGACGACAGCGTTTCGTGCAAGTTCGTCACGTACGACGGCAATTCGATCACGGTCAGCGGCAAGCCGGGCAGCCCCGTAACGCTGCCCACGGTCGAGCGCGACGGCTTTGCATTCGACGGTTGGTTCGATAACGAGCAGTGCGACGGCGAGCCTGTATCCGACGTTAAGTTCAAGAGCGGCGCCGTGTTCTATGCCAAGTGGACGCCCGTATATAAAGCTACGCTTATGCTCGAAGGCGGCGAGCTTGCTTCGGGCGAAGAAGTCTACATACGGCTCGGCGCGAGCATTGCGGACGTTATGAAGGACTACGAACCGACGAAATCCGATTACAAGTTCGGCGGTTGGTTCGTGGGCGACGATCCGCTCACAGACGAAGTGATGACGGAAAGCGGTATCACGCTCACCGCGCGCTACATGGCGCACTATACGGTAAACGTGCGGCTTCAAAACGCCGACCTTTCCACCTATGAGACAAAGACCGCGTACGCCGACGGCTATGCGCTCATAGGCGACGAGTACACCCTTTCTCTTACCATAAACGGTTACGAGGTCATCGCCGACGAAATAGATAATCTCACGATGATCATCGACGGGGACAAAACCAAAAACGTGTTCAATGTCGGCTACGACAGGCGCACGTTCAATCTTATCCTCAACGCCAACTATCCCGACGGCACCAACGAGCGCATAACCGAGCGCCACGTGTACGGCATAGAGTTCGACATGCCCGAAAACACGTTCGCAATAGACGGCAGCAGATTCGTCGGGTGGGCGCTCGAAGCGGATGCGGCGTATGCCGACGTTCTCGACGAAACCAAATACACGCTCGACAGAAACACGCAGTTCTACGCCGTGTGGAACGTAGGCTATGTCGATATGTTCGGCGGCAAGGACGTTATATACGTATCTACGGACGACGAAAACAAGGCGATACTGTGCCGTGCGGGCGTAGACATCGCCGGCGCGTACAACGAAAAGCGCAGGTTTTACGACTTTTCGAGCGAAACGACCGATCTCGTTCTTCACGCTCGGCTCAACGATAACCGCACGTTCTTGTATTACGAGAACAGACGCGGCGTTTATAAACTCGTAGACGGCAACACGCTTAAAGACAAAATAACGGTCACGCTCGACGATTACAACGGAATAACGTACAACAACGCAACCGAAGGCGAGCTTGAGGTCAAGCGCGGTACGTACTCTATCGACGAGGACGGATATTATGTAGCCGAGTTCGAGGGCGGCGAGAGCTTCGTGTTCATAATAGGCACGGCGACTATGTCCGACGGCAAGCGCGAAACGATCTACCGCGTGCGCGGCGACGAGTACGCTTACGGCGTGCTCGCGCTCAAAGGCATATATTATCCGACGATAGAACTCGACGGTTTCGGCAACGGCACATATACGGGCGTTACGCAGAGCGGCGAAAAGCAGACTATGCTCGTTTCGTATACGCTTACGGGCGATAAACTCACCATAAGAACGAGCAGCGAATCGCAGACCTTGCGTTTGTACGAAACCAACGGTACGCATTATTACGAACGCTACAATGAGAATTACGATATCAGAGCTTTCGGCGACGGCGATCTTTCGCAGTTCATTCTCGAACTCGACGGCGGCGGTCATGCTACTTACCGCAATTTCAACGAATCGGTAGTGTATACGGGCGAGTACGAGCTTGCAAACACGATTCGCGGCGGATTCCTCGCGCGCATAACCGAGCAGGGCGGAAAAACGCATCTTTATCGCATTTATCCCCATGCCCAAATGAGTAAAATCATTCTGTTCGAAGAACTGCATGATGGCTATGCCGAATACAACTACATTAACACCGAGGGGCTTCTTGCGGGCGATCCGTTCCTCGTCGATAACGGCGACGGCACCGGCGCGCTTTACGAACGCAACGAAAACAAAGAATTGTTCGTCGCGTCGCAGGGCACGTTCGTAAAGCAGGCGGGCGACACGTACAAATATACAGTAGTGGGCGAGATCGACCCGAACGCGGTCAACAAGGTGACTGAGCTTGTCGTCAAGATGAGCACCGTTTCGTCGATGACGGGCACGTACGAAGTATATTATTGGATGTCGTCTACGGGCGACAGCGGTACGACCGATCACTTTACCGCCGAATATACTTCGGGCGGCGCGACGCTCAAACTCGTATCGCGGTTCGCCGTATACGACGACGGAAAGGGCAAAGTAATAACAGGCCTGTATTCGACTACGTCCACATATTCGTACATTTCTTATACGGACGGGGATAAAGCGGCGTATGTGTACTTCATCGTCGATAAAGATACCGACACGTTCGAAGTTCTTTCGACTACGCCCGTAACGCTCACTCAGCGCAAGAACAATCTCACCACTTCGTCGATCACTCTTACCGTAACGGGCAGAGAAACGGACGGAAGGTTCGAAGCCATTCACGTGGACGGCAGCGACAAAGCGAACGTCGTCACCAGGCACGGATATTACACGTCCGCCGACATTTCGGCGCTCGGCGTAAACGTTTCGGTATGCACGTTCGTTGCCGACGACAACGGCAAAACGTTCAAATTCCTCATAACGACCAACGGGCGCAGCTTCTACTTCGAGCCGTACGAAACGACGGAAGTAGTCACGCTCGCGACGTACTCCGCCATAACCGACGGCGATACCGAAGACGATACCAAAAAAGTTTCGCTCACCGACGAAATGTCGGGAGACCTCCCGATAGTGCTTTATACGGCAGGGGAAAACGCTTCTCCCGTTAAAGGTACGGTCACGTCGGAGAACAAGAGAGCGTTCGGCGTGTACGATACGGTCGTATACACGTTCTCGCCTATAGGCGGCGGCGTCGAAGTCAAATTCACTCTTCTCCAAGACCGTTTCCGCATATGCGGCGAATCGGCTAAGTATACGGCGGCGGACGGAAGCACGCTCGAACTCGACGGCGAATCGCATATCGCGCGTTACACCGCGTCCAACAGCGAAGTATTCGACAACAGATATTTGGTCGGCACGGGTTATATAGACTCCGACGTCGTTTCTATCTCGATGTATGTAGACGACGTGTTCGTGTATTTCGATCTCGGACCCGACAACAGCTTCGAGCAGAGGGGCGCCGAAGCCAAAGCGTATCTCATGATAAAGAACGGTTCGCCGACAGGCAAAATGATAAAGCTCGACGGACACGGCAAGGCGGAGATAACCGATCTCGAAAACGAGAACGTCGTGCAATCTGCTACTTATACGAAAGACGGCGATCTTTATGAAGTCGCTGTCGGTACAGATACGTATGTAGGCGCGCTCGACATACTCGAGATTTCTTCGACCGAAGCGCTCAATGTATTCGTGATAGAGGTCAAGGGCATAGCCGGCACGTATTACAACAAAGCGGACATGACGGTGCTCGTGCTCGACGATCTCGGCAACGTGACGTTCTACGGCTCTACGGGCAGGCAGAGCAGCGGCACTTACGTGCGCGTTACCGACGACATGTTCTACTATGTTAACGACGCGCAGACCGACGGCGGCATGTATACCGTATCGGGCAGCTCCGTTGTCAAGGGCGATTACTACGCGTCATTCTACGCCAAAGATTTCCGTTCGATGGTGTTCTACCGCAACGGGGTGGTGCGCATAAACAACGGCGACGGTATTTACTTTACTTATGATAAAACCTCCGATAAGCTGTACATCTACAAGCTCGGCACCGAAGGCGCGAACGCATACGGTTTTGTCAAGTCCGAGATCGTAATAAAGACCGAAACGGTCGGCGGCGAGGAAAAGCAGTATATCGAATACACTGTCGAGCACGTGACCGAGGGCGATGGCGAACCTGCGGTCACGACCGAAACGGTCAAGTACACATACTTCGACGGCAAGTATATAACTCTTATCGACAACGGCGGCAACAAGCTCGAATTCCAGCCGACGGGCGCGCCCACTTTCACCGTAGACGCTACGTACACGTTTGCGGACGAAACGCAAAAACCCCTGACGTCGCGGCTCGTTGTCGTGGACTACGACGATAACGGCGAAGTCAACATGTTCATCGCATGGAACGGCAAGACCCCTATATCGGGCAGCAAGACTGCGTTCCAAGTGCTCGTCAACCAAGAGCTTTCAATGGATCTCGACGCGGGCAGCTTCGTGTTCGATCCCGATAAGTACATGTACGGACTGACCGCATACGATTACAGCTATATGCAGATTGTCGCGACATACGGCGAAGCGCTTGCGCAGCAGTTGGCGGGCAGACAGTACGGAGTTATGAGCATTATAGGCGAAACGACGGACGAAGTTGACGCGAACGGTTCCGCCGTGGTCACGTACACGCTTTCCGGTCGGTTCAACTTTATCCTCGGCAAGAACAGCGAAACGCTCACGTTCACCGACGGCAAGATAAGTACGGCTGGATACTTCAACGACAACTACGGCAACCTGTTCACCGCGGAGTTCACGGGCAGCGACGGCGAACTGTACCATGTCTCGTTCTACATCGCTCCCAATAACATAACGGGCACGTATACGTACATCATCTATGCGATGTCGCGCGTGACGAAAACAGTTGACCTCGGCGGCGGCTCGTTCTACTATGAAGAAGAATTCCTGTACACTACGGGCTTCAACATCATAAAGGGCAAGGACGAGGACGGCAACGATATCAAATACGAGTCGGGCGATAAATACGTTCCGACTATCAAGTACAAGGGCGAGATCGTGTGCGCGTCGGGCGTTACGCAGGAGAAAGACGAAAACCGTTATATGTTCTATTCGCAGAAGTACAGCGTTTCGACATATGCTTCGTACTATTATTATGTAACGTACACGGTTGACGCGGACGATAACGAAACGGTCACGGGTATAACGAGGCTGTTGCAGACCCAGTACGCCAATAAGCCCGAGGGCGAAGCAAAGCCCGATACTGCGGCGGGCGTGCTCGAAGACGACAACGGCAACATCACGCACATATTTGCGCTCGTCTACAAGGGCGGCACGACGGAGACCGTCGAGACGTGCGAAAAGAACGAGGACGGATCGTTCACCGTCACTACGGAAAAGGCTGTGTATACCGTGACGTTCGCTACCGAAACGGAAGACGATCAAACGACGACTTATGTAACGATAGTCAAAACGGGCGACGTTACTCCGCCCGAGACCGGCGGCGAGCCGCAAGGCTGAAACACCATAAAACAACGGCATAAAACCGCCGCATTTCGATCGAAGTGCGGCGGTTTTTCGCTGCGGAATTTTTTTGCGCTTCATGACAAAGATGTTAATTGTGTCATTCCGAGCGAAGCGAAGAATCTCGTGAGTAACGACATAGGCGCTTCGAGCATTAAGGTTGGGATTCTTCGCGTCGCAATCGAAGATTGATTTATGTATACGTTACATTTCCAATCGTGTCTGACTGCGCCGCCCGTTCAGAATGACAGAAATATGCAAGAGCTTATTATTGTTACAAACGTTTGACGTATCGGTAAAAGGTGGTGGGGCGCATATTCGTAAGGCCGAGCGCTTCGGAATAAGTTATTGCGTGCGATGTGTAAGCTGCGGCGACTTCGCGGAAATTTTCGGGGATCGCTATGCGCGGTCTGCCGAACCGCACGCCGCGAAGTTTTGCGGCCTGTATGCCCTCGGCTTGTCTCATTCTTATATTGTCGCGTTCGTTCTCGGCGACGAACGAAAGTAATTGCAGCACTATATCGGAAATAAGTCTGCCTATGAGCTGTTTTTCGTGACAGCGCGTGTCGAGTATCGGCATGTCCAAAACAAGAATATCCGCACCGACGTCTTTGGTTATGTATTTCCATTCCCGTATGATTGCGTCGTAATTGCGTCCGAGCCTGTCAATAGATTTGACTACGATAAGATCGCCTGTTTTTATGCGTTTAAGCATTTTTTTGTATTGCTCGCGCTCGAAATCCTTGCCGCTTTTTTTGTCGCAGTAGATGTTATCGAAGTTGATGCCGCAGCACGAAAAGGCGTCGAGCTGACGTTCGAGTTTTTGATCTTTTGCCGATACCCGCGCGTACGCGTAATTTTCCATGACGGTTTCTCCTTTGCGAGATAGTATTCGCTTATATTATATATAAAAGAAAAACGCGGGTAAACAAAAAAATCACCAAATTCTATAC
>CAJULK010000016.1 GCA_910587455.1 uncultured Christensenellaceae bacterium | reverse complement strand
TTACGGGGTGGCGTGGTAATACTATACGCCACTGCGGGCGGCTTCGCCGCCCGCATATTGCCGTTCTTTTGGTGAAAGTGTTACAGTGTGACATAGTGGCGTATAAAGTAATACTAATAATTACTTATTATCGGTTGCCTTTTGAACGATAATTTTACCGTCTTTTACGGCTATTAACATTTTACCCTTACATTTCGGGCAATAGATTTCTATTGTAGAGCCGTCGCCGGCTTTTAATAGTTTATACCCACATTCGGGACATACAACGCAATATGTCATTGATTTGTTACCTTTATTTTTGTTGTAACGGTATCATTCCGAATAACGATATGTATATACTCGTCACATTTAGAGCATTTAGTGTAGCCCTCTAAACCGTTCTTTGCTTGTATCAATACACTTTTGCAGTTAGGACAGCAAGCATAAAAGTACGGTACTTTTTCTTTTTTAATTTCGTCCATATATTATTGAATTGTATCTTGATTTTTAAGTAACAATTCTGATAATGTAGAATGTAACGATTTATTTGCATCATTATCAAAGAAAAAAGTTTTGTCTACTTTATCAACCGCCTTTACGGCTTTACTCAAAAGACTTTTACCCATTTCAGTATTTATAATGGAATTAGCGCGCGTGTCGGTTTCGTGCTGCGAACGAGAGATTAAACCCTTTTTAGCGAGTAGTCTAACCGTAGACGATACAGTCATAACGTCTATCATTGAAAAGTCCGATATGTTCTTTTGCGTAACGGTTTTATCTTGTTCGGTCAATTCCTCGATAACCGCTAATATAACAAATTGCGTATGCGTTAAATCATACGCTTGCAAAACCTTCTTTATTTTTCTTTGCCATAACATAGACACTTGCCAAAAGAGCAAGCCCATACTTTCTTTATGATTTTTAATTTCCGAAAACCGCATAGAATTATAGGGTTATAAGCCGTTGCATACATTCAGGTATATTTGCAACAATACCTTTACCCATACCCTCCATTTGTATATCGTTACCACCCTCAATAGTAACAGTATGCGTAACTGTAACCAATTCGCCACACAGTTTAATCTCGTGACCGAATGTTACAATTATACTCCCAAGTTTTGATTGCGTAGTAAAACTTTTTTCCTTTTCGCACTCTACAATCGAAAAGGGCAAAGCCGAGCCGTCAGCCATATTCATAACGCCATTAGAAGATACAGCGAAATCACCAAACAAATCGACCGACTTAATGCCTTTGTCCCATAATTGCCATTTGTTGACATTGGAATATAAATCCCAAAGTTTTTGAACGGTTGTTTTTCCCGTTACAGAGTTTTCGTATTTGAACATAAAACACCTCCATATTGTAAGTATACTTATTATAAATATTTTTACTATTTTTGTCAAGCGACTTGCAGTAAAAAAATAAATGTGATAAAATATAAAAGCAATTAACGATAGTTTTATTGCAATAAATGCTTTGTAGTTTTGTATTCGCTTGTGCTTACCGCCTATGGGCGGGGTATCACCGCCTTGAAAAATTGTCAAGGGCGGCGATTTATCTCCCGTGAGGCATAAAGCCGCCGACCCCTTCGGGGCAAACCCTTGACAATTTTCCTTCGTCGGCATTTTTTGCTAATTAAGGCGGGTAAGCACCAAAGCGAACACAAATTTTTAAGGCGCACCCTACGCCAAAAGGAGCAAACAATGAACAACAACGCTGTTATTTATGCAAGGTATAGTTCACAAGGACAAAACGAGCAGTCTATCGAGGGACAAGTGCGCATTTGCACCGCATACGCCGCAAGCAAGGGCTTTACTGTCGTAAAGACCTATATGGACAAGGCGCGAACGGGAACGAACGACAACCGCCCCGACTTTCAGAAAATGATAAGCGACGCGGACAAAGGCGCGTTTCAGCATATTATCGTTTACAAATTCGACCGTTTCGCCCGTAACCGCGTGGACAGCATAATGTATAAAGCGCAGTTGAAAAAGCGGTACGGAATAAGAGTTGTTTCGGCGACCGAACCCGTGAGCGACGACGAGGGCGGCGAGTTCTACGAAATGTTTTTGGAGTGGAACGACGAAAAGTATTCGCAACGCCTTTCCAAGCGCGTACACGACGGGCTTGACACAAGCGTTAAAAACGGAACGTATTGCGGTGGGCATCTTATTTACGGCTATAAACTCATTGACACCGACAAGCGCGGCAACAAAGGCATTATACACCGCGTTGCGATAGACGAGGAGCAAGCCGCAGTAGTCCGCTACATTTTCACGGAATATGCGCAAGGAACGCCGAAAAAGGAAATCGCGGACGAGTTGAACAAGCGGCACATACTTTACAAAGGCAAGCCGTTTACTTTCCGCACGTTTGAAAACTGGTTATCTAACCGCAAATATACGGGCGACTGTATGCACGGAAAGAGAGTTTGCACTAATACATACCCCGCTATTATAGACAAAGCCACTTTTGCGGCAGTGCAAAAGCGGCTTGAAAAGAACAAAATATTAGCGGGCGCAAATTCGGCGGTTGAGCCGTACATACTCACGGGGAAAGCGTTTTGCGGCTACTGCGGCGACAGTATGACGGCGGGCGGCGGTACGAGCCACACGGGACAAAAGCACTATTATTACGTTTGCCACAGCAAGCGGAAAGGCGGTTGCCGTAAATCGAGCGAGAACAAAAACAACCTTGAATTTACGGTTGCGAACGCCGTTTACGACTTTTTGAGCAGACGGGAAAACGCCGAACTTGTCGCGCAAGACACGATAAACTATTACGAACACCGCACGGGCGAGGACAGTTTGCGGAGCATAGAGGCGCGAATACGCCACGCAAAAGACGAGGCGGAACAACTGACGAACGCTTTTATTTTGGCGCGGAACGATATGCTACGGGCTAACATAGAGCGGAAAATGCAAGAGATTGAAATTCTGATTAAAGACCTATCTGCAAGCAAGGCGCAAATCGAGCTTGAACGGGGCAAGAAATTCACGAAAGAGAAAATCGTTGACTTTATCGCGGAAATGCTTAAAGGCGACCCCGCAGACAAGGAATATCAAAAAACACTCATTGATAATCTTGTTTACAAGGTGTTTGTGTACGACGACCATATTATAACATATCTGACTTTCGGAAACGACAAGGACATTAAAGAAATAAGCCTTGCCGATAACGACAAGGCTATTGACGAATTAAAGGTTCAACCTTTATCGTCTTTGGTGCGAAGGACGGGACTTGAACCCGTACGGTTGCCCACACGCCCCTCAAACGTGCGCGTCTGCCAATTCCGCCACCCTCGCAAGCCTTGTTATTATACTAAACTATTTGCGTAATGTCAACTGATTTGTATGGTTTTTTATTAAAATTCAAACTTAATTATGACGGCCGAATAGGTTCCGTATTACGGTATGAAATACACGGAATCGGGCAGTGCGCCTTTGGAATGTTTGTTTCTGTAGTCTTGCGGCGAAGTGCCGTATTTGCCGAAAAACGACTTGTAAAATCCCGAATATTCGGAAAATCCGACTTGAAAGCAAATTTCGTTTATGGACATGTCTGTCGCCAAAATCAGTTCTCCGGCTTTTTGCAGTCTGAAATCTACCAAAAATTTGTGCGGAGTGGAACTGTATGTGTCTTTGAAAATATTTATTGTTTGGTTTTTGGACAGTAACGATATTTTTGTAAGGTCGTCGAGCGAAATGTTTTCCGAAAAGTGTTCGAGAATGTATGTTCTGAGCCGCTCGGCAGTCGTTTTTTGCGGTATTTGATTTTTGAGCGCGCACAAAAGCTGATAGAAAAGACATTCGTATTCGAGTCGTTCTCCAACGTTGCCGAGGAGTTCCAATTGATGAATTATGGGCTGAATTTTGTCAATATCGAACTTGCCGCGTATAGGCAGCGCGCCGGCAGTGCAGAATGTTCCCCTAAAGTGAATAAAGTAATAGTTGGGCGAATCGCTCGGCACGGGGCCTTGTTGATGCAGCCCGGCTTGCTGTATATAATATTCGCCCGCGGCAAGCTCGACAGGCACTCCGTTTTCGGTAAAACGCAGTATGCCTTTGCGAATCAGCAGGAGAACGCTCAACGAATACAGCCGTTCCATATGACATTCGCCGTCTTTGAATTGACGGTTTGATGAAAAACAGTATTGCGGCATTCTTTCGAAACTCAGATTTTTCATAGGCTTCCTTGTATAAAGTTATCTCGAACATTATATCACAATATTGTGATATTTTCAATGAAAAAATTGATTTTATATATTGTAATTTTTTAAGAATATGATTAAACTTTAACTATAAAGAATATTCAAAGGAGAATATGATGAAAAGAAAGATCGTAGCTTGCGCGCTGTGTTTTGCTTTAGCCGTTCCCGCGCTTGCCGCATGTTCCGAAAATAAAGCCGTTCTCGGAAAAGTAGGGAATATTTCGTATTCCGACGGCGTGCTCGTTTATGACGAGGTTGCGGGCGCGAGCGGATATAAAGTCGTTTTCAAGCATCGCGGCGAAGTAGTTTACGAAGATCGGATCGAGGACACTGCGATTGACATGGAAAGTCTCGGTCTTTACGGCAATATAACGGTTACGGTTTCCGCATATTCGGCAGACGGCGAGGGGCTATCGACGGACTACACGTTCGTATCTTTGGCTACTTTCGGTAATGTTATTTTCGAGGCGGAGGAAAATCTTTATAATTTCGGCACGGGCAAACCGCAGTCCAACTTCCGCAACAATACGCTTGCGCATAAGGGCGCTTATGTCGGCGGCATAGACGACGCGGGTCAGGGCGTGTATATAAATTATCTCTGTCCCGTAGCGGGCACTTACGATTTCACCGCATATTATTGTCTGGACGAAGTGGCGGGATTTCGTACCGCAAAAAACGATGTGTGGATAAACGGCAAAAAGCAAACGGAGTTTTTCTACGATAAAATAACCGGATGGGGCGGCGATAGATTCGATCCCGAACAGTCAAAGACACGAATAACGCTCGAAAAAGGCTGGAATACGATATCCGTAATGAAAAACGGAAGCAGTGCGGATAATTGGGGCGGATTCGCCGAGCTTGACTATTTTGTTTTGGAGGGCGACGGCAGCAAATACGACGTCGATGCGCTTGATTCTTACGGCGAGCGCCCGTCGGCGTATCGGCTCGAAGCCGAAATGGGTTCGCCGCGTAAAAAGGGCGACACCGGATCTACCGAATGTAAAAACCCGTGTATTGTCGAATACGGTGACAAAAAGTTTTCCAACGGCTTTATAATGGGCAACATCGAGAACAATTACGACGGTGTGGAATGGCATTTCAGCTCGCCCGTAAAAGCCAAGTATTCCTTGCGTATAGCTTATGCCGCCGGCGAGTTTGATGGATCTAAAACTCCGTCGCCGACATTTATCGTCACGCAAGAGCAGGTTTTGACGTACAAAAATGCGGATTTCAACAAAATGACACAACATACTATGAAAAATCTGCCGTATACCGATTGGGGCGACGTCAGGTTGTCCGAAGAAACGGTAGAGGTCGTGCTCGAAGCGGGCAAGAATTTTATATATTGTTTACTTCTCGACAGCGCAGACAGCGGATTCTTTCAGATTGATTATGTGGAACTCACTTTTATAGAGGAAGTCGAATAGTCGTATTATGCAATTACAGGATCTCAGTTACAAACTCAATAGCGATACGATTCGCATTGCGGACGGCATCGGTAAAATCGATTACATCGCATCGGTCGAGGTTTTTAGTCTGGAAAACGTTTATACCGTGCCGGTCGGATCTTACAGTTTTTCGGGAAGAGAATATTTTTCGGACGTGCTTGTTTGGGGCAATACGGAAAAAACGGACGGCAGCGTGCGCGTATCCGTAAACGATTGCGAGCTCGGAAAAACATTCGATATTTCGGCGCGCTTGGATAAGCCCGTGCGCGGCGTGAAGCTGCGGCTCGACGGTCTGCCCGTAGGCAAGCTGATAAGCCTTACCGATGAGGATAAGGACGTAACCGAATACGGCAGTCTTTACCGCTATCCGGAGGGTTGGCGCAGCATGAGCACGGCGCTGCTTGTTTTCGAACTTGCGGATTCGCGGTATCTTTACATACGCTGTCTCGACAAGACGGTCAGAGAGAAGCGGTTTTTCGTCAAGAAAACGTCGGACGGCAAAATGCGCGTGGATATCGTGCAGGATTGCGCGGGTACGGAGCTGGACGTCGATTTCGCCGCGCCGAGAATAGAGTGCGGCATTGCCGACAGCGCCGACGAGATATATGATCTTCATTCGGAGTATGTAAGATCAGCATTCGGACTCGACGAGTTTGAGAACAGTCGGATCGCGCCGAGCTGGCTTAAAGACATACAGCTCGTAGTTACAATGCATATGCAGAGCTTTACGGGATATGTGTTTCATACATACGAAAGCGCATTGCGCGATGTGGAGCGGCTTGCAAAACTGATAGACGGCAAGCACATTCTCGTGTATCTTACGGGTTGGGAAGGCAGATATTATTATAAGTACGGCAATTATACCGCCGACGACAGGTTGGGCGGCGCCGAGGCGCTTAAAGCTACTGTAGACGGCATGCACTTGCTCGGCTGTAAAGTAATGGCTATGTACGGTATGAACATGGCAAACAAGACTATTCCCGAGATTGCTGGATTAGTCGAAGCGAGCGAGTTCGAAACAGTCAGCGGAGCGAAGTTTCGGCACGGTTCGGTCGATTGGGACGGAGCGCACCATTACGATTTCAACGATCTCGCGCAACTGAACATAGCCAATAAACCGTGGCGCGATCATTTGTTTGCGAGCATTAAAAACGCGACGGAAGCGTTCGGCTTCGACGGTGCTTTTTTGGATATCGCGGCTTGCTTCGTAAACGACAAAAATTCCGATCCTTATCGCGGAGTCGTTGAATTTTGCGACGGGCTTCGTACGATCAAACCCGATTTTTTGGTGAGCGGCGAGGGATATTACGACGGGCTTTCTCGCGCTATGCCGCTCTTTCAGTCGGGTCATACAGACGGGTGGCTTCATTACCACGACAGAGTGTCGGAGCGGCTCTTTACTCGATTCTCGCGCGAATTTGCGCATTTGTGCATAGGCGATTTGTCGCGAGGATCTTCCGGCGTGCATGAATTGGGTGAAAATTCGGACAGAACGACGCCGTTGCGCAAAGGGATAATCCCCACCGTTTCTTTGGTGGAGGATACTCTCGAAAAGGCTTACGACAAAGTTGCGGAGGTGATAGCCGCCGCTCGAAATTTTTACGGGAGTGAATTGTCCGAATGAAACGTCGGTTGACGAAAAGGCAAAAAAAGGATAACGTAATGGGGTATATATTCATAGCGCCGCAGTTGATAGGCTTTGTTCTGTTTGTGGCGTTCCCGTTGGTGTTTTCTTTATTCTTGTGCTTTTCCGAATGGAACATGATCGACATGCCCGAGTTTGTAGGCGGTGCTAATTTCATATCCGTTTTCAATGACAGGATATTTTGGAAGTCGATAGGCAATACGTTTATCTACATTGCCATCGTTGTGCCGCTTACGCTTCTGACTTCGCTTACGCTCGCTATACTTACCAACAGAAAACTCCCGCTGATGAAATTTTATCGCGCCGCATTTTTCCTTCCCATGGTGACTTCTACCGTTGCGATCGCTATGGTTTGGACGTTTATCTATCAGGCGGACGGCGGCGTCCTGAATTCGGTGCTCGCGCTGTTCGGAGTAAAAAATCCGCCGAATTGGTTGCACGACACTGTTCTGGCGCGCATTGCGGTCTCCGTAGTGAGCATATGGCTCAAAGTCGGATACTATTACATCATTTTCGATGCGGGACTCAAAAATATCCCGACGGAGCTTTACGAAGCCGCCGATATAGACGGGGCGTCCACGTGGCGTAAAATCAGACGGATCACGGTGCCAATGCTTTCTTCGGTCATGTTTTTCGTTACGGTCATGCTCTTTATAGACATATTCAACATGTTTAACGAAGTTTTCATAATGACGGCGGGAGGACCCGACTATTCTACTTACACTCTGTCCATGTACATCTACTTCTACGCTTTTAAGGAATTCGACATGGGCAGAGCCGCCGTCGCGAGCTGGGTGCTGTTTGCGCTCGTGGGAATTGTCACGCTTGTGCAGTTCAAGCTCAAAAAGAGGGTGGTGTTCGAATGAGAAAACTTCATAGGCGCACCAAGCGGAAAATAATAGAAACTGTAGTCGTCACGGTAATAGTCCTCATAGCGGCATTGCTTTGTATATTCCCGTTCTATTGGATGATTCTAAACTCGCTGAAAAATCCCGATCTTATTAATCAAGGTTCGGTAGATATAATTACGACCGATCTTACTTGGAGCAGCTATAAGGCGGTGTTCTCGTACGGCGACGGACTTTTGTGGCGTGCGTACCTCAACTCGCTGATAATAGCCGTAGTGCAGACTGTAGGAACGTTGTTCACTTCGTCGCTTGCCGCGTTCGCATTTGCCAAAATAAGATTCAAGGGTTCGAAGCCCATTTACGGACTGTTTATCGCTACGCTCATGATACCCGGACAGGTTACGATGCTTCCGTTGTTCATGATGTTTGCAAAGCTCGGATGGACCAATTCGTTTTTGCCGCTCATCGTTCCCGGCGTGATGATAAACACTTACGGCGTGTTCATGCTTCGGTCGTTTATAGTATCTATACCCAACGGGCTGCTCGAAGCCGCGGAGATCGACGGATGCGGTTGGTTCGGCAAATATTTCAAGATAGTGCTCAGACTTATAAAACCCGCCCTCATCACTCTCGGACTGTTCACTTTTATAGGCAGTTGGAACAATTATATGGGACATCTTATTTACTTGAGCGACGAGAAACTTACTACGATCCCGCTGTTTATAGCGGGTTTGCAGGAAACTCACATGACGGGTGCCAATTGGGGCAGAATAATGGCGGCGAGCACGCTGAGCATAGTGCCTATAGCCATAGTGTATCTCGCGTGCCAAAAGTATTTCGTACAAGGTATTGCGACAACGGGGATGAAGTAATAAACAGCCAATGTGCCGCATTGCGGCGAACTACACGAATAAAGGAGGTCGTGAAATGAAAAAAACATTGAGGAAAATTTTAGCGGGCTGTCTCGCTTTAAGCATGACTGTCGGCGCTGCGGGGCTGGGCGCTTGCGGCAACAGCGATATTGACAGCGAGGGAAACGTTATAGTTACTATGTCCATAATGAACAGCACCAACGAAAATCCGGGTTGGCTCGCGATGATAGACGCGGCTAACGAGGTGTTGAAACGCGACGGGCAAAAGGTGCGCATCGAGCCGGAGATAATCAAGACGGACAGTTGGGATAATTATTATACGAAAGTAACGTCGAATATCCTCGGCAGCATAGGCGGAACGATAGGCAGGATCGCCGAATCGCATATGCCGATGATGGTAGACAAGCGTCAGGTCATGGACCTTACGAGCATACGCGACGAGCTCGTGGCTACGGGCGAGTACGACGCGAGCTCATTCGACGGCGTTGCGAAAAACGGCGGAAAGTATTACGGATTGCCGTCGGGCACGCAGCACATGGTTTTGTATTACAACAAGACGCTGTTCGACGAGTACAATGCCGACAATCCTACGGCGCGGATCGAGTATCCGAGCGACGATTGGAGCAATGCGTCTACGTTTGCGGAAATACGCGATACGGCAAAGAAGATAACAGACTATTATACAGCCAAGCTCGGCGCTAACAAAAAGAAATTCGGATTGTCGGCAGGGCCGTATCTCGCGTATGCGGGCATGTATGCCAAGAACAGCGGCGGAGTCAATATATTCGATGCCAACGGCGAATGTCAAATAGCAAGTCAGCCGTTCTACGATGTTTACGATTGGTTCACGCAAATGCTCGTAACCGATAAATCTATGCCCAATACGTCGGATACGCAGACTCTCGACGCGTCGGCGCGGTTCCTCGGCGGAAATATAGCTATGATCATCGACGGCGTATGGCAGATGCACGACATTTGCGAATATACCGAAAATTATGAAATAGGCATTGCCGCCATACCCGTATCCGACAAGCAGTATACGTCGTATTCGACGACTTTTACGGACAGATTCTGGGCCGCGCGCAATTCGCGTCATCCCGAAGAGGATAAAATAGCGCTTAAAGCGCTTATGTCAAAAGAGGCGATCACGGCGGTCAGCAACAAACAGATCGGCGGAATACCTATCCGCACCGACTGCGTGGATAATTATTTCGAAGCAATTAAGGGTACCAAACTTTCTGATTACGTAGACGTAGTCAAAAACGGGATAGCCAACAAGGTAAACGTACCGTATTCGACGTACTACAACATAGTCGATCAGCAGATAAATCAAAAGATGTCTGTATGGATCAACGGTAATATGACCGCAAAAGACTATGTGGATTTTATGGCGGATACAATGAAAAAGGGAATGGCAGGTAAACTTTGATGAGAAAAAAGCGTATGGCAAGTGCGGCGCTCGCAGTTGTTGCGGCGTCATGTTTTGCGCTCGCTGCGTGTTCGGAAGGTGCGACGGGGCTCGGCGGCAACGATCCCGGACGGACCGCGCCGTCTACAGATTTCGATCCCGCGCCAGTCGTTAAGACATTATCCAAGTCCGAGTACGTTAACAAGACGCTCGGCGGACTTTTGGGACAGTTTGCCGGATTTTTGAGCGGTTACGAATTTGTTTGGCGCGGACCCGATCCGTATATCGGAATGCCCGACGATTGGTTCGAGTTCCTGAACGGGCCGTATGCCGGCAATTTCGAATATTTTACGCCGCCCGACGGTTACCGTTACGACAGACTGCGCATAAATCCGGATACGGGCAGGAACGAAGTGTGGTCGGACGACGATTATCATATCGATATTTTCAATCAGCTCATTTTGGACGAATACGGCGCGTCGAGTTATGCTATAAAAGAAGCGTGGAAAAAGTATAACGTCGGCGATTGGGGTGGCGGCGGCGACGCGATGATGCTTATAAATTCGTCGGAGATGCTCGCGCCGTATACGGGCACTATCGAGGCGGGCAATCGATACGGGTGGTGCACGGAAGCGTATATCGAAAACGAAACGCTCGGCATGAATTCGCCGGGGATGCCCAACACCGCAACGGCGCTCGTCGATACGTTCGCGTCCAACGTAGGCTATTTCGATTCGGTCGTATGGGCGAAGTTTTACGCCGCAATGTATTCGCTTGCGTACTTCGAAACTGATATAGTCGAGGTAATGGAAAAAGCCAAAGACGCTTTGCCTAAAGGATCGTATCCGAGGCAGATGTACGACATGGCTTTTGACGAGTACAATGCCAATAAAAACGATTACGTAACGGCGGCAAAAAATATCGAGCGGAAGCGCAGAATGTTGTACAGGCTCGACAATGTGCAGACCGATCCCGATATTAACGGTGCTTTTGCGGTTTTGAGTTGGCTGTACGGCAATAATTCGTATATGGAGACATGCAAGATCTCGTCGCTTATCGGTTACGACGGGGATTGTACGGCGGCAATATGCGTAGGCGTCATGGGAATATTGAACGGTTTTAAGCAGGGCAACGAAGAGTACGAAGCGCTTAACCGCGAAATATATTACGACGGAGAGGGCGTTTATTATAACGACGACGGATCGCTCTACGACGGCGAAGCATACGCGGCGCGTATTAAAAGCAAAGATTATCCCGCCCGTCAAAAGATAGACGATATAGTCGCGCTGTATCAAAAGAATTTCGAGAAAATACTTTTGCAAAACGGCGGCACTGTGGACGGGGATAACTACAAGATCCCCACGACGGCGCTTGTAGCAGATCACTCGTTCCTGTTTGATAATTACGACGCCGAAAAGCGCGATACGACGGGTTTTTCGGCAAAGAACGGGACGCTCGAATGTCTTGTGGAAAGCGAAAACGGTAATTCTCATACGGGTTACGGCGCGTTCAGGTTTACGAATACGAAAGAGGGCGAGACATATCACACGTTTACGGGGCTCGCTACGGGAAAGGCGTACCGTCTGTCCGTTTACGTAAAAACGGATAATGAAACGCAGGTGAATATGTTTGCGCGCGGCGGCGGAAAAACGAGCGATATATCGTTTGCTTCGGTCACGTCGCTCATCAATAAAGAATTTATATTTACCGCAACGCACGGAACAATGGAAGTCGGATTCAAATTCCCGGCTTCGGCGGCGCGCGGCGAAACCGTGATTTTCGACGACTTTATGCTCGAGGAGATCGAGCGCGAAGAACTGTCTGTTCCGTCCGACCAGAATCTCAAACTGTCATCAGACAGGTTCATGAAAAACGTTAAAAAACCTGACGGAATAAAAGCGGGCGAGCAGGTCGTTATTTCCGTTGAGTATCGCAATTATGTCGGAAATTCCATTCCCGTCGGCATAACGCGCAACGGCAATATGTTCGGCAGCGTTATTGCGTCGAACACGAGCAAAAACTCGTTAAGCGGTAAGGCTTATCTCGAGATACCGTACGTATTCGAGAAAGACAGTGACGTTATACAACTTAATTTCAACGGATACAAACTGCATATCGGCGGGATCAAGGTCTACCGCAGTGCGCAGTATATGTTCAGATAGAGAGGCTGTAATTGTATGAAGAACGAAAATCCGAGTGCGATTGAAGAACGGAAGCGCGCAGAAGAAGAAGTAAAGCATCAGCGCAAACTGATAAAAGAGCAATACAATCAAATGCTCATCGACGAGGAGAACAGACGCAAAGAGCCGAAAGTCGCGCCCGAAGGCGTTTATATCTCGCTTCGAAACATCAACAAAGTGTATGATAATTATGTTCAGGCGGTATACGATTTCAATCTCGATATACAGGAGCACGAGCTTATCGTATTCGTCGGACCGTCGGGTTGCGGAAAGTCTACTACGCTTCGCATGGTTGCGGGGCTGGAAAACATAACGACGGGCGATCTTTATATCGACGGAATGTATTGCAACGAAAAAACGGCGAAAGAGCGCGACGTAGCCATGGTATTTCAGAACTATGCGCTTTATCCGCATCTTACCGTTTACGAGAACATGGCGTTCGGATTGCAAACGCGAAAATTCGATAAAGCCGATATCGACGTTCGCGTAAAGCGCGCCGCCGAAATTCTGCAGATAACACAATATCTCGACAGACTGCCCAAGGAACTTTCGGGCGGGCAGATGCAACGCGTAGCGCTCGGGCGTGCGATAGTTCGCGACGCCAAAGTATTTCTCATGGACGAGCCGCTGAGCAATCTCGACGCGAAGCTCCGCGTTTCGATGCGCAGCGAAATAATAAAACTTCACAAACAGATCAATGCGACTACGATTTACGTCACGCACGATCAGACGGAAGCGATGACGATGGCGAGCCGTATCGTCGTAATGAAAGACGGATATATTCAGCAGATCGGCGCGCCTGAAGATGTTTATGCGCACCCTGCCAATATGTTTGTAGCTACGTTTATAGGCGCGCCCGCAATGAACATGTCGGATTGCGTGTATTCGGACGGCAAGCTCGTTTTTTCGGACGGATTCGAAATTAAACTCGACAAAACGCGTAAGCAAGCGCACGACGAATTTTACCGAAATTGCATAGCGGACGTCGAAAAACGCATAGCGGACAAAGAATACGAAAAACCTGATATGAACGTGCTGTTGACGCACCATAAAGAGAAATTTTCTTTCAAGACGTTATTTTCCAAACTTAAGAAAAACAAGCCTGCGCCCGTGCGCATAAAAACGCCCGAAGATAAGCTCGCCGAGCTTCATTCGCTTATAGCCGAATATAAGAAGTGTTTGGACGGCGATCACGACGTAATATTCGGTATACGCCCCGAAGATGTATATGAAAACTCCGAACTGCCGTCGTCGGTCAAACCGTCTGCGGAAAAAACGGCGGAGGTCACGGTATCGGAACTTCTCGGAAGCGAGTACCACGTGCATATGAATGTTTGCGGTAACGATCTTATTTCCAAATGCAAAGTATCGCGGCGTATTGAGGACGGCAGCCGGTTTGCGTTCGTGTACGATCTTAACAAAATACACTTGTTCGACAAAACAAACACCAAATCAATATTTTAATATTCGGAGGATAATGATGAAGAAAGCAAAAATGACGGTCGCGGCATGCTTGACGTCGTGTCTTATGCTTACTGGACTTACGGCATGCGCACAAGAAAGTACGCACGCACACGATTACGGCGATTGGATAGAGGAAGTTCCCGCGACTTGCTCTGCCGATGGTGTCGCAGGACACTACCATTGCGACGGTTGCGGAAAGAATTTCGATTCGGATCGGGCGCAAATAAACGACGTCGTTTTGAAGATGAACAACGTCCATTCCTTCGACGCGTCGCGCTACGAGTCGGACGGCAAAGGGCATTGGCACCCCGCGACATGCGCGCATACGACCGAACGCGGCGATTATGAAGATCACAGTTTCGAAACGTTTCAGGACGGAATTAAAAAGGTTTGCTCTGTTGAGGGCTGCGGGTACGAAGTAATACTTATTTCCAAACTCGGTACGCCCGAAAATCTCGTTTATGCGGATTTTGTCGTTACGTTTGACAAAGTAACTCACGCCGAATCTTATACGGTCGAGCTTTATGCGGGTGAACAGCTCGAATATACATACGTTATTACGGAAAACTCGTTCGACTTGCGTGAAAAATCGGTGGAAGCGGGAGAGTATACGTTAAAAGTTACGGCAACTCTCGGCAGCTTAAAGAGCGTGCCTGCGACGACCTCCGCTAAAATCCTTACATACGACGGCGACGTTATACTCGAAGCGGAAGACGCAGTGCTAAGCGAAAAACTTTATTCGCGCGATCCGATAGCGCACGGCGGCGCTTACGCGCTCGGTATAGACGATTGCGGTCAGGGATTGTATTTCCGTTATTTTGCGTACGAAGCGGGCGAACGCGAAGTTGACGTCGTTTACTCGACAGCCAACGCAGGCTCGTTCATGAAGTTCTTTATCGGAGGAGAATACCGCGAAACGGTCACGTTCGATCAAAATACGGGCTGGTTCGGCGACAGTAAAAAGTCTGCGACGGCGACCGTATCGCTCGAACTCGATGCGGGCTGGAACGAGATATATCTTGTCAAGGACGGCGCGGCGGGCGATACTCCCGCTTGGGGCGGAAACGCGCAGATAGACTACATTCGTATCCACGGCACCGGCAAAGGCTTCGACGACAATGATTTCGATAAATCCGTTTCTTCGTACCGCTTGGAAGCGGAATGTGCCGATTGGCATTGGAGCAACGTCAACACGCGCCCCTCAAATTGGGCAGGCGACGGAGGTCTTTCGCATAACTACGGGCTAGGCAATATGGAAGCGGTGGGCGACGGCGTAAAATTCAGATTCAAGGTCGCCGAGAGCGGCGCTTATTCGCTCAGGCTTGCGTACGGCGGCGAGAGCAACGGCACGCCGATAAAAGTTTCGGTCAACGGCGGCGAAGCGCAGTCGCGCAGGCTAACGGGCGCTACGGGCGTTTGGAACGACATAAAACTCGATACGTCCGGGCTTGCCGCGGAGCTTACCGCAGGCGAATGGATCACCGTAGATTACATGTACGACGGCGGTTGGTACGTAGCCGATTATCTTTCGGTGGAAAAGATCGACCACATTCATTCGTTCACAAAACGTGTCGCCGAAGATAAGTTCCTCGCGTCGTCGGCAACATGCACAGAAAAAGCCGCGTATTATTATTCGTGCACCGAGTGCGACGAGCATGGAACGGAAACGTTTGAGTACGGTGAGCCAAACGGACATTCTTTCGATGAAACGAGGCTGGTGTTCGACGGCGGCGGACATTGGCATCCCGCTACGTGCGGACATAACGATGAACGCGGCGACTACGAAGCGCACAGCTTTGTTACGGACAACGAAACGAACAGCAAGTCTTGCGCAGCCGAAGGATGCGGATATTCGAGCCTTTTGGTGCCGACGCTCGACGCGCCCAAAAATCTCGCATACGATCCGCAGACCCGCGTTCTTTCGTTCGACGCGGTGGAATCGGCGACTTCGTATGACATAGAGATCAAAAAAGGCGACGCGACGGTAAAGACGGCAAACTCCGATACCAATTCGGTAAATATCAATGAGCTTAACATCGAAGCGGGGATATATACGGTAAGCGTAACCGCCAAATACGTCGAAATCAAATCGGAGGCGGCGGTTTTGGAAATAAACGTGTACGTTATCGACGGAGACGTTGTACTCGAAGCGGAAAACGCCGTCATAAACGGCACGGGCAATATTCGCATAAACGAAAAACTTCACGGCGGGGCGTATGTAGGCGGAATAAACGATTGCGGTCAGGGACTGTATTTCCGCTACTTCGCTTACGAAGCGGGCGTCAAAAACATAGACGTATACTATGCCACGGCAACACCCGGTTCGTTTATGAAGTTCTTCGTCAACTCCGTCTATCAAAAGAACGCCACGTTCGATCAAAATACGGGGTGGCTCGGCACGGATAACATAACTACCGCCAAAACGACGGTATCGCTCGATCTGGCGCAGGGCTGGAACGAAATTTACCTCATAAAGGACGGCACCGCCCAAGATACTCCGCAGTACGGAGGAAACGCCGAGATAGACTACATTCTCGTTCACGGCAGCGGCAAGGGCTTCGATTCAACTGCTGTCGATAAATCGTCAAACACGTACAAACTCGAAGCCGAATGTGCCGGTTGGCATTGGGCTAACGCGTCGCAACGTCCTGCGAATTGGGGAGAAGGCTGCTCTCTCGGGTATGCGCTCGGCGATATAAATGCAGTCGGCGACGGGGTCAAGTATACGTTCAAAGTGGCGGAAAGCGGAACTTATAAGATTCAGGTCGCATACGGCAGCGGCGTTGACGGAATCAAGTTCAATGTAAAGATAGGCGACGGAGAGGCTGTATTGCGCGAGCATGACAAAACGGGTAGTCATAATATTTTCGCTCTTGACGAGGGTTTGACCGTCGAACTCAAAGCAGGCGAGACGATCACCGTAGACGTGTCGCGTGCGGAAAATTCGGACTGGCTCACTTTCGACTACTTGCTCGTTACGAAAACGGCGTAGATCCGCAACTGCTCAAATATGTAAAACGTTCGGGTGATGCTCGGACGTTTTCTTTTTTGCCGCGCATATCGTTCTATTTACTAAAATCTCCGAGCAGAACGGTTTTGCATAATTATCGGTATTGACAAGATATAAATGACGGTATATAATAATCGGTATGAAAGATATATATATTAAGAAGGAAGATAGGCGCAGAACCGCGCGCAACAAACGCAAGATACATCAAGCAAAGACGTTGTTTCGTGCGGTGGATGTTTTGTGCGATAACGCTCAAAACAGATGCCCGTATGTCAAAAAGAACGACCGAAAAAGGATTTATACTCTACGCGATATAGTTTACGAGCGATCCCATGCCGACGTTTGTAGGCTCGATTATTACCGCGTCCCGACAGACCGTATATCGCCGAGCGTAATGATCATTCACGGCGGCGGATTTACGGCGGGCGATAAAAAATACAGACGCGCACTGTCGCAATGGTTTGCGCTGAACGGTTTTGCGGTGTTCTGCGTTAATTACGGGCTTGCGCCCGAATACGTTTTCCCGAAGTCGCTCGAACATCTTGTTGCGGCAGGCAATTATATAGCGGAAAACGCCGATAAGTATCGCATAGATAAAAACAGAATGTTGGTTTGCGGCGACAGCGCGGGCGCGTATTTCGCCGCAATGCTCGCGGCGCTTTCGAGCAGCGATAAGTTGCGTTCCGCGCTCGGCATCGTGCCCGAATTCGAAGTGCACGGTGCGCTTCTTAATTGCGGAGTGTACGATCTCGGCACCGCTTTGTCGGCAAAAAGCCCGCTGGATATTATAGGCTCGGTGATCGTGAGCTTTGCCGGAGTAAACGCAGCCGATCTCGATACGTACGTGTATCGAGACGCATGCATGGCGGCGGATTACGTCACGTCAGAGTATCCCAAGTCGTTTTTGATATATTCGGGAGCGGATATGTTCTGTAAAGGGCATACCGAAGTTATGCTCGAAAAACTTGCGGCTTGCGGCGTCGAACATGACTCGTACAAAGCAAAAAGCAAATTGTCCAATCATTGCTTTTCGCTTACGTGGCGAAGTAAAGACGCGGTGCAAGCCAACACGCGCATGATGAATTTTGCCAAATATGCCGCGTTCGGCGAAAAATATTGCAAGTAAGGGTATTTTGTTGACTTATTCTCGTATTAAGTTTATAATGATTGCGTGAAAGATAAGATCGAAAAAATACTACATAGCGATACTGCGGTCGAACTCGATAAATTTTACAATTCGCCTTGGTATATAGCGTGCGTCGCGTTTGTTTGCGTCATGAGTTATATGACGGGGTTTTCTGCGCTCGCAATAGCGTTGCTTGCCGCATTGGTTATTCCTGCGCTTATCGTGTGTAAGAATTCTTTCGTTTTGATTCCGTTTTTACTGATGTTCGCGCTGTGCATGTCGCCGGCAACGGTAGGTCCAGAATATTTTCTCAGACCGATGACGCTATCGGTGCTTTGCGTAACGGCGGTTGTAGCTATCCCGGCATTTGTGTTTCATATAGCGTATTACGGAAAGTGGCGGATAATGTTCAAACGTTCGTATCTTACCGTATCGTTTGCCGTGCTTACGGGTTTGACGGTGATAGGCGGTATCGGCGCGCCGTCGCTGTCTTGGATAGGAGTCGGGCTCGCGCTTGCTATCGGCGCTTCGATGTTTTTGCCTTACAGTTTGTTTTTTAACTGCGGCGAATACAAAGGACGAAAGACGATAGAGTTTTTCGCATATACGATGATCGCCGTTGCCGTCGTAATATTCTCGCATGTCATCAAGCAATACGTGTCAAACGGGCTTAATCTCGATTACCATCCCAAGAATCTTATCGAATTCGGTTATGCCATATCAAATACCGCAGCGGCGATAGTCGTGCTCGCCATACCGATGACGTTCTATCTCGTGCATATTTACAAATACGGATTTCTGTTTTTGCCCGTCGTGGCGCTCGAGCTGTTGACTGTCGCCATGACGTTCTCGCGCGCCGCGCTGTTGATAGCGATTCCCGGCACGCTGATCGTGGCAATAGCGATGTGCTTTACAAAAAAGACCGGGCGGCTCGGGTATTGGATAACCGTCGGTATAGGCGCCGCCGCTGCGGTTGCGCTCGTCGTTGTAGCCAGACATCGGCTGTCGGATATGCTCGCGTCGTTCTTTTCGGGAACGGGAAGCGGCAGGACGAATTTGTGGAAGAGCGGGTTCGAAGCGTTTAAGGAGCACCCCGTGTTCGGGCTCGGAATATGGTATTTGCCGCCTATAAACGATTGGTACTATTCCTTTCACTGCACGCCGCTCACGTATCTGTACTGCACTGGCGTGTTCGGGCTCGGAGCGTATTTGTATCATAGGTATAGGACGGTTCGGCTTGTTTTTTCGGCAAAGCTCACGAAAGAGCGGGTGTTCCTTGCCCTTACGGTGCTCGCAATGCTTTGCAACGCGCTGTTGGATATCGCAATGACTTCGCCGTTGCATTTATTGTATTACGGAACGATGCTTGCGCTTATAAATTGCGATGTAAAAGTCAATAAAAAGACAGTGCCCGTAGCCGTTGCGGCGGCGGGCGTCGCCGCGCTGTATGACGATAATTCGGCTAAACGCCGAACTGACGGCAGACAGTAGGACGGATTTCCCAATCATTAAAAATTTTTCAGATCGGAGAACAAAATATAATGAGTGAATGTAATCATAACTGTAACGAATGTACCGAAAAGTGCGACGCGCCCGTTACCGAAAAAACCAATTCGCTGTCGCGTATTAAGCGAGTAGTCGCGGTAGTGAGCGGGAAAGGCGGCGTGGGTAAATCCGCCGTCACCGCGCTTCTTACTACGGGTATGAGTAAAAAGGGGCACACGTGCGCAGTGCTCGACGCCGATATAACGGGCGCTTCGGTGCCGAAGATGTTCGGTGTGAGCGGAAATGTTACGGGCGATGAGCTCGGAATATATCCTGCGGAAACGCCTGCCGGAACGCGATTGATATCGTCGAATCTTTTGCTCGAGCACGATACCGACCCGATAGTATGGCGCGGTCCGATAATAGCGGGCATGGTGAAACAGTTTTGGACGGACGTGGTGTGGGGCGATGTGGACTACATGTTTATCGACTGTCCTCCGGGCACGGGCGACGTGCCGCTCACGGTGTTTCAATCGGTAAAGGTGGACGGAATAGTAGTGGTGGCAACGCCGCAGGAACTCGTTTCCATGATAGTCGAAAAAGCGGTCAACATGGCTAATATGATGAAGATACCCGTGCTCGGACTCGTGGTGAATATGAGTTACGTTGCGTGTCCGCATTGCGGCGAACGTATCGACATGTTCGGTACAAGCACCGCAATATCCGCAGTAGCGCAAAAATTCGGTATTCCCATACTTGCCGAAATACCGTACGATAAAAAAATCGTTCAAGCCGCAGACGGCGGAAAAATCGAGTCGCTCGACGTGCATTACGTCGATTCGGCGGTCGATATTATCGAAAGCGGACTGCCTGTGACCGAATCTCATTAAAAGCATAAATAATTAAACGCCGTTATAAAAACCAACGGCGTTTAATTATTTTGCAGGCAACGGATCATGCCGCCGTCAGTAACGGAGAACGGAATACGCGGCTATCAGTTTATCGAGCGATGTGCCGCAGTTGAGCGGGCTTGTGGACGGCAGACGCACCGCGCGCGCTATCACTTCGTTTTTAGCCGCCTTGTTGTACCGCATTAAAAGTTCGTGAGCTTTTCCGCCCGTCGTAAATATTCTGGTCAGCTTGGGATATTCGGATATAAGTCCTATAATATCGTTGTATTCGACGTTCTTTATTGTATTGTCGGCTGCACCGAATATGTCGCAGCTTGCCGCGACGTCCCATAACGCGATCCTGTTGGAGAGAGCCAAATCCTTTCGGCGTTCCGAATCGGTACTCGGCTCTGTGCCGAACACGCGGGCGAGCACCGTCCAAAACCTGTTTTGCGGGTGAGCGTAGTAGAACCGCGCCTCGGCAGATTTAGGCGAGAGCATAGAGCCTAAAACAAGTTTGTCGCAGTTTTCGTCTATGAGCGGCGGAACTTCGTCGTGAGTTGCTTTTCTTACCGTCTCAGTCATTATGTCGTTACCTTCGTTGTCTGAAGCGCCGTTATACGTAAATTATCAGGCGATCGATTTTCTTTTTGCCGAGATACATGCGCATGGGCGCGGCGAGCGAAAATTCCAAAGCGTTCGACGGGCAGTTGGATACGCACTTAAGGCATCTTATGCACCGCCCGTTCGTTTTGCCGTTCTTTATCGCGCCGAAGTCGCATGCGGTTTCACACAGACCGCAATTATCGCAGGCGGCGCTCTTTCGGATTTTGACCCCGATTCGGCTGCGTAAACCTTTGAATATGTCGGAAAACGGATTCTTGTACGATCTCGGAATTTCGACGGGCGACGGGGCATTAAGTTTTTCGATCACTGGCGTCAATCCTTCGAAATCTGTAAATTCGCAGTCGTGTTTTAAGTATGAATGTGTTGTGGGCACGTATGCGGCGGCAATGATATTGTGTCGGTATCTGCGCCGTATTTCGTATAAAACGTTTCCGAAGCACATTTTGCCGTATGTTGCGACAATAACGAGATTTCGTGCGCATAGTTTTTCGAGAGCCGATTTTGCCTTTTCGGGAATGTTCTGACAGTGTACGGGAAACACAAATATCGCTGTGTCGAACGAGTGTCCAGATCTTTGCGGATCGGAAATATCAAAGATATCGAAGCCCGTTCGTTCGGCAAAATACTCGGCGATCTTTTTGCTTTGTCCTGTGTATGAAAGATATAAAACGCCGTTCATTTTTCGATGTATTCCTTCATTATCGCACATTCGGGTATTTCTTCCAAATAGAAGCCGAGCGATGTTTTCAGTTCGGCAAGCGCATCGTCGCGTGTGATCGCGCCGTCGCGGCAGGCGAGCGAAATTTCAAGCGCGCTGAAAGGGATCATATCGCTTCGCATTTCATAAAAGCGTTTGAACTGCGAATATTCCTTGCATTTTTCGATTTTGCAACTAGTATGTAAGCCCTTGTCGAATTCGTCGGGCGGGACCCAGCCGCACTCTGTCATTATCGTCCGCTTTATCTTTTTCCAATCGTATACGCCGCCGCATATGTCGTTGAAGTCCACTTGCACGAATGCGGGTATGTTTCCGCTCCGCGACGATCTGCGTATGGCGCGCCTGAGCGGCTTTACCATTTCGGGCACTTCGTGTATTGCAGTCGTCACGTTGCCGACGAGCGCGTTTGTGTAACCGGAAATTTTTTTGAGCGGATTGTCGCCGTATGCGAGCTGTTTCATCGTCGCGAGCGTGTGGAACTGTCCTCTTTTGAGCGGCGGGCGAAACGTCAGAATACGTCCTACATTGACGAGGAAATTCAGAAATTTATTATCGCCGAAAGAGTATGCGAGTTTCGGCGCCATATGATTGTAGTAAAGACCGACGAGCTGCGCCGATTCGTTTCCCGCCGCAAAGTACGGAACTTTGTTTGCGACAAGCTCGGGATAGAACAGCACGTAGGCGAGAGAAGGACAGGCGCAAGTATTTTCCGAGAGTGCGTAAAGACAGGAGTATATCTTTTTCAAATCGTCGTCGGCTACTTTTCGGCTTATGAATTCTACCGAACCGAGCGATTTCTTTGCTCCGTCGATACTCTTTTTTGCACACTCGGACATGTACGGGATTTCCCATGTCATAGCCAAAACTCTCAAACCGAGCACTTTGGAAAGATAATACAGCAAATAAGTGCTGTCTTTTCCGCCCGTATAAAATACGCCGACGTCGAAACGCGACTTTTTCGATCTTTCGAATGTGTTCTTGACGGGAACGACGCTTTTGAGAAATTTCGTTTCTTCGACGGTTTGGCATATGGGGCACAGCCCGTTTTCGTCGAATTCGATACCGGGTATCATAAAATCGTTCGCAACGCAATTTTTGCAGAACGTAGCTTCGGAAAGGGAATATGGCGCATGCTTGACGTGCGTCGAATCGACTATCTGTGCGCCGAGAAGATTTTTTACGGTTTTGATTTCCGCTTCGGAAAGATCGCACGGCAATTTTTTTACGATATTCATTTGATCGGACGAGAGCTTTACGGAATTTTCGAACATGTGCGGTTTGTTGCGCAATCCGTAATACCGCAATCGTTTATTTTCGAGTTTCCATCTGTTTTGCAAATGATACATCATGACCCTGCCGCGCTTTTCGATTATTATATCACGCTTCTATATTTAAGTCAATACGTGCGGTAGATTTGCTGTTTTCTAAATATAATGGAATTTATGACAAAAGTAAAGAGCTGCCGCAAATGCGACAGCTCTTTGGTACACCCTCAGAGACTCGAACTCTGGACCCACTGATTAAGAGTCAGTTGCTCTACCAACTGAGCTAAGGGTGCTTGACGAACAGTGTTATATTAACACATAAGACGTATGTTGTCAAGGATTTTTCGGCTGTTGTATATATTTTATTTGTTATTTTCGACAGAGTATCGAGTAAACCCAACCGCAAGAATGTACGATCCGACAGGGTGGAAGCATGCATTATAAAAAAATGAAAAAAATTAAAAATCATGCGTAAAACATAGTTATTTTTGTTGACAAAACCGAAATCATGTAGTATATTAAGTAAGCTATTTGAGTAGCTCAGGGACCTTTAGCTCAGTTGGTTAGAGCAACCGGCTCATAACCGGTTTGTCCGGGGTTCAAGTCCCTGAAGGTCCACCATGTGGCCCGGTAGTACAGTTGGTTAGTACGCCAGCCTGTCACGCTGGAGGTCGAGGGTTCAAGTCCCTTCCGGGTCGCCAATCTTTGCCTCGGTAGCTCAGTCGGTAGAGCAAGGGACTGAAAATCCCTGTGTCGGTGGTTCGATTCCGCCCCGAGGCACCACAATTTTTTTGAGCCGTACGGTTTAATGATGTGATTGTGGAATAAATAGCGGATTTAAGCCGACTTAACGTCGGTTTTTTTCTTTATTACGGTTAAGGTCGGTAGGTCGAACCGTTTGAATACGAAAATCAAGGCTAACAAAAAGCGGTAAAGACGATAAAAACGCTTGCCAATTCCGAGATAATCATGTATACTTAAATTGTTTGCCGAAGTAGCTCAATCGGTAGAGCAACTGACTTGTAATCAGTAGGTTGCGGGTTCAAGTCCCATCTTCGGCTCCATATCAAGAACGTATAAAAACGTCGGACAAAACACTCTGCGAAGTCGATTCGGGAGTGTTTTGTTTTTTTTTGTTTCATGCCGAACGATATGCGTTTGTTTTTTGCGCAAGTAAAAAATCGTTTGACAAACGGTTCGAAAATTGTTAAAATACATATTGTTGAACAGCACATCACGGCGTAGAATTTCGACGAATTCTATGCCGTTTTTTATGTTCTTCGCAGGTTTCAGGCGCTCTTTACTCCGACAAAGACGAAAATCGTTTTATCGGAGGATTTTATGGATAGACAACAAAGCTCGGAATTTTTGGGCAAAGAGAAAATAGCAAAACTGATGGCCAAGTTTTGCATACCGTGCGTTCTGTCTCTTTTGGTGAGCGCTTTATACAACATAGTCGATCAGATCTTCGTCGGAAACAGCGAACTTTCGACGCTCGGCAATGCCGCTACGGGAGTGGTTTTTCCCATATTCATTATAGCTCAGGGGTTTGCGTGGTATTTCGGCGACGGCTCGGCAGCATATATCAACATTAAGCAGGGCAAAGGCGATACCGATAAAATTCACAAGTGCGTAGGCACGGGAATGACGTTTACATTGATAATAAGCGTCGTATTGCTTGCGATATTCTATCCGCTCAAAACGCAAATTCTCACGCTGTTCGGTGCGTCCGAAAACAGTATAGGCTATGCGGTAGAGTATTTCAATATCATTCTCGGATTTTTTCCCGTTTATATGTTGTCGAACATGATAAACGCCGTTGTCCGTGCAGACGGCAGTCCTGCGTGGTCGATGTTCTCCATGCTCGCAGGCGCAGCGGTAAATATTATTCTCGATCCCGTATTTATTTTCTTATGCAAATGGGGGATGTCCGGCGCGGCGTGGGCGACGGTGATCGGGCAGATCGTTTCGTTTGCGATCTCGGTTGTTTATCTTTTCCGCACCAAGACATTCAGGCTTAAATTCAAGAGCCTGATACCTAATTTCAGAGTTTATATCGAAGCGTTTAAGCTCGGACTGTCATCGCTCATAACGCAAATGACGATAGTCGTAATTTCGCTTGTGTGCAATATAATGCTTGTAAAATACGGGTCTATGTCCAAATACGGCGCGGACATACCGATCGCCGTGATAGGGATCGAAAGCAAGGTGTTTACGGTTGTTATCAATATCGTTGTGGGTATCGTGCTCGGCTGTCAGCCTATTATAGGCTATAACATGGGCGCCAAAAATTTTGTAAGAGTTAAAAAGTTATATCGCGCTATATTGTTATGCACGGTGGCGGTAGGGCTTATATCGACCGTATTATTCGAAGCTGCGCCGGACGCCGTCGTGAGTATTTTCGGTAAACCTACCAATATTCCCAATCCCGACGACTATTGGGAATTTGCCCGCAAGACGTTCCGCATCTTCCTTGCACTCGTTACTTTTACGTGCACAATAAAAATGTCCTCTATTTTCTTTCAGGCTGTCGGCAAACCCATATTCGCCGTTCTTGCGTCGCTGATAAGGGATATTATCTGTTTTGTTCCGCTCATTTGCGTATTGCCTATTTTCTACGGTGTAAACGGGATTTTGGTGTCTGCGCCGATAGCCGATTTACTTGCAATGCTCGTAACGGCAGGACTTACGGTTGCATTCTTTATAGGTATTAAGAAAATGGCGGCAAAAAGTAGCGCAACGAACGGGCAAGACGGTACGGTTATCAAACCGTCGAAAGATGGCGTTATTATAACGATAGCGCGTCAGCACGGCTCGTCGGATAAACAAATAGGCAAGATTGTTGCGGAGAAGTTGGGAATACCGTTCTATTACAAAGAAATGACCGCGCTTGCCGCACAGGAAAGCGGTCTTGACAAAGAATTTATTTCGGATATAAACGCCAACTCGCCCGACGTGTTGCGTAGTTTGTATTTGAGTTGCGAAGTTGTGCAGCAGGCTATAACGGCGCAAGACAAAATTATCCGTAAAATTGCCGATAACGGCAGTTGCGTGATAGTGGGCAGAGCCGCCGACTATGTTCTGCGATACTATAAAGACGTCGTAAGAATTTATATCTATGCGCCCGAAGAATACAGGGTAAAACGGATAATGGAAGTTTACGGCGACAGCGAAGAAGAAGCAAAGATAAATTTGCGCCGTTCCGATAAAGCGCGCGCGGCGTATTACGCAAATATCTCGGCGCAGAAATGGGGCGACAGTAAAAACTATGATTTGTGCGTGGACAGTTCGATAGGCGTCGAACAGGGCGCGGATTTAATCGTTTCTTACGTTCAAGCCAAAAAGCCGAGCGAAAATAAATAAAAGGAGAAATCAAAAATGGAAAACAATAATTGTCCTTGTTGCGGTCGCCACTGTTCTCTTGACGATCCGCATTGCGAGAGAGGGGAACGGTATGTTCAAACGGGCGTTGTTCCGGAAAGCGAAACGAACGGAAAGTGCGGCGATGTCGAACACGCACATCACGGACACGGGCATCATCACGAACACGGGAGCGAACACCGACATAATCGGAATATGAAGTAAATGTTTTGAAGCGGACGAAATTTTTTGTCCGCTTTTTATTTTTCGTCTGCCTAATTCGATTGACAAAAACGGAAATTTTGTATTAGTATATAGTTAGCAACAACTAACCGTTGCTTTTATTTAATGTAATAGTTAGTTAAGACTAACCAAAAAGAGATGGCATTATGGCAATCGTAACATTTGAAAACGTATCGAGAGTGTATAAGAGCGGCGACCACGAATTAATGGCGCTCGACAGTGTAAATTTGTCGCTCGACGAGGGGAAGTTTATAGTAATACTCGGTCCGAGCGGTGCAGGTAAGAGTACGCTACTCAATATGCTCGGAGGTCTTGACAGCCCGACGAGCGGTATGATAACGGTAGACGGCAAAGATATATCCACGCTGTCGGATAACGAACTTGCGGAATACCGTGCCGCAAAGGTCGGATTCGTTTTTCAGTTTTATAATCTTGTGCCTACTCTGACCGTGTATGAAAATGTTGCGCTTGTAAAAGAGATTGCGCCCGATGCGCTCGATCCGAAGCAAATGCTTGAGGAAGTTGGACTTGCCGACCATATAAAAAACTTTCCGGCGCAACTTTCGGGCGGCGAACAGCAGAGAGTGTCTATCGCCCGTGCACTTGCGAAAAATCCGAAAATACTTTTGTGCGACGAGCCTACGGGGGCGCTTGACAGTGAAACGGGCGTGCTTGTTCTCAAATTGTTACTGTCAATGGCGCGAAATTACGGTAAAACGATAGTGATCGTTACGCACAATCAGAATATCGCAAAAATGGCGGACGTTGTTATTCGCGTAAAGAACGGCAAAATCAAATCGTGCGAGGAGCAGACCAATCCTATGAGCGCAGACGAGGTGGAGTGGTAATATGCTTTTACGCAAACTTTTCAGAACGGCGTGGAAGTATAAAGCGCAGTTCATCTCAATGATAATAATGGTAGCAATCGGCGTCGGTATTTTCGTCGGATTCAATATGGAGTGGTACTCGCTCGAAAAAGACACGGGAACATTTCTAATCGAAACAAATTATGCCGACTATCGACTTATGAACGAGCAAGGTTTTTCGGAAGATGATATCGCTCACATAAAGGATATTGACGGGGTAACGGCGGCTACGCGCGTTTTGAATGTCAACGTGGACGTAAAAGACCGAAACAAATCGCTTGCTCTGTTTGTACTCGAAGAATATACCGTATCCACTATGCACGTTGTAAGCGGTAAAGACTATGACAAAAGTTCGGAAGGCTTTTGGCTGTCGGATAAATATGCGGCGGCGAATAACGTACATATCGGCGATACGCTTTCCGTAACTTACCGAAATATAGCGATAAGCGGCGAAGTGGCGGGACTTGTCAAGAGCGGCGAATTTATGATATGCGTTGCGGACGGCAATCAACTTATGCCCGATTTTGCTTCGTTCGGTTTTGTATATGCTTCGCCAGAAAAGATAAAAAGCGCGCTCGGCGGCTTTATTTTCTATCCGCAAATAAATGTGCTGACCGAACTTACAAAACCGCAAATGGAGCAGGCGGCGCAAACCGCACTCGGCAAAACAACGCTCATTCTCGGTAAGGACGAGCATACTTCCTACGCCGCCGCGCAGAGCGAGATAGAGGAAGGGAAAACAATGGTATCCGTTCTGCCCGTGCTGTTTTTGTTAATCGGCGTATTGACGATGATAACGACGATGCACAGGGTAACGGCGAATGAAAAAACGCAGATAGGCACGCTCAAAGCGCTCGGCTTTAAGAACGGCAAAATTTTGCGCCATTACACCTCATACGGACTGTTTATCGGCATTGTCGGCACGGTTTTTGGTATAGCGTTGGGATATGGAATCTGTGCTCTTGTGGTAAATCCAAACGGTATGCATGGTACATATTTCGATATGCCGCATTGGGGGCTGTACGCGCCGTGGTGGACTTGGCTGTTGCTTGTCGGCATAATTGCGTTTTTAACGCTGATCGGTTTTCTTTCCGTCAAAAAAATGCTCAAAGGCACGGCGGCGGACGCGCTTCGTCCTTATACGCCAAAGAAGGTTAAACCGCTTGTCATAGAAAAGACCAAAGTTTGGAATAAGTTGAGTTTTGCTACGAAGTGGAATCTGCGCGACGTATTCAGACACAAAACTCGGTCGCTTATGACGCTTATCGGCATTATCGGCTGTATGCTTCTGCTCGTCGGCGGCTTGGGTATGTATGATACTATGGCAGGTTTTTTGGGTACACTCGATAAAACGATAATGAATTACGAAACGCGCGTGAACTTCGCCGAAAACGTAACGAACGAACAAGCGATAGATTTTGCGGAGAAGTATGACGGCGATTATTTGGCATCTTCGAGCGTGCAGTTAAGCGGAGAGCCGATTGCACTTGAAATTTACAATGTAACGCACGATATGATTCGGTTTATAGATAAAAACAATAAAACCGTATCTATCAAAGATGACGGAGCGTATGTAAGTCTGCGCGTTGCGGACAGAGGGTATGCGGTAGGGGATACGCTCTCGTTCTCGCTTTATGGTTCGGAAAAGAGTTTCAGCGTAAAGGTTGCAGGAGTTTTGCGTTCTTATTCGACCGAGAATATCGTTTTGACGAGCGACTATGCGGACGAAATTGAAATTCCTTATACAATTACGACGGCGTTTGTAAACGTGGGGCATAGCGAGATAGAATCCGCCGAATTTATATCGGGAACGCAGAGCAAAACTTCGGTAATGGAATCATACAACAGTTTTACGTCCGTCTTAAATACAATGGTATTGCTGTTTGTTCTTGCCGCCGTTATTCTCGGCGTAGTCGTGCTGTATAATTTGGGTGTAATGAGTTATGTAGAACGCTATCGCGAACTTGCTACGTTAAAAGTGGTAGGCTTCAAAAATAGGCGCATAGGACGTATTCTTATCAGTCAAAATATTTGGTTGACGGTTTTGGGTATTGTAATAGGCTTGCCTTGCGGCGTGGGCGTTTTGGGGCTGTTGCTGACTCTGCTTGGAAGCGAATACGAACTGAAAATAATGCTCGGCGCCCTCACATATTGCGTCGGTATTTTGGTAACATTCGGCGTGTCGCTCATGGTCGGTTTATTCGTTGCCGGTAAGAACAAAAAAATCAATATGGTGGAAGCCTTAAAAGGCGCGGAATAATACAAAAACTTTGCCGAATGCCTATGCGCCGGCTTTACAAATGCAAGCAAATCATATATAATAAAAGTAAGCATAGGCTAACGCAAGGGGTAATTATGGTTAAGTATCAAGAATCCGAAGAAATGTATCTCGAAACGATACTATTATTAAAACAAAAAAGCGCCAACGTCCACGCGATAAACGTAGCGGAAGAACTCGGTTATTCCAAGCCGTCGGTGTCGTACGCATTAAAATCCCTTGTAAGCAAAGGCTATTTGACGATAGGGCAGGACGGTGTGCTTCATTTAACCGAAGAAGGCAAGGCAAAAGCTGAGGGCATATACGAACGCCATACCGTCATAACGAAATTGCTTGAAATAACGGGTGCGGATCACGAAATGGCAGAGGAAAACGCTTGCCGAATCGAACACGTCATAACGCCCGAACTGTTCGAGGTGCTGAAAAAGTTTGTAAAAAATAGTTAGCAGTAACTAACTTTTGCTTGACATAAAACTAAACTTTGGTTTATAATATATTGCGGAGTCGATAGGCGATTCCGCAATTTTTTGTCCGCGAGTTAGTAATGACTTACCGAGCAGAGCAAATACACGATATATTTTTTTTGCGGTATAGTTAGCCTGCGCTAACTATTGAAAGGAGAACAGGAAAAGAATATGACGGTATCGGAATTAAAATATTTGATTACGGCAAACGAACTGAACGACGGCGGTAACGGTGCAAAAATGGCGGCAATGGCGCAAAGGCTAAACGTGTCGAAAGTGAGCGTATGCAATGCCGTAGAACGGTTGATAGCAAGCGGCTATTGTTATCGCAACGGCAAGAGGGTGTTGCTAACCGATAAAGGTTTAAGCGAAATTGCCGATTATCTTGTCGTTATAGATTTTATAGGCGACAAATTAGAGCGGCATTTGGGTACGCCGAAAGACAGAGCGTTTGAAGAAGCAATCGGCGCGGCGTGTGCGCTCGGTGAAGAAAGTCGTAAAGGCGTGCTGATGTTTGCGAGGGCGAATAAAGTATGAAAGACGATTTGAATGCGTGGAATAAGGAAAAGAAACTTATTCCCGTTATGCTAAAAATGTATTGCAAGGGTAAGCATAAAACGACAAGAAAAGCGCAGGGTATTCCGCGCGGCGAGGTTTGCGCCGAATGTAAGGAACTTACCGAATATGCGTTGTTCCGTTTGGAAAAGTGTCCGTTTAAGGTAAACAAAAAGTTTTGCTCGTTTTGCAAAATACACTGTTACAAACCCGAAATGCGCGAGAAGATAAAAGCGGTAATGAAATATGCCGGACCGCGTATGCTCTTTACGCATCCAATATTTGCAATCTCACACGTTGTGCAGATGATTAAATACAAAAAACGCTTGAAATCGGAGGCAAAAGACAATGATAGACAAAGAGTTATTCAAACTGATAGGCAAGAATAAAAAGTACATCTTTATTTCCGTTGCCTTGCAAGTTTTGGGACTCGTCGCAAACGTTGGTATAACGGCAAGCATTTGTTGGGCGATATACCTTGCCATAACGAAAGCCGAGCCGATTATTTATTTGTATCCCGCGATTTGCGCCGTAGTGGGTATAGCCGTTCGTTATACAATGACAAGACTTACGGGCGATATTAAAGACGTATTGGGCAGGAATGTAAAAAAGGATCTGCGCGAACGTACTTACAATAAGATAGTCAAACTCGGCGTTCGTTCCACCGACGGTATGAGTATGGCGGGACTTACGCAAGTGAGTATGGAGGGCGTGGAGCAACTTGATTTGTATTATTCGAGTTACTTGCCGCAGTTCTTTTTCGCGCTTCTTGCGCCTATAATTCTTTTTATTATTTGCATATGGATAGATTGGCGCACCGCGCTTGTGTTGCTTGCTTGCGTGCCGCTTATTCCCGTTTCAATCATTGCGGTAAGCAAATACGCAAAAAAGATATTTGCAAAGTATTGGGGCAAGTACACGTCTATGGGCGATAAATTCCTTGACAGCGTGCAGGGCTTAAAAGAATTGAAGATATTCAAAGCGGATAAAGCGCAGCACGGCAAGATGAACGAGAGCGCGGAGGAGTTTAGAAAAATCACAATGAAAGTGCTTGTAATGCAACTTGCAAGCACGACGATAATGGACTTGGTTGCATACGGCGGCGCGGGCGCGGGAATCGCGCTTGCAATATGCGGCGCGGCGTTTTGGGGGCTGAATCCTATCTACGCGCTGTTCTTGTGCCTCGTGGCGGTCGAGTTCTTCTTGCCGCTTCGTGCGTTCGGCTCGGCGTTCCACGTTGCTATGAACGGAGCAAGCGCAGGAAAGAAAATCATATCGCTTCTGAACGCTCCCGATCCCGAATGGGGAACGGAACAGGTGTGCGGAAAAACGATCGAACTCAAAGACATTACGTTTTCTTACGATGGAGAGCGTGACGTGTTGAAAAACTTGTCGATGACGTTTCCCGAAAAAGGAATGACTGCTATCGTCGGCGAGAGCGGTTGCGGTAAGTCAACCGTAGTCAATATGCTTGTCGGAGCGTTACGTCCGAAAGAGGGCAACGTAACTGTTGGCGGTAAAACTCTCGAAAGTGTATCACGCGAGAGTTACTATTCGCACTTGGCTGTGGTAAGTTATAACACTTATATCTTCAATCAGACGGTACGCGAAAATTTTATGCTTGCAAACAAAACGGTAACGGACGAGCAAATCTACGCCGCGCTCGAAAAAGTAAATCTTGCGGAGTTTATCCGCGAGAACGGCGGACTCGATAAAGTAATTACCGAAGATGCGAACAACATATCGGGCGGTCAGAAACAGCGGCTCGCCTTAGCGGTAAATCTTGTTGCAGAAAAAGACGTCTATGTTTTTGACGAAGCTACAAGCAATATCGACGTGGAGAGTGAAGCAATCATAATGCGGAACATAAAGGCGTTGTCAAAAGATAAAAGCGTTATCGTTATATCCCACCGTCTTGCAAACGTAGTGCCTGCCGATAATATTTACTTTATGGAAAACGGCGAAGTCAAAGAGAGCGGCGCACATACCGTTCTGATGAACGATAAGCACGGCTATGAAAAGTTGTTTACCGCGCAGAAACAGTTGGAGGAGGGCTACGCA
>CAJULK010000015.1 GCA_910587455.1 uncultured Christensenellaceae bacterium | reverse complement strand
TTTACAAGTCCGAATATTCGGGCAAGTATTGCGAGCCGTGCGAATCGTTCTGGACTGAATCTCAGCTCGTCGACGGGAAATGTCCCGACTGCGGCAGACCGGTGCGCGACGCAAAAGAGGAATGTTATTTTTTCCGTCTGAGCAAGTACGCCGACCGTATTCGCAAGCTGCTGACCGAAACCGATTTTTTGCAGCCCGATTCGCGCGTCAAGGAAATGGTCAATAATTTCATAGACAAGGGGCTAAACGACCTTGCGGTCACGCGCACGTCGTTCGATTGGGGCATAAAAGTTCCGTTCGATCCCAAACACGTAATTTACGTGTGGATAGACGCACTGCCCAATTATATCACGGCACTGTCGGACGGCAAGTTCGAAAAATATTGGCCGTGCGACATGCACGTCATGGCAAAAGAGATAGTCAGGTTCCACGCTATCGTGTGGCCTGCAATCCTCATGGCGCTCGATCTTCCTCTGCCAAAGCGCGTTTACGGACACGGGTGGATCATGCTCGACGGCGACAAGATGAGCAAATCCAAAGGCAACGTCGTCGATCCGTTTATCCTGTCCGACCGCTACGGTGTGGACGCGCTGCGCTACTATCTGCTCTCGTCGATGCCGTTCGGCGACGACAGCGCGTATACTAACGAACAACTGCTGTCGGTCATAAACAACGACATAGTAAACGATTTGGGCAATCTCGTAAGACGCACGTTTGCGATGAGCCGTCAGTATTTCGACGGCAAAACGTCAAAGCCCGAGCCGAACGCAGCCGACGAGCAATTCGTCGCGGCCGTAAACGGACTGCTCGACGCGGTTCGTGCCGATATGGACAAGCCGCTTTTGAGCAAGGCGCTCGGCAGAATATTCGACGTTATAGACAAGGCTAACAAGTATATCGACGCGAACAAGCCGTGGGAACTGAAAAAACAGGGCGACGCAGTGCGGCTCAATGCGGTTATATACAATCTTTTGGAAGCCATACGCGTTTGCGCCAATCTCTTGCTGCCATTCCTCACAGGCTATCCCCGCCGTATATTCAACGGGTTGGGACTGCCCGTGCCCGAAGATTTTACGGGCGCGCATTACGGCGCCGTATACAAATATTCCACGACGGAGATCGAACCTATACTCAACAGATTGGACATTAAAAAGGAGCTTGACGAACTCATGAAAATAGCGGAAGCGACCGCCGATAAAACGCCGGCAAAAGCGGAAGAAAACAAAAAAACGGAAAAGACGGAAGATGCGTCCGAACTTATAACGATAGACGATTTCTTCAAGTCCGACATTCGCGTCGTAGATATCGAGGAAGCCGTCAAGCCCGAAAAGTCGAATAAGCTGTTGAAGTTGACGGTGTTCGACGGCACGCGCCGCCGCACCGTCGTGTCCGGCATAGCCAAGGCGTACAAGCCCGAGGAGCTTGTCGGAACGAAAGCGGCGCTTGTTTCCAACTTAAAGCCGTGCAAGCTGTGCGGGATCGTTTCGGAAGGGATGCTTTTGTGCGCGGTGGACGAGGACGACGTGCCGCGGCTGATACGTCCCGACGGCAAAGCCGGTGACAAGATATGCTGATAGATTCCCATTCGCACATATACGACGAGGAGTTCGAGCCGGTAGGCGGCGCGCAGGCAATAGTAGATTCGATGTCGGCCGACGGGCTCGGGTATCTGTTGGCTGTGGGCTGCGACGTGCCGTCTTCGCGACAGTGCGTCGAGCTTGCGCAAAAATATGTCAAAGTATACGCTACGGTGGGGGTGCACCCTTACGACGCGGACACCGTTACGCCCGAAAACATAAGCGTGCTTCGCGCCCTCGCAGGCAGGAAGAAAGTCGTCGCCGTGGGCGAGATCGGGCTCGATTACCACCGTCCGAACTCCGATCGAACGGGACAGCTTGCCGCAATGTCGGCGCAGTACGATCTCGCGCGCGAACTCGAGCTGCCCATGATATTTCACATGCGCGACAGCTACGGCGACTTTACCGAATTCTGCAAAACGCGCGAATTCCCGAACGGCGCGGTGTTGCATTGCTTTTCGAGTTCTGCGGAAGTCGCCGAGCATTTTGTAAAAAAAGGTTTTTACATTTCTTTTTCGGGCACGGTTACGTATAAGAATGCCGTAAATCTGTGGCGGGCGGCGGAAGCGGTCCCGACGGACAGGCTGCTTATCGAAACCGATTCGCCGTACCTGACCCCCGAGCCGATCAGGCACGGGATAAACTATCCCAAAAACGTTGCATACGTGCGCGACAAGCTCGCCGAGCTTCGCAGGGTATCCCCCGAGGAGATCGAGATTGCGACGGCGCAAAACGCTATGAAGGTGTTCGGTATAAATGGCTGATAATTACGTTTATCTTTTGGACGGACGGGCGTACGTCAATATTACGAACAGGTGCGCCAACGCCTGTGCGTTCTGTATACGCAACACGGGCGACGGAGTAAAAGACACGCCGCTGTGGTTGGAGCGCGAGCCGACCGCCGACGACGTTATGCGCGCGTTCGCGGCGCTCGAAGGCAGGACGGACGACGAAATCGTTTTTTGCGGATTCGGCGAGCCGACCGAGAAGATGGACGTGCTCGCAGAGTGCGCAAAGCGGTTCAAGGCGGCGGGATACCGACTGCGGCTGAATACCAACGGGCTGGGCAGCCTTGTGAACTGCCGCGATATTTCGAAAGAGCTCAAAGACTTCGACGTCGTGTCGGTATCGCTCAATCAGTCGAATACGCAAAAGTACGCGGAGATCACGCGTTCGAAGTTCGGAGACGCGGCGTTCGGCGCGGTGCTCGATTTTGCCCGTTCGTGCAAAAATGCGGGCATTGCCGTTGTATTTACGGTCGTAGATACTATAGGCGTGGACGATATAGAAGAATGTAAAGCCGTGGCCGAAAAGCTCGGCATACCGCTGCGCGTGCGCGAGTACGTGCCCGACAACTACAATTAAAGGAGTCCGATTTGCCCGACGCAGTAGTTTACATCGGTTATATGTTGATGGTTGCGCTCATAGTGTTTCTGTCCATGAAGCTCGGAAAGTACGTGGATATCATAGACGCAAAGAGCAAGATATCGGGTGCGTTTATCGGCGGCGTCATGCTTGCCGCGGTTACGAGCCTGCCCGAACTTTTCACGTCGCTTACCGCGGTGTGGGTAGTGCGCGAGAACGAGCTTGTGCTCGGCAATATACTCGGCTCGGACCTTGTGAACCTTGCGTTTTTCGGCGTTATGCTGTTGGTGTTTTCGCGCGGGTTTCGAAAGGCGAGGTTTTCGAAGTTTTACTATCTGGCGCTTTCGGTTGCGCTCGGGATGTACGGGCTTGTCGCAATAGGACTTTACTTTGCCGAATATATGCGGTTGACGTGGTATTCGGCGGTATCGCCCGTAATTCTCGTGCTGTACATTCTGTTCATACAAAAAATGCCCAAAACGTCCGAAAGCGACGGGGACAAGTGCAAGGACAGCCTGACGCTCAAACAGGCTGTAATAAGGTTTTGCATATGCGCGGCAGTGCTCATCGGCGCGTCGATAGCAATGACGTATTTTTCCGATCTCGTATCGGAAATGCTCGGGCTGGGAAAGACGTTTGCGGGCGCATTGCTTTTGGGTGTGGCGACGAGCCTGCCCGAGCTTATATCCTCGGTCACGCTGTGTTTCCGCGGCAACTTCGATACGGCGGCGGGGAACATCATAGGCTCCAACATATTCAACTTTACAATACTGTTTGTCGCCGACGTATTCTCGTTCGGTAGCGGCGCGTCGAATATATATATCCCGAATCTCGATTCGAAGTTTCTTTTGATATTCGGCGCGGCAGCCACTTTGACCACGCTTGTTATGATGCTTGCAAAGAACAGAACAAAACATATAGGCGCGTTCTTGGGCGTGCAGGCGGCTAATGCCGTGCCGCCCGTGCTGTATGTGTTGTACTTGCTCATTACTACGGCGGTCATAGCGATATAGGAGAGAAAAATGGAAGAACAAAAGGAAAAAATCGAATATCAATTCGTAATGAATTACAAAGCGTACAGAAGGAAAATGATATCGCTTCGGGCGGGTATTACCGTAATCGTAACAGGCGGGCTGTGCGGACTGTGCGCGCTCAACGTTGTGCTCGGCATCGTGCTTGCGGTGGCGGTGCTGTGCATAGGGAGCATTTTCGTATTGACGGCGCTCGGCAACGAGCAGACCTACACCGTGTACAACACGCGCATAGTGCTTAAACGCAAGGGCAGAGATAAGCGCGTTTCCGTGCCGATGGAAAACGTGACGGCGGTGTCGAGCAGACGCGCGTTTTACGAAAGATCGCTCGCGACAGATACGGTGACTTTGATTGCGACAGACGAAAAAGGCAGAAAAAAGAAATACAGATTGCGTCACGTGTTCGGTTCTAAGCCCGCGGTGGCGTATATCAACGGCAGGATCGACGAAAGAAAAGCGAAAGGTGAAAATAATGAGAGTGGAAAACAAGACGTTTGACGAAGAACGGGCGCTGTACGGATTGGAGAGCATAGAAGCGGTAGGTTGCAGATTCGAAGGCCCTGCGGACGGCGAAAGCGCGTTCAAAGAGTGCGGCGACGTAGCGGCTGTCGATTGCTATCTCGACCTTAGGTATCCGTTCTGGCACGACGGTTCGGTAGTCATAAAGAACAGCGAGCTTACATCAAACTGCCGTGCGGCGCTGTGGTACTCTGCCGATATCGAGATCACGGGCAGCAAACTTCACGGCATAAAAGCGCTGAGGGAGTGTAAGAATGCGATCATTGCCGAAAGCGATATAATATCGCCCGAATTCGGTTGGTCTACCGACGGAATACGTTTTACGGATACTTCTGCAAGCGGCGAATACTTTTTGATGCGAGCGAGAAACATCACTGCGCGTCGGCTCGATTTCAAAGGGAAATATTCGTTCCAATACGTAGAGAACGCGGATATTAAAAATTGCAAGCTCGATACAAAGGACGCGTTCTGGCACAGTAAAAACGTCACTGTGGAAAACAGCGTGGTGATCGGCGAATATCTCGGCTGGTACAGCAAGAATCTAACGTTCAAAAACTGCACGATAATCGGCACTCAGCCGCTGTGCTATTGCAAAAATCTCAAACTGATAGATTGCGTTATGCAAAATACCGATCTCGCGTTCGAGCGCTCGGACGTGTTTGCGACGCTCAGACATTCGATAGTCAGCATTAAGAACCCGTACCGCGGCATAATAAAAGCGCCGTCCGTAGGCGAGATCATTCGCGACGACGCTCGAGCAAAAGCAAAGATCATACTCGATCCGAGTTTGCAGCGAAAGGAATGACCATAGTGACGTTCAACGAAAAAGTTTACGCAACGGTCAAAAACATTCCGTGCGGCAAGGTCGCGACATACGGACAGGTCGCGCTCATGTCCGGTAAACGCGGCGCGGCGCGCGCGGTCGGGAACGCGCTTCACGTAAATCCCGAGCCTTACGTCATACCGTGTCACCGCGTCGTCAACGCGCAGGGTCGGCTCGCGCCGTCGTTTGCTTTCGGCGGTGCGGACGTTCAGCGCAGGCTTTTGGAAGGCGAGGGTGTGCGTGTTGCGGACGGAACGGTCGATCTCGAAAAATATCAGTGGCGCGGTTGAGTCTTTACTCGGTCTTGCCGACTTGCGTACCGAAATTTCGGAAAGGAGGGTAAATGGGAATAAGTATGTTGTCGTCCGGAATAATCGCGCAGCGCGTATTCAATCCCGTATACATCTATCTCGACACTGCGTTTTTGGTATTGCTGTGCGGACTTTTGATATTCCGCAAAAAATACATGACGGTTCTGTTCGGTCTGTTCGGCGGCGTGCTGTACATGATAGTCGATTACGGCATATTCCACCTTGCGCTCGGCACGCGAAGCATAGAGGGCGGCAACCTGTTTGCGGTGCTGTTGTGGATGTCGATGAGCTACGGCATAACCAACTTCGTATGGATATGGCTGTGGATGTCGCGCGACAGGCATAAGTTCGAGTGGACGGCGCTGATATTCATATGGTGGATATGCGCGCCCATGCTCGCGGACATGGCGGGCGGCGCGCTCGAACCGATAAAGATACAGCGCACGACGGGGGCGTATCACGGCGCCATGGCGGTCATGCTGTTCGCAGGCTATGCGGCGGCAATAATATACAACCTCGTGCAAAAAGACAGAAGCAAACGGTTTCCCGTGTTTTGGCTGCTTGCGATAGGAATAAGCGTGCAGTTTGGATGGGAGTTCTCGCTGCTTATAGGCGGCATACGCAGTGCCGAATTCGACGCGGCGCAAAAGATAACTACGCTCATAGTAAACTCGCTTTTGGAGACAAATCTCGGCGCCGTGCCCATCTATTGTATTTACGTACTTATGTCGTCGCGCTTTACAGAGGGACTTAAGCGGCGCGATAAGATAGGCTTTACGGCGAGGCTTGCCGAGTTGAACGGCATAAGGATAATCGAGCGTATGACTGTTCGAAAAGCCGCGGAGGCAGTCGAAAACGCCGATGACGAAGCGGAAGTTCGCTCGGACGGCGGCTCGTCTACGAAAGAGAAATAGCAAAATAAAAACTGAAAGCACCTCCATAAGTTTTGTCAGGCTTTTTGGGTGCATTTCAGGCAGATCCGGTTTTTAGCCGAAACGATTATTTATGTACGGAGCGTACGATCAAGCGCGTGGCGATGTATAAAATTATCGCGAGCAACGAAGCGACAGTAAAGTACAGTATCGCGAATCCGATTGTAAGACCGTCGGTCGGTGACCACATCGTCGCGGCGTAGATAATAAACGACACTAACGCGATAACGCATACTGCGAAAATTATCGAGAATGTCAGATTCACCGCGTCGAGCGCTTTGTTCTTTTCGACGATCATGCGATTTGAAAGAGCCTTTTTAACGACGACGTTTACGGCTAAGTTCAGCGGGAAAGTCGCAGCCGCGGCGCCTGCGTATATTAGCGGCAAATATAAAGACACGAACGAAACGACGTTATACACGAAAACCGTCAAACTTATCATCAAAATGTACAGTCCGACGCTCCACACTTTGTATTCGAGATAGCGAGCGAATTTATCGCCGTTTCCGTAAAAGTACTTGATTATCTTCAAGACCCACCACAGCGTGAGCACGGACAGCGCGATTCCGCATATCGAGTCGTTGAGATCGAGTAAGGCATAAAAAAGCGTACGGTTCGTGCCCGCCGCCAAACCGAAAACGTGTCGGAGAACCTGCTGCAATATAAGCGCGGCAACGGACAGAACGCCCAACCATATTACGGAAAACAGTATTGCGGGCGGGCGTTTGGCAGTGCGGTCGGGGATATTTTGCGCCCGCGGTCCTCGCTCGCTTTCGCCGTTTTCGGTCGCGCCGCGTTCCGCGCCCGTCATGAGCTCGGAAACGGTCACGCCGAATATGTCGGACAGTTTTTGCGCGTAATATAGCGACGGCACATTCCAACCGTTTTCCCAGCGCGCGACGGACTGCCGCGATACGCCGATCCTGTCGGAGAGCTGCTGTTGCGTCATGCCTGCCCGAACGCGCAGTTTTTTGATTCTTTCGTTGTATTCCATGCCTATATTATATAACGTCGTAAGCTCGAAATCAATATCGTGCGGCATTGCTTTATGTAACAATCGCGTTACATCTTTTTATTGCGTTCCGATTTTGCGGCGTTGCGGTAATCGGACGGCGACATGCCGTATTTTGCGGCGAACATGCGCGAAAAATAAGACGGGTTGCCGAAGCCGCAGTCTTGCGCCGCGTCGATTATTTTGCCGTCCGTTTCGGCTATGACCTGCGCCGCTTTTTCGAGCCTGTAATTTATAAGATATTCGGTGAATCCCATGCCGGCAAGTTCTTTGAAAATTTTCATGAAATGACTTTCCGAATATCCGCACGCCTTTGCCGCCGTTTCTACCGATATTTGTTCGCCGTAGCCGTCGCGCACGAGCGAGAGCGCGTTTTTCAGCTTGTCGCAATTGGATTTGATCATAAGTCCTCCGCCGTCGGTCGCCGTCGAGTTTTTGCATAAAATGTCCGTGACGGCGAAAAGTTCGGACTTGACGAGAAGTTCGCCGTCATTGTCGTTGCGCAGTTCGATCAGTCTTTCTATATGCGGGACTATTTTATCGTGCATGCCCTCGCTGCGCCGGACGAGAACGGGCGGCGCTTTTGCGTGCGTGTACAGCGGTTCGAGATATTTGCCGTAGCACGGGTCGCCGGCGGATGAATATAACAGCGAAAAGTCAAAAAGGATATTGCTGTAATCCATTTCCGAATCGTCAGTCTGTTCAATGGCGTGAACAGCTTGCGGCAGAACCGTGACTACGTCGCCAGCGCATACGTCGTACCTGCGCGACTGTACGAATACCGTTCCGCGCCCGCGCTTGACGTAGATAAGTTCGCAATGGTTGTGCCAATGCAAAGGGAAGCCGCTTATGTATTCCGGTATGCGGATGTTGTAGACGGCAAACGGAAAAGTCGGTTTGCCGTGCATTTTTGTTTCGAAAAATGTTTTGTCTTGCATATTTCGCCGCCGAATAATAGGATAATGTTTGAATTTACGAACTATTATGGTGGAATTATACCGCAAACGATAGTATAATGCAAGTGATATCAAACAAAAAGGTGACGAAACGGAAATGGAAGTTTTGTATGTGAACGACATGGATTACCAAGTCGTCAAACTTTTGGGTAAGGGCGGATATTCGTATCTTGTTATGCGCGACGGCAAAATGTATGTGCTTAAAAAGATACATCACGAGCCATGCTCATATTACAGCTTCGGAAACAAGCTCGAATCGGAACTCGGCGATTACGTGCGCTTGCGTTCCGCGGGACTAAAACTTCCCGAGCTCTTCGCTTTCGACCGCGACCGCGAACATATATTAAAGGAATATATAGACGGCAAAACGGCGTTCGAGCTTGTAAAAGAGAACGCCGTACGAGACTCGCACTTGAAGCAGATGCACGAAACGAGCGAAACGCTGCGCTCTGCGGGGCTCAATATTGATTGGTTCCCTACAAACTTCGTGGACAGAAACGGCGAGCTTTGGTATATAGATTACGAGTGCAACGAGTATTCCTACGAATGGAGCTTCGAAACTTTGGGGATAAAATATTGGTCGGCAACGCCCGCTTTTATTGAATTTTGCGAGGAGAACGGATAGCCGTTTTTATGCGCGCAGGTTTTTGGTGTTGACGGCAAACGCCGACGCTACGTTTTTGTCGAACAGTCTCGACGTTATGCTTTCGCCGTAGCGCGCTATCAGTTTATCCGGCGAAAGATTGGTCGTGATCACCGTATATTTTTTGTGCAGCCATCGTTCGTTCACCACGGTATACAGATATTCTTTGGTCACGTTTTTGAGCATGCTTTCGGTGCCGAGATCGTCTATGACGAGCAGATCGCAGTCGAGCATTGGCGTGAACCTGTCGGTATAGTCGTCTATCGAGAACTGCGTGTGATATTCGAGCGCGCGCCGCGTAAATTCGAACGCGCTGACCGTCACCGCCGCCGCGCCGCCGTGCATAAGCTCGGTCGCGACGGCCGCTGCGAGCGTCGTCTTGCCCGTGCCCGCTTCGCCGATAATGACGAGAAAAGGCTTTGTGCCGTCGGGGAAAGCCCGCGCATATTTTTCGGCAGCGCCGTACAGTTTTTTAAGCGCCGCCGTCGGAGCGGACTTTTGCGCTTTGGCAAATTCCACCGTGGGCAGCGAAAGGTTCTCTTTATCCGAACTTATCACGCGTCGAATTACGCACGCGCAGTATTTTCCGTCGGCGTACCCGGTGTCTCCGCAGATCTTGCAGCGGAAGGGCGGCGAAAGTTTTTCGCGCGTCAGTCCGAGCCGCGCCGTTTCTTTGCCGAGTGCGGAACGAGCTGCGTCTATCTCGTTGGGCTCGCCCTTGGCGTTTTTTATCATCTGTTCCTGATAGGCGACGAACGCCGCGTACAGCTTGTCGTCGGCGGCTAACGCGTCTTGCCATAAAATTCTTCCGTTGTCGAGATCGGTTCTTCGCGCGTCGCGTATGTCGCGCACCGCAGCTTGGTAAACGTTCATGTTTTTTTCAACCTTTATGTAAATCGTATTGTTGGGCGAAGCGGTCTACGCTTCTTCGTCCAGAGCTATTACGAGCGCGTTGAGCTGATCGGCCGTAAATTTTTCGCGTACCGTCGGCGCAGGCTCTTGCGCAGCATATTTATCCGGCGCGCCGTCCGACTTAGCCGCTTCGACTGTAGCGACGCCGCGGTCGTGCCATGCCGACAGCACTTTGTTCATATACGAAAAAGGGTTTGTCTTTGCGGCGGCGAGCGTTGCGCAGTAGTCGATAACGTCTTTCGGCATAGACCATTTTTCTCGCCACGTCTCGTAAAACGCACGGTATACCGTTTGAACCGCGCCCTTTATGCCGAGTTTGCGCATCAACGATTCTATTTCGCCGTCAAGCCGTCCGCCGTGCGCTATGAGCGCTTCCGCCTGCTTTTCGGTAGTCGCCGAAGCCGCCAAAAATTCGCGCACGAATGCGTCGAGATCGGCGAGCGTTTTGTGTCCCGATCTCATGCAGTGCGCCGCTATCGCGACGAGTGCGTTCGGCTCGAACCCCATGCCCAGCCACGGGCGGATATACTCGGAAATTTCGGGGTCAACGTTGTCGTAGTACAGCCCGAGCGCCTTGTTTATAGATTTTGCGAGCTTGTACATTGCGGCGCGGTCGGCTTCGAACTTGTCTATAAGTTCGACAGTATTAAGCCCGAGCTCGCGATAGCCGCCGAGCTTTGCGTCGAGCGTCGCCATGCCGCCGCGCTTGATGCCCGACGCGACGCGCAGAATAAGCTCGGCGTCGAACTTGTATTCCTTGCGCCATTTTTTGTACAGTCCCACGGCTTCGTGATCGGGGCGTTTGCTTCCGCCGGGCATTGCGCCGAGCACTGCCAATATGTCGTTGTAATACACGCCGTACTCTTCGAGTCTGTCGCCCACTTCGTTCTCGGTGCGGTAGCCGTCCTGTGCGAGATTGCGCGCAACGGCGAGTATGTACGGGCAGGAAACGTTGTCGCCTTTAAGGTCTACGCAGTATTTTACGATAAGAGTCATCGCCTGCCATTCGATATTCAGCCGTTCCATGATCGAATAGTATTCGTTGTATTCGTTGGGCGGGATCTGCCGACCGGATATATAGCGCTGCGCCTGAATATTGAATTCGCGGTATTTGTCAACGTCGAATTTTTTTATTTTGGGTCGTACCGAGCGCAGCGACATATAACTTATGTCGTCGCCAAGCCGCGACATAAGCCCGAGTTCCGTCCAATAATCGATCGCCGCGTCCACGGTCGCCGCGTCGAGGTCGAGCCTGCGCGCGAGCCGCGATACCGTGTCGTCGGGGTCGGATTTGCGCGCGGCGAGCGAAAGCCCGTAGAGATAGACCTTTACGTAGTCGCCGTCGGCGTACGGCATGTACTCGACTATGAATTTATTTTCGACGGTTACAGAACCGTCGAGACTCGCTTCCGACGACAGTTTGAACATACTTGCGCCTCATTTGCTTGAAAAAAATTCGGATTTGTATTATAATACCACCAATCGGGATAATTATCAACCGTTTTCGGCAATCCGTAAAGATATCGGAGAAAATCAATGAAAATTTTGCACACCGCAGATCTGCATTTGGGCAAAAAGTTAGGCAAGGCTTCGCGCCTGTCGGAGCAATGCGACGTGATCCGCGAGATCGCGGATATTTCCGACAGGGAGAACGTGGACGTCGTTCTCATTGCGGGCGACATATTCGACGCGTCGGTGCCGCCGTCGGACGCAGAACGCGTGTTTTACCGCGGACTTTTGACGCTCGGCGAGCGCGGTCGTACCGTTATTGCGCTCGCCGGCAATCATGACGACGAGCGCAGACTGTGCGCCGCCAAACCGCTTGCCGATCTTCAGGGAATAGTGCTTGCGGGCGAACTTGACTATTCGGGACTGAACGCCGCGGCGCTCAACGATCCGGTACCGCCGTCGTCGCTTTTGGAAGTTGCGGCGGCAGCCGACTTTTTGCAAAAACAGCGTGTGCGGCTGATAGGCAGGTTCGGCGGAGTGACCGTCGAAAAGAACGGAGAGAGGGTGAACATCGCGCTCGTTCCGTACCCGTCTGAGGGCAGGCTCGCGCGGTGGACAGAGCAGGATTACGAACTTTCGTATGCAGACAGAGTAAAAAAGACGCTCGCCGACGCGTGTGCGTTTTTTACGGACGGCGATTACAATATTTTGTGCACGCACTTGTTTTTGACAAAGACGGAGACCGACCCGCTCGGCGGGCTTGCGGCGCTGCCCGTTTCGGTGCTGCCCGAAACTGCGGATTATGTTGCGCTCGGGCACGTGCATAAACGCTATCAGGTATGTAAAACGCCCAATGCCGTTTATTGCGGTTCGCCGATACAGTACGCTTACGACGAAACGCGCGCAAAGTCGGTGACGATAGTGGATACTGCCACGGGCGCCGTTTCCGTCACGCCGCTCGGTTCGGGTAAGAAACTGACCGAGACCGAAGCGGATAACTTTGACGAATGTATGTCCAAGCTCGATTTCTATTCCGCCGATTATGTGCGGCTGAAATACGGCGGCGCGCCGCTCGGCAAGGACGAAACGTCGGCGATAAAATCTCATGCCGCGTTCAATGAGATCGTTATTACCAAAAATTTCCGTGAAGAGGCGACCACAGAGCGCCGCGCGCATCTTTCGGACGGCGAGATATTCGATCTGTTCTACAGGGCGCAGAAAGGCGAAACCCCGTCGCCCGAGCTTAAAGCAGTGTTTACGGGAATAATGGAAGAACTCAAAAGCGGCGGCAAAAGTCACGCGGAATGACATGACGGTTTTCGACCGAATAAGGACAGTGTATAATGAAACCGATAAGGCTTGTATTGGAAGGAATCAATTCGTTCACGGACGCGCAGGAACTCGATTTTCGAGCTGCGGGGCGGAGCAATCTGTTTTGCATTTGCGGCAAGACGGGTGCGGGTAAGTCCACCATATTCGACGGTATACTTCTCGCACTGTACGGGCGGAGCGGCAGGGGGAACCTCGGCGAAGTCGTCAATCTTTCGCGCAAGACAGGCAGAATAGTTTTCGAGTTCTGCGAGAACGGCGACGAGTACCGCGTCGAACGCGAGATACGGCGCTCGTCCGAAAAGGAGCGTGCCGACGGCAAGACGGGCACGTCCAAAGCGCTCGTTTACAAAAACGGCGAGCCGTGCGCCGAGCATATAAAGGACATAATAGGGCTTGACGAAAGCGAGTTCAAAAACGTGTATCTGCTCGAACAGGGACAGTACGCCGAATTTCTCAAACAACCGTCGAGCGAACAGACCAAGATCGTGGGGAAGATATTTTCGCTCATGCGATTCGGCGACGTAAGCAAACGCGCGGGCGAGCTTAAACGCGGCGAGGAAGATGACGTCGCACGTCTCGAAAAAAGCATAGAAGATCTCGGCGGCGCTGCCGACGAGCGCCGCAAAGCCGTTAAGGAATCGCTTAAATCGTTGAGATCAAAAAGCACCGCCGCGATCAAAGAAGCGGAAACGGAAAGGGAAGATCTGGGCGAGCTCGAAAAATTGCGCGACGAATTTATTTCTGCGAGCGAAAAGGCGAACGCCGTCAAAAAGCTCGACGAGCTTGCGATCGAAGCCAAGTCGAAGCTGGACGCCGCGACGGAAAACTACGACGCGTTCGTCAAAGCGCATGAAAACGATACGGATAAGACCGAGCTCGAAGCGGTTCGGGTTCGGCTCAACGAGATGAGTGCGCTCGGCGCGCTCGACGGGGAATACTCCGCAGCGGTAAAGACTGCGGAAGAAAAACGCGCGCTTGCAAAGCGAAGCGCCGAAAAGGCGCGTAGTTTCGGCGAGCTGAACGTCAGACTTACGGGCGAAGCGGAAAACGCTTATAATGCGTTCGACGGGGCGGTAGGCGAATTTGCCGCGCACTTGGGCACGCTCAGGCACGTGCCCGACGATGTGAGATCGGAAGCGTTGAAACTTACCGATGACGGCGAGCGCTCGGCGCGTATCGATGCCGTGGACGCAGTAATTTTCGCGCTGAAAACACAGAAACAAAGTTACGAAGCTCTGTCGGCGCAGCTCGTTAAGGAGCGAGCGGCGGCGGACAAGGCGCGCGCCGATATGGACGCGGCGTTTAAGAAGACGGAGCTTTATACCGAACAACTGAAAAAATCCGCCGAGCAAAAGACGGTGGCGGAAGAGCAAGCGCGGCGCACTGCCGAGGCGCTTAACGAAGCGCGGCTTTGTTCGCATGCCGCGGCGGTGCGCGCGGAGCTTCATGCGGGCGACACTTGTCCCGTTTGCGGCGGCGTGTACGGCGGAGGCGAAGCGCGGACGTCCGATGTGGAGGTTTGCAAAAAGGCTGCGGACGACGCGGCGGAAGCGTTGAAGCGTGCGGAAAGCGCCGAGCGCGATTTCGCGGGCAAGGCGGATTCGGCAAAGTCGGACTTTGCGCGCGCGGAAGCGGAAGCCGCGGATCGCGGGCGTGCGGTGAAAGAACTTGAAGAAAAACTTGCCGCGACGGGCGTAGAACCGGATGTTTACGACAAGCTCGCCCGTTCGCTCAAAAGCGCCAAGGCGCACGCCGACGCATACAAGGTCAAAAATGCGCAGCTTTCCAAGAACTCGGGCGACGGATCGGCGCTTGCCGCGGAAGCGCGTGCGGCGGACAATTCCGCGGCGGAAGCGGAAAGCAAGGCGGCGGAAATAAAAGCGGCGCTCGGCGAGCATTGCGGCAGAACGGCAGACGCGATATCCGCGATCAAAGCGGAAATAGCCGCGCTCGAAAAAAGGGTCGCCGAATACGAAAAAGCGGCGGGCGAAAAGAAAGCGGCGCTCGACGGCGCGCGTGCGGCGTTTGCCACCGCCGAAAGATCGCTCGCGGAGGCGCGTGCCGATTGCCCTGCGGACATGCCGTCGTTCGACGAGGAGGGATACAGGCAGAAGCGTGCGCGTTTCGACGAGTTGACCAAACAAAACGCCGAGCGCGACAAAGAAATAGCCGTGCTCGAAACGGAGCTTAACGAGCTCGATTCGCGCGCCGATAAGGTGCGGGCGCTCGAAGCGGAAAGATCGGGTAAGCGCAAGCTCGCGGATATGTACGACGTTATTTTCAAGCTGACAAAGGGAAGCGCCATGCTCAACTTTGTCGCTACCGAATACATAGAAGATTTTACGGCTGTTGCTAGCGAGATACTCTCTGAGCTGTCGGACGGAAAGTACAGGCTATCGTACGACAGAACGGACGGATTTGTCGTTTCGGATTATCTCAACGGCGGCAAGGCGCGGCGCACTGCTACGCTGTCGGGCGGCGAGATGTTTTTGGCTTCGCTGTCGGTCGCGACCGCTATCGCTCGCGCGCAGGTCAAGGGCGACAACGGATTCTTTTTCCTCGACGAGGGGTTCGGCACGCTCGACGACGAACTGATAGATACGGTTTACGCCGCGCTCGAGTCGCTGTCGAAAGACTGTCTTGTGGGGGTGATTTCTCATTCCAACGCGCTCATCGACCGTATGCCGTCGTGCGTAGAGGTGATCGAAGCAAACGGCGATATAGGCAGCCGCATAAAGTATTGACGAAGTGCCGAGGTATGACGGGATTTTATCGGCAGATCGAATATCGGAAGTCTATTTATAATTCCAAAATCAAAAGAGTTCGGCGTTTTGCCGAACTCTTTTAATATCGAACGGTTGATTCTTTGACGACGGATCTTACGCCCAAAGCGTAGGCTTGCCGTCTGCGCCGTAGTGCCAGCAGCCCGAGCTGTTGCTCTCCGAGTAGTATACGATCGTCGCCGAATTCAAAGCCGTATTGTTGCTTTGCTTGGTGATCGTCTTCCACGCGTCGGCGTCGCCGCAGAAATATACGGTGCGAAGTGCGTTGCAGTTATAGAAGGCGTAATGCTCTATGTCGCGCACGCCCGACGGGATAACTACTTCTTTAAGATTTGTACAGCCGTTGAACATATAGCTGTTTATCTTCGTCAAGTTTTCGGACAGCTTTGCGTATTCGAGCGACGTGCAGCGCGAAAACGCCGAACCGACGGACGTTACGCTGTCGGGAATGATTATCTCCGTGATTTTCGAGCACTGTGAAAAAGCGCTGTTGCCTATCGCGACAAGCCCGTCGTTAAACGTGACCGACGTAAGGTTCGTGCAACCGTAAAAAGCGTTGTCGCTTATATATTTTAAGTCGGCGTTCATAACGACCGCACCTATTTTTCTTTCGGAGTTATTCGAAAAGTATCCGCAGAAGTCGCCGGCTATTCCGACTGTGCCTTCGGCAAACTCGATAGTAGCGGTATCAGAACCTTTATACTCGAAAGATATAGCCCATTTATCTACATAGTTTACGATCCCATCGGTGCGGATCAGTCCGATGCAGTCTTCGAACGCGGAAGATTCGATGTCCGTTATATTCGACGGTATTGTAAGATTCTTTATTTCGGTGTTGCCTTTGAATGCGTACGAACCGATGGAATCCACAATGCTTCCGTCCGTAGGAATTACCGAAGTTTTGCAACCGATAACGAGTTTATTCCTGTCGGTAGCACGTTCGCCTATCGAAATGATGCAGTTGTTTTGCGACCTATACTTGGCGTTTCCGCTCGCTACGGCAAGCGTTTCGACATTGTTGCTGCGGAACAGCGCGAGGCTGCTTATCTGCTCGACGGTGGAAGGGAAGGTTACGCTTTTTAATTCGTCGTTGAATGCGAGTGCATAATTGTAAACAACGTACGGGATACCGTCGCAGTCGTCTGGAAGAACGATCGTATCCGAATTGCCGATATAGTCGAGAAGCTGATACGACGTAGCTTGTGCATTTACGGGATAGAAAACGAAATTCCCAACCGTTTTGAACAGACTTTCTTCGTTGTCGGAAATTAGAATCCTTATCCGTTTCCGTTCTGTATATTCTTTCGCCGAAGATGGTGCCGTTACCTGCGTCGAACGTGACGGTGCATTTCCCGTCGTGACCGCCGTTCGATTCGCTTCCGAACAGTCCGTCGCACGCAATAAGCGCGGTGGACGCCGTAGCGCACACCGCTATCGCAAGCGCGGCAGAACATAATTTTTTGCTTGCTTTTCTCATTTTGTCATACTTCTTTGAAATTTTCGACGCATAAAAACGCCGTGCACGATAAATTATTCCACTGCTTACGGGTTTTGTCAAGCGAAAAAAGACGGAGCACCGCAACTTTAATGTTTTTTTAATGGTTCGAAACGCCGTCGCAAAACATATTTTGCGCATGCGCAACGTGTGCGGAAAAGGCGTTCTTTCCCGGACTCTTGACATATTTTCGCCGACATTGTATAATAAAAACAACGATCCGTGCGCAAGCGTTGCGGCGGACGAACTCGGGTCGAAACGGAGCAAGCAATGGCGGAAAAATACGATTATCTTATAGTGGGCGCGGGACTTTTCGGCGCGTGCTTTGCCAATATAATGACCGAGCGCGGCAAGCGCTGTCTCGTCATAGAAAAGCGCGAGCGCGTCGGCGGCAATATCGCTACGGAAAACGTGGACGGGATAACGGTGCACAAGTTCGGCGCGCATATATTCCATACGAGCGATAAGCGCGTGTGGGAATATGTAAACAGGTTTGCGGAGTTCAATAATTTTATAAACAGCCCGTTGGCCAACTATAAAGGCACGCTGTACAGCCTGCCGTTCAATATGAACACTTTCTATAAGCTGTGGGGGTGCAAAACGCCGGCAGAGGCGCGGACGATCGTTGACGCGCAGCGCGCCGCCGCTTTGAGCGCTATCGACGGCGAACCGAAAAACCTCGAAGAAAAGGCGCTGTCGTCGGTGGGCGAGGATGTGTATAAAACGCTCATCAAGGGCTATACGGAAAAACAGTGGGGGCGCGACTGCAAATATCTCCCTGCGTTTATTATCGGGCGCGTGCCGCTCAGATTCACTTTCGACAACAATTATTTCGACGATAGATATCAGGGTGTGCCCGTCGGCGGATATTCCGAAATGGTTACGAAACTGCTCGACGGGTCGGACGTGCTTTTGGGAGTCGATTATTTTTCGGACAGAAAAAAGTTCGACGAAATGGCGGACACTACGCTGTTCACGGGCGAGATAGACAGGTTTTTCGACTATAAGTTCGGCGCGCTCGAATACAGATCGCTGCGGTTCGAAACGGAGGTGCTCGATACGGAAGATTATCAGGGCAACGCCGTCGTCAACTATACGGACTACGAAACGCCGTACACGCGCATCATCGAGCACAAGCATTTCGATAAGAATACGGTCGCGGCGCGTACGGTTATCACTCGCGAATATCCCGAAAAATTTTCTGGCGGCGGCGAGCCGTATTATCCGATCAACGATGAAAAGAACAATGCGCTGTACGGAAAATACGAGAAAGCGGCAAAAGCAATGCCCAATGTTATTTTCGGCGGACGGTTGGCGGGATATAAATATTACGATATGGACGATACCGTTGCGGCAGTGTTCAAGCTGACGGACAAATTGAACCGAGTGTGAACAAAAAACAGAACGAATGCGGATCGGGAATATTTCAATAAATTTTTATAAGTCTGCGAAAAGGTTTGACAAAGCGTTAAATAAATGCTATACTTTTTAAGCTAATTGCGGAAATGGCTCAATGGTAGAGCAGTAGCTTCCCAAGCTGAAGGTTGCGGGTTCGATTCCCGTTTTCCGCTCCACTCGGAAGCAACGCGGCTTCCGCATATCGAGGTGTAGCGCAGTTGGTAGCGCGCATGGTTAGGGACCATGAGGCCGCGAGTTCGAGTCTCGCCACTTCGACCAAGATAAAAAATCGACATTTTCCGATAAAACGGAAAGTGTCGATTTTTCTTAATACAAAAAGATGAAAATATGAAGTTTCTACCGATGCTATAATAGTACGTGCGCAAAAGATAAGCGGCGTTTTTTATTGAAATCGTTGATTTAGTATATTCGAGATGAAAATTGTAGCGTATTGCAAAAAGAACGCAATACAATGCGTGCCGATAATTCTCGGCATTTATCGTGGCGGATATAGTGTGCAGCGATCAATAATTATACAACGCGGTCGAAAGATATCTGTCGCCGCCGTCGGGTAGGAGAGTAACGACGGTTTTGCCGGCGTTCTCCTCGCGAGCGGCTATTTTTGCGGCGGCATGAAGCGCCGCGCCCGACGATATGCCTACGAGTATCCCTTCGGTTTTGCCGAAGTGGCGGGCTGCGGAAAAAGCGTCGTCGTTATCCACGGTTATTATTTCGTCGTAAATTTGAGTATCGAGCGTTTGCGGCACAAAGCCTGCGCCGATGCCTTGTATTTTATGTGCACCCGATCTGCCTTCGGAAAGGACGGGCGATCCCGACGGCTCGACCGCTACGATCTTTATGTCGGATCTTTTCGATTTAAGAAATTTGCCTACGCCGCTTACCGTTCCGCCCGTGCCTACGCCCGCGACGAAGATGTCGATCTTGCCGTCGGTATCGTTCCAAATTTCGGGACCCGTAGAAGCGTAATGCGCTTGCGGATTGACGGGATTGACAAACTGTCCCGCAATAAACGAGCCGTCAATCGCGCTTGCAAGCTCTTCGGCTTTTTTTATTGCGCCCGTCATGCCTGCCGCGCCGTCGGTGAGAACGATTTCGGCGCCGTATGCTTTTACGAGCGCGCGACGTTCGGCGCTCATTGTTTCGGGCATTGTCAGGATAAGTCTGTAGCCCTTGGCGGCGGCGACTGCGGCAAGCCCGATCCCCGTGTTTCCGCTTGTCGGTTCTATTATCGTGGCGCCGCGCCCGAGTACGCCGCGCCGTTCTGCGTCCTCTATCATGGCGAGCGCGACGCGGTCCTTTACCGAGCCTGCCGGATTGAAATATTCGAGCTTTACGATGAGCGGTTTCGATATGTCGACCGACGCGGAAAACGCCGACGCGCGCATGAGCGGCGTGTGACCTATAAGATCGGTAAACGATTGAAAAATTTTCATAATGCCTGTCCGATTATTTGATTTTCTACGGTATATGATATGCTTAATCGGTTAGTTTTTTGATTACTCTGCACGGATTGCCCACAGCGAGCGAGTCGGGCGGGATATCCTTAGTTACGACGCTGCCCGCGCCTATAACGCTTCGTGCGCCTATAGTTACGCCCGGCAGAACGACGACGTTTCCGCCTATCCACACATCGTCGCCGACGGTTATGGGCTTTGCGAATTCGAGACCCGAACTGCGCGTTTTGTGATCGAGCGGATGCCCTGCCGTGTAAAATCCGCAGTTGGGTGCGATAAATACGTTGTCGCCGAAAACGACTTTGTTGCAATCGAGTATTACGAGGTTATGATTTGCGTAAAAGTTTTCGCCTATTTCGATATTGTAGCCGTAGTCGCACATAAACGGCTGCTCTATGTGGAAGTTCGTTTTCGTTTTGCCGAGCACGGTGCGCATAAGCGCTTTTCGCTTTTCGAGATCGGACGGCATTAACATATTGTATTCTCGGCACTTGTCTTTGACTGCGAGCCTGTCGCGTATAAGATTCGGATCGCTGTCGCCGCGGTAAAGTTCTCCGGCGAGCATTTTTTCTTTTTCGGTCATGGCGTGTTACCTCGCGTTATTTGTTCCGTCGTTTATTATAACACTCGCGAACCGCGTATGCAAGGATTATAACATTAAAAGAGGGAAATAAAAAGTCCGCAGCGACGCGATCGGTGCGGACAGTTTGATGTTTACATTGCGGGGCCTGTGGTCGATGGGGCATATACGCGTGCGGCAAGTTCCTGATTGAGCGCGTACAAGCCTTTTGCGTCCTTGCCGAACACCGACATTTTTTTGATAAGATCCTCGGCGTTCTTTTCTTCCTCGCCCTGTTCTTTTATGAACCAATCGAGAAACTGCATCGTCTTGAAGTCTTTTAATGCAAACGCTTCGGCATATATATTGTTTATGAGCGACGTTACATACTGCTCGTGCTCGAGTCCCGCTTTGAGAACGTCGTCCACGCTCGACAGCTTTTTGTCGGGTTTGGCGATCGCCGCGCATGTGCACGGCAAACCGTTGTCTATTAGATAGCGGCGCATCATCATGCCGTGATCGAGTTCTTCGCGAGCTTGGATCTCGTACCAATGCGAAAATCCGTCCAGCCCTTCGTCGGCGAGATAGTTTGCGAAATCGAGATACAGATAAGAAGAATAAAATTCTTTGTTCACTTGCTCGTTTACGAGCTTGGCGATTTTTTCGTTTAACATGACTTTCTCCGGAAGTTTTTATTTCTTTTATTATAGCTCTTAGTTTTGCCGAAATCAATCCTTTTTAACGTAATATCGTAAAACATCTGTGAAATATTTTTGTGTCGCAATAAATTATTATAATTATCGTAATATCGGGTAGTTCAAGCATCCGTTTGCCCGTGCGCGATACTCGGGCTTATTTGTTTTAACGGATAATTGCCGAAACGCTCCGTAATTATGTCGAGATGATTTTTTGCGCAATTTTGATGACTCCTTTTTTGTTGATAATAAGATATACACTCGCTTTTACGGTTTTAAGGTTTTCAGTAATTTTTTAATAGATTTATTTATATGGATTTTCCCGAAAAGTACACTGCGGGGCATAAGGTTTTCAAAGAAATTTTCCAAAGAAAAAGACCGATCCGAATATTGAACAGTCTTATCCGTCAACGCCGCTTGTTCCGCAAGCTACCAAACACAACGACAACACCATAAGCATTGCGAATATAACTATGTACAAAAGTTTTCCGTGTTTTTTCATTTCCAGGTTTTCTTTATCCAAATTGATCTAAAAGTATTTTTCTACGCTGTTCGTCCGTATATCCGCGAGCATTAGGAGCAGGAATAAACGCAATTTTTTTGCCTTGTATTTCGCGTGCAAACATACAGGCTTTTGCGGTGCTACCCACAACTACTATATACTTCCCGTTATATTCCGATAAAACTTTGTCGAGCCATTTGCGAACGCAAAGACAAGCACATTCCTTTACGCCGTATTCCGATTTGGATTTGCAATGCACGGCTTCGGTAACGACTATATGTTTATGTATTTCGTCTTTCGGTTCTCGGGCATTATCCGATTTACCCATTTGAAAATCGACTTCCAATAACTCGAATGTTGCTCTTTCGGAGTATTCTCGAATCTGTTGACGAAAAAGTATGCTATTTCCGTATCGCTTCAATCGGAAGCGGGGTGATGCTTGGTTTTGTCGATACTCGGATTTGAACTTATAAACAATATTTTAACATTGCCGATATCGCCGTTCCACGGTTCGGGAAGTTGAAAAGCGTGCCCGTTTTGACTGCATACGATTTTGTTGCACGGGTGATTTATGTCGGTCTTTGCCTTTTCGACTTCGCCGCACCTTGCGATTTGAGTAATAAGTGTATTCATACGGCTTTCTCATTATTTTATTGCAAATAAAAAAGTGTCGTCCCAATTTGGAAATGACACCCCAAATGGCAATCTCATAATTGTTACCACATAATCCCATAACTACTTTGTTTGTAAGATGGAGAGAACGCCCAAATTGCAGACTTTTTCTTACAAGCAAAGCAGTCTCCAAGTTAAAGGATAGTGGGGTATAATTATCTTAGTACATCTAAAAGTAAATGTCAACAATCGGATATAAATTGTTTCGGAACAAAAAAACTCCCTTTTTACAGAGAGTTCGTTTTGGAGCTACTGGGCGGACTCGAACCGCCGACCTGCTGATTACGAATCAGCTGCTCTACCAACTGAGCCACAGTAGCATAAATATAAAGATGTGGTGACAAGTGTTTGCGACTGTTCAACGGTCAGCCGGTCCAACTGAGCCACAGTAGCATAAATATAAAGATGTGGTGACAAGTATTTGCGACTGTTTGGCGGTCGGTCGTATGACGGGATCGCGGCAACATTGCAAGTCAACGCTGTTAATTATATCATATCTGTTCGAACTTGGCAAATATTTAGCGCAAGTTTTCGAAACTTTTTGTTTTTAGTTTGTCGTATGTTTTCGGATCGATCGTATGCGCCGAAAACGGCAGGGGAGTTTGTTTTTTATACCGAGCGGCGTGCGGCAATCACGCTATGTCGTTGCGTTTGTCGTCGAATATCGACAGATCGGGATTGCGGAACAGTTTGCCGAGGTACGCGATAAGCAATGAACAGTGAATATCCTGCCGCCTGACGCGTATTCCGACGAGCGCGGAAAATTTTTCTTCTATGTCGAAAGCCTGCGCAATGGCATAGCTTATTTCGCGTATAACCGATTTGGAGCTCACTCCGCGCAGTTTGCCGACGGCGCGGTAAATGTCGCAATAGCCCGTAACCGCGCCCACTCCGTACAGAATCACACAGTCGGCGAGCGCGTCGCTGCCTTTCAGGTCGGCGCGTATTCCGCATTTGAGAACAAGACGTTCGGCTGTAAACCTGAACGTTTTATCTGTTGTAAGCTCTATATGTTCTTTTAATTGTTCGTCATTCATTCCGTATTTATTATATTATATTCGAACGGAATAAGCAATGTTTGCCGTAGGCGAAACTTTGTAAATTAATGTCGATTGATGTCAGTAATTGTTTCCGTGGCAAGACATGTTCGTTTTTATGACGGAAAAGCGGTTAAATTCGAGTCGTAGGCTTTAGCCGTGTTTCGTTCGGTCGGTTTATACGCTTGTGCGAATTGTTTTAGCCATGTTTATAAGGTGGTCGGCTACGCGTTCGGCGTTGGACGTTGCCGACAGATACAGAGTGCCGACGTCTGCGGAACAGTCGCCGTTTGCGAGGCGCCGTATGTGGTTGCGCTCCATGTCTGCCGTCACCGCGTCCACTTTTTCTTCTATTTCGTAGGCTTCGGCGAGGGCTGCCGCGTCGGCTGACGAATATGCGCGCAGAGTTTTGTCGTACAGGTTGTCTATGATTATGCGCAGGCTTTTTATTTCGGCGGCGGCGTCTGCGGAGAGAGCGGCGTTCGATTCTTTCAGTCTGTCGGCGTATTCGATAATGTTTTCGGCGTAGTCGCCTATGCGCTCGAGGTCTATCACCGTTTTTATCACGGTGGAAAGATATATGCGGTCTTTTTCGTCGAGTTCGGATTTGAGCAGTTTTACGACAAAATCGGTGATCGACTTGTTAAGATAATCGAGCGATTTTTCGTTCGAGCGGAAGCGCTGTATATCCGTATAGTCGAGCGAGCACAGAATTTCGCACGCCCGATCGAAATTGCGTATGGCGGTTTTTGCCATGCCGATAACCTCGTCTTTTGTTTGGCGCACGGCTATCGGCGGCATTTTGAGCATGTGTTCGTCGATGAACGAAAAATGCGGATCGTCGTTCGGAGCGCATTTCTTTTCGGGCACGAGCTTGGTTACGAGCTTGACGAGCAATCCCGTAAGCGGAAGTACGATCATTACTGTAGCGACGTTGAAGATCGTATGGAACATAGCGAGCTGCATCTGCGGCGTGTGCGGAAACATTTTGTCGAAAACAAATCCGTAGTTTATTCCGCCCAACGACATGAAGAGTCCGATCAAAAGAAAGATAGCTACGCCGCTTACGTTGAAAATAAGATGGATCAGCGCGGTGCGCTTGGCGTTGCGTCCGCTAGTCAGTCCCGCGATCAGCGCCGTAATGCACGTGCCGATGTTGGAGCCCATCGTTATATAAATGCCCTGATTTATGTTTATTAGCCCCGAAACGACCATCGTTATCGCCATCGACGTCATTACCGACGAACTTTGCACTACGGCGGTGAGCGCCGCACCGATGAGAACGAGAAGAACGGGATTGCGGAACATAGCCAAAAATTCGCGCACGGCGGGCGATTCGGCAAACACGTTCATTGCACCGCTCATGAGCGATATGCCCACGAATATCATTCCGAACCCCGCGAGCACGCCGCCTATCTTTTGCACTTTGTCTTTTTTTGCAAATGCGAGTATGAACGCGCCTATGCCCGCGAACGTCGCAAACACCACAGACGACGATATCGCGTTGTCGCCGAACATTCCGAGCGCCACGAGCTGCCCGGTCACCGTCGTGCCTATGTTCGCGCCGAATATCACTGTCGCGGCTTGCGCGAGCGTCATTATTCCCGCATTGACGAAGCCTATCGCCATTACCGTAGTCGCACTCGAGCTTTGTATGGTGGCGGTGGTGACTACGCCCACGCCGACGCCTATGAGTTTGCTTTTGGAAGTTTTTGCGAACAGCGATTTCAGGCGCTTGCTGCCTATGGATTCGAGATTGGAGCTCATCATCGAACAGGCGATCAGGAATATTCCCACGCCTGCGATAAGTGTAAGTACGGATACCGCTATTGTTTGTGCGTTCATTGTTTTTTCCTTGTCGTTATCGCTTATTTATAGGTTGAGTTTGGCTGTGCTTATTTATGTTCGGACGGAAGCGCGTCCCGTCGTTGCTGTAGGGAAATAAAAAAGGACTCATACCGAGTATATGCTCGGTAAAAGTCCTTAAAACCCTCATCGTAATGCCGAAACTGCCGACTTGTTATTGTTCTTGTGTTTTCGTTTGCGTCTTATATTCACGGCGCTCATTGTTCTCCGTGCGGCGTATTAGTGACGTTGTACGTGCGCCGCTTTTAAGTATTGTATCATTGTATGTTGCGGTATGTCAAGCGTTTACAGTCATGCCCTATGCCGAAAAACAGCCGAATTTTCCTAAATTTTCAATCTGACGCTCAATACCGTTGACAAATGCATTTACAAGGATTATAATAAGTTTTGCAATAATTCATACTAAATCAATAGGAATTACAGCGATGAAGATCAAAGAAAAAAAGACGGTATATGCGGATAACGCGGCGACGACGGCAATGAGCGACGCGGCGGTTGCGGCTATGCTGCCGTTCATGAAAGACGTTTACGGAAATCCGTCGTCTCTGCACACGGCGGGTCAGGCTGCCAAGGAAGCGCTCGAATCGGCGCGCGCGCGCATTGCGGCGAGGCTCAATGCCGAACCGCGCGAAATATATTTTACTTCTGGCGGAAGCGAAGCGGACAATCAGGCGATACGGTCGGCTGCCGAAGTGGGTGAAAAGCGGGGCAGGAAACATATCGTTTCTACGGCGTTCGAGCATCATGCGGTCCTGCACACGCTTAAAAAACTCGAACGTCAAGGATTCGAGGTGACGTATCTCGACGTTCACGAAAACGGGATCGTCACGGCGAAGCAGGTTGCCGATGCGATCCGTCCCGACACCGCGCTCGTCACGGTCATGTTTGCAAACAACGAGATCGGCACCGTACAGCCGATAGCCGAGATAGGCGCGGTCTGCCGCGAAAAGGGCGTTACGTTCCATACCGACGCGGTGCAGGCGGTAGGGCATATCCCCGTTGACGTGCGCGCGCAGAACATAGATATGCTGTCGCTATCGGCGCATAAGTTCCACGGGCCGAAAGGCATCGGCGCGCTGTTCGTGCGGCGCGGTCTGCCGCTTATGACTTTTATAGAGGGCGGTGCGCAGGAACGCGGACGGCGCGCGGGAACGGAAAATCTCGCCGCGATAGCGGCGATGGCGGCTGCGCTCGACGAAGCGTGCGACGGCATGACAGAAACATCGGAAAAGCTGTTTGCAATGACGGACAGACTTATAGACGGACTCGGAAAGATAGAACACAGCAAGCTGAACGGCGACAGGCGCAACAGGCTGCCGAACATCGTGAATATGTGTTTCGAGGGCATAGAGGGCGAAAGCCTGCTGCTGCTTCTCGACGATAAAGGAATATGTGCGTCCAGCGGCTCGGCGTGTACGTCGGGATCGCTCGATCCGTCGCATGTCTTGCTTGCGCTCGGGCTTCCGCACGAGGTCGCGCACGGCTCGCTTCGGCTCAGTCTTTCCGACATGAACACGCAAGCGGACGTGGACGCCATACTCGCCGCCGTCCCGCCCGTAGTCGAATATCTGCGCAACATGTCGCCGGTATGGGAAGCGCTTCAAAAAGGCGAAAAGCCGCATTTGATATAGTATTTTAGAACTGATAAAATAATCAAGGAGAAAAATCATGGCACTTTACAGTGATAAGGTTATGGACCATTTCAAAAACCCGCGCAACGTGGGCAAACTCGACGACGCGGACGGTATTGGCGAGGTCGGTAACGCGCGTTGCGGCGATATCATGAAGATATATATAAAGGTCGAGAACGACATTATAACCGACGTCAAGTTCAACACGTTCGGTTGCGGCAGCGCCATAGCCTCGTCGTCTATGGCAACAGAAATGATAAAAGGCAAGCCGCTGTCGCAGGCGCTCGAACTTACCAACAAAGCGGTGGCGGAAGCGCTTGACGGACTGCCCGCGCACAAGCTGCATTGCTCGGTGCTCGCAGAGGAAGCAATAAGATCGGCGATCAAAGATTACTACGACAAAAACGGAATAGAGTACGATCCCGCGCTTTTCCCCGAGCCGCACGACGAAGAATAACCGAGCCTCAGCGTCTTGCTTCTGGCTTGAACATCGCGTCCGTAATTGCGGAAAGCGGCAATAGCGTTGTATTGCGATCGGCGGGCGAGAATATTCACTCTCGGTCGTTTGTAATTTCGAATACCGCATATGCGACGGCAGTATGTAATTTTTTGTGTACATAATGAAATATTATGTACATTTTTATTTGCGGTATTTTTTTGCTTGACTATTTTTGCCGTTAAAGAATATAATACATTTAGCTAATACGGTTAGATAAATTTCGGAGGCAGGAATGAATACCCGTGACAAAGCCGAAAGATTTATGGAAGTGTTTACAGAGCACTATTCAAAAAACTTTTTCAGGCATATGGACGAGGAGCAGAAAGGCATAGGGCTTATTATGCGAATGTTGTGCAACGCGGACGGAGAGGTGCTGGCCGGCGATATCGGGCGCGCGCTCGATATGTCAACGCCGCGCGTCGCCGCGGCGTTGAGAGTTCTCGAGTCTAAGGGTTTTGTCAAGCGCGCATCCGCTACCGGCGACGCGCGCAAGGTTGTCGTCACAATTACGGACGAGGGCAGAGCGGAGCACAACATGCGCGAGAAAGCGCTGTTCGACATGCTCGAATACATAATTTCGGAGGTGGGCGAAAGCGAGTGGGACGAGTTTGTCAGGCTCACCGAGGTTGTGCGAACGACATTCGAAAGATACGGGCAGCGGTTTTGAGGCTGTTGACCGTATATGCGCGCTGCGTATAGATTTATATAGACCGTAATAATTATAATAGAAAGGAGAGCAAATGTTAAGACTTTTGAAATATCTTAATAAACGCGATTGGGTGTTTATTCTGCTGTGTGCGGGATTGGTCGTGTTTCAAGTGTATTGCGATCTTACCATGCCCGATTACACGGCGGAGCTTATGCGTCAGGTAGTAATACTCAGGCAGACTGGTGCGTCGGTTCCGATGAGCGTAGTGTTGGAAAACGGCGGGATCATGCTGGCGTATGCCGTGGGCAGTCTTGCGAGTTCGATACTGTGCGGATTTTTTGCGGCGTACACCGCTGCGGACTTTGCGCGCAATCTCAGAAAGGCCATGTTCGAGCGTGTGACGTCGTTTTCGGCGGCGGAAATAAACAAGTTCGGAACGCCGAGCCTTATTACGCGCACGACCAACGACGTTGTGCAGCTTCAAACATTCATCGCCATAGGGTTGCAGCTTATGATAAAAGCGCCCGTGCTGGCGGTTTGGGCAATTTGCAAAGTTTCGTCTACTGCGCTCGAATGGACGGTTGCAACTATAATTACCGTCGCGGCGATCGTGCTTGTTGTCGGAATACTGGTGGGCGTTTGTTTTCCCAAATTCCGCAAAATACAAAAACTGACCGACGCACTTAACAATTCGATGCGCGAAAACGTTACGGGCGTACGCGTCGTGCGCGCGTTCAATGCCGAAGCGTATCAAACGGAAAAGTTTGAAAACGTCAACGACAGCGTGCGCAAGAACCACCTGTTCACGGCGCGCGGCTTGGGGCTTATGATGCCCGTTATGCAGCTTTGCATGAACGGGTTGACGCTCGCCATTTATTGGATAGGCGCGATCCTGATCAATCGCACTTCCGTGATAGAGAGCCGACTCGAACTGTACGGCAGTATGGCTGTATTTATGCAGTACGCTTTGCAGGTAGTAATGGCGTTTATGCTGCTCATAATGATTTTCATGATACTGCCGCGCTCGCTCGTTTCGGCGCGCCGATTGCGCGACGTGCTCGAAACGCACCGTTCCGTCAGAAGCGGCTCGGTCAAAGACGGAACGGGCGAAGATCCGCTCGTCGAGTTCGACGGAGTGAGTTTTGCGTACGATCATTCGGACAAAAAGACGGTGAGCGACATATCGTTTACCGTAAACCGCGGCGAGACGGTGGCGTTTATCGGCGCGACGGGCTCGGGCAAATCCACGGTGATAAATCTTATCGAACGGTTTTACGATGCGGACGGCGGCGAGGTGCGTTTTGACGGAGTAAACGTAAAAGAATACGACGAAGAGGTTTTGAGAAACCGCATTTCGCTTGCGTCGCAGCGCGCCGTTCTGTTTAAGGGCGATATAGAGGACAACGTCGCGTACGGCACAGCCGACGAGCCGAACGAAGAAAAAATGAAAAAAGCGCTCGAAATAGCTTGCGCCGCCGAGTTCGTTAACGGACTGCCCGAGGGCGTAAAAGCGCCCGTCGCTCAGGACGGCACCAACTTTTCTGGCGGACAGCGTCAGCGTCTGTCGATCGCCCGCGCAGTTTACAAGAACGCCGAACTGATGATCTTCGACGATACTTTCTCGGCGCTCGACTATAAGACGGATATGCTCGTGCGCAAGTCGATACGCGAGAATATTCCCGACGCGACGGTCATAATCGTTGCGCAGCGTATCGGCACGATAATGAATGCCGATAAGATAATCGTGCTCGACGAGGGACGGATCGTCGGTCAGGGCACGCATAAAGAACTGCTCGATAACTGTCCTATATACAAAGAGATAGCGCTTTCGCAGCTTTCGAAGGAGGAACTGTAATATGCCCCCTATGATGAAACCGCAACATTCAGGCAAGCGTGAAAAAGCCGATTTCAAATCGTTCGGACGGCTGCTTGCGTATTGCAAAAGCTATTTGCCCGTAATAATCACGGCTATAGTGCTCGCCGTAGGCGGCGCAGTATGTTCGATAATCGGACCTCGGCGGATAGCCGACCTCGGCAATGCCATCGAGGACGGATTGGCTACGGGAATAAATCTCGATACGATAATGACGATGTGCTTGTGGCTTGTGCTCATTTACGCGGTAGGCACGTTTTTGTCGTACGGTCAGCAGTTTATCATGTCTACGGTTACGCAGAACGTTTCCAAGAAATTGCGTTCGGACATAAACCGCAAGATAAACAAACTGCCGCTCAACTACTTCGATACGTCTACAACGGGCGATATACTGTCGCGCGTAACAAACGACGTGGACACGATATCGCAAACGCTCAGTCAGAGCACGGCAAACCTCGTCGCGTCGCTTGCGCTGTTTATAGGTGTGACGATAATGATGTTTATCGTCAATCCCATACTCGCGGCGACGACGATAGGCGCGTCGCTTCTCGGGTTCCTGTTCATGTTTATAATCCTCAAAAAATCGCAGAAGCACTTCGACAGGCAGCAGGAACAGCTCGGCGACATGAACGGTCAGATAGAAGAGGTGTACACTCAGCACGACACGGTCAAAGCGTACAACGGCAAAAAGGACGCGCGCAAGAAGTTCGGCAAGGTCAATAACGGCTTGTTTTCGAGCAATTGGAAATCTCAGTTCATGTCGGGCGTTATGATGCCTATCATGAACTTTGTCGGTAATCTGTCGTACCTTTTGATTTTCGTAGTAGGTATAGTTCTCATAATAAACGGCAGTAAATCCGTATCGCCGGGAACGCTTATTGAATTTGTTATTTATGCGCGGTTGTTCTCGCAGCCGCTCGGCACGATAGGTCAGGCGATGACTTCCATACAGCAGGCTTCGGCGGCGAGCAAGCGCGTGTTCGCAATGCTCGACAGCGCGGAAATGAGCGACGAGAGCGAAAAAACGACCGTGATCGAGAATCCCGACGGCAATGTTTCTTTCGAGAATATACGCTTCGGCTATCTGCCCGACAAGGAGATCATACACGGATTTTCCGCCGACCTCAAAAAAGGTCAGAAGGTAGCTATCGTGGGACCTACGGGCGCGGGCAAAACTACTATAGTCAATCTTTTGATGCGGTTCTACGAGCTTAACAGCGGCGATATCAAGATCGACGGCGTTTCGATCAAGGATATGAAACGCGAAAGCGTGCACGACCTGTTCGATATGATCCTGCAAAACACATGGCTGTTCGAAGGCACGCTGCGCGAAAACCTCGTGTACAACAAGACGGGAATAACCGACGAACAGCTCGACAGAGTTTGCGCCGCAGTCGGTCTGTCGCATTTTATACAGTGTCTGCCGAAAGGGTACGATACGGTGATCGGAGAGAGCACGCAACTCTCGGAAGGACAAAAGCAACAGCTCACTATCGCGCGCGCAATGATAAAAGATTCGCCTCTTCTCATTCTCGACGAGGCGACGAGCAACGTCGATACGCGTACCGAGCTTATTATCCAACAGGCAATGGACAAATTGACCGAAGGCAGAACGTCGTTCGTAATCGCGCACAGACTGTCTACCATAAAAAATGCCGACGTCATACTCGTGCTTAAAGACGGCGACGTGATAGAGCAGGGCAACCATGAACAGCTTCTCGAAAAGAAAGGTTTTTATGCCGAACTGTATAACGCGCAGTTCGCCGGAGCGCAGTGAGGTAGATTCGGCGCGAAGCGTGAATATATCTTGTCATTCCGAACGAAGGCGCTGCCCAACGTGAAGAATCTCGACATCACAAAAAATCACCCCTGCGAAATGCTTCGTAGGGGTGATTCGTTTTTTGATTTTCAAAAAGTTACGGCTTGTATCTCACGTCGGATACTATGAGCTTGCCGCCGCAGTCGGGGCAGGGTGCGCGCGCGGTAAGCCCCTCGAACAGATAGCCCATGTTCGCGTCGTTTACGAGAAACAGATCGCTTGCGCAAAGCGTGCACTTGGGGCTGTATAAATAAGTGCGTTCCTTTTTGTCGTCTACGGATCTGACTTTGAGATACATGCCCTGAACGAGTTTTTTGCATTTGCGGCAATAGTACATCGCCTCGAAAGCGACAAATCCCTCGGCTTTGTGCGCGTCTTCCCATAGGCTCATGCTCCTGTTCAGCCGTTCGACCTGTTCGGGAGTGTACTTGGCGTAAACGTTGCGGACGTCGTTTGCCTCGAACAGATTTATCGCCGCGCCGCACGTGTCGTAATTGACCATGGAAAGCGCGTCGGCGTTATTCATCATAAATGCGGTGCGCTGAGCTTCCGTCTTGTTCATGAGCATGCGGTTGACAGCTTCGAGCAGTTTGTCGGAGTCGCGCTCGGGCACTTTGTCTACGGCGTCCTGAAGCGTGGCAAGCCCGAGAGTGCCTATATTGTAAACATGATCCTTGCCGCACTTATTGCATTTGAAAGTTACCGTTTTGATCATTCCGTCCTCGCCGTAATCGAACTGTTTTTTATATGTATATTATAGCACGCGTTTGTTTATATTTCAAGCGTTTTCGAAGCGATATCCGATTTTTGCCGTTCTCTGTCGGCTTTGACGCGCGTCGCTGCTCGGTTGCATTGAAAAAGCCCCCGCTTCGGGGGGCTTAATAACAATGTTTACGCTTTTCCATCTTGTTCCGCGGGCGCGTCGGGAATGTCGGCGCCGTTGTCTATAGCGTCCGTGCTAGACGTATTCGGCTCGACTGCAGGCGAGTCATTCGCAACCGCTTCGGCGGAGTCGGATACGACCGCTTCGGGCTGCGCTCCGTCGGGCGCAATATCCGTTGCGGGTTCTCCGTCGGCAGTCGCGGGGGCTTGCTTGGGTTTGGGCGGAGGCGGCATAATGTACGCCATTCTGTCCACGAACTTTTGTGCGAAGCCGGGCGACTTTTTGCGCTTTTGCATAATGAGTATCGCCGCGATCCAAGCTGCGACAGCGCCGATAACGAGCAAGATGCTTATAAACTGCGACGTCGATACCGCGCCTACGAACTTGCGTTCCATATCGAAACGGAAAAATTCGTTGACGAATCGGCACACCGCATAAAGCCCGACGTACGTCGTTGCCACAACACCTTTCATTAGCTTGCCGCGGAAATATTTAGACGTCATTACGAGCAGGACTATAAAAATAAGCGTGCAGTAAATCGTTTCGTAGATCTGCGTGGGGTGGAGTGCCTGTCCGTAAAGCTCGTTGAGTGAGGGGTTGAGCGTGCTCGGCGGGTATTTTATGCCCCAAGGCATGTCGGTCGGTCTGCCGAAACAGCAGCCCGCGCACAAACAGCCAATGCGCCCGAAGGCCTGACCGACGGGTACGCGCAGTGCGGCAAAATCGAACAGTGTGAGCAGATTTATCTTGAATACCAAGCCGTAAATGATTATTCCTACGAGCCCGCCTATAAACCCGCCGTAAAAGACATATCCGCTTTGCAGCACGAGCAGAAAACTTATCCTGCCGCTCGCCATAGCGGGAATATTTTGGAGTATGGATAAAAGTTTGGCGCCTATAAATCCGCCGACGAGCGCGAAAGTAGTGGAATATACCGCGTCGTCGCGTTTGAGTTTTGTGTCGTGCCAGAACAGCGACAGTAATACTACGCATACGACGCCTATGGCAATCATAAATCCGTACATGGGGATTCTGTGCCATGGATCGAGATAGGGGTGCATTTTTTTCTCCTTTGGTAACCGTAGTGAACTGTTTATATATTAGCACATTCCGAATAAAATCGCAAGCGTTCTGAGAACGGACGGCAAGCCCGATGATGTCAAACGTAATTGATTAAATGCAAAATGTCGCCATCGCTACTATAATCGCTTTCAAAATCAAATAGCGCAGACAGAAACTCCGTCCGCGCTACGATTGACAGTTTGTATTCGTATGTATCAGATCAACATAACGAACGCGCTTCCTGCGTCGGCAGCAGCGCCGGCGCAACCGGCGGCAGCACCTGCGGCAGCTTCGCCCGAGCAGAGTACGCATATAGCGCAAATACCGCAAGAAGCGAACAGGACTATGCTGAGAATCAACGCTATCAACGAGATAACGAACGCAGCAGTTCCGAGACCGTCTTTACCGGCTTTCTGTCCGCTGACGGCGAGGCAGAGACCGACAATAGCCATGATCAACGAAACAAGACCTGCGAACGGTAAAACGTTAATGGCTGTCGAGCACAGTGCAAGTATGCCGAGAACGAGACCTGCGATTTTCTTTCCTTTCCCCATGGTGTTCACCCTCCCTTAAAGATTTGTTCAATATGCAATATGAACGAACACATTATAACGTATTTTGTCACATGGTGTCAAGTAAAATGTTACTTTTTTCAAGATATTTTTATGTTGTTGTCACAATAAATATGCCGATTATTAGTAAAGCTATGCGTGTTTTGACGCGTTTGTAAAACTGGTATGCGCGGCTTCGTCGCTTATCGGTGTTGACAGGGCGGTCGGCGCGTGTTATAATTTAAGCAATGATATTATAAACATGATTATAAACAAGTCGCGCTCGACCGATTCGAAAATCGGCGAGTGCAAAATCGGCAAAAGCAGTGAGGTATTATGGATAACCGCGTAACGCGAGCCAACGACGCGACGTCGAAAGCGTTCGACGAGCTTTTGAAAATAAATGCGGGGCGCATGAGGTCGATAGATTCCATCGTCGCCGCGCTGTTCGAGCTCATGCGGGACAAGCCGTATGCGGACATAACGGTGTCGGATATTTGCGCGGCTGCTGGCGTTTCGCGCAAGACGTTTTACCGCAGCTTCGAATCGAAAGTTTCCGTCGTTAAAATGCACGTTGACATGGTGTATTTGGACTGTTCCAAAAAGAACGGATTTGCGCGCTCGGGCGCGCGCAGCATTTATATGTACTTTTACGAGCATATGCTCAAAGAGCCGGCGTTTGCAAAGCTGTTTGTCGAACCCGATCTTTTCGATATAATGACGGACAAAATCAAAGAGTATGTGGAGATAGAGCTTGAGGATACTTGGTACAATTCGGTTGCGTTCGAGCCGATGCTCGCCGAATATTATTTGAAGTTTGCCGCTGTCGGGATTTCGTCGCTCATGCGGATATGGGTACAGAATAATTGCAAGACGCCCGCAAAAACGATGGCAATACTGACGGAGCGCTTGCTGTCCGGGGTATTGTAACCGAACGCTGTGTGCTTTGCAGCGCGGTTATCCGAAACGGGAATGGCTGCGGCATAGCGACGGCTAAAATTCGACAGGGCGGGGATACGAAAACGCTTGCAATCGCGGCGTGTGCGGTGTATAATAGAGCGACATGGGGATGTAAAGGCTTCGACGGCGCGGCGTAGCGACGGAAAGCAAGTGGTAGGGTCGGCTACCTAAAAACGCGAAAGGCTTTAATTGCCAACAAAAACGAAAACGCCAAAGTGATGAAGTTCGCGGCTCCCGCTGCGGCTCCCGCAATGGCATTCGCAGCTTAATTTTGTTGCGGCGTCCGCACTCGCTGCCTATCGGCGGGAACGCGGGCTTTAATTAAACGGTAGGCAACTGCGCGCGGCGGCGGTCGTTCCGCGCGAAGATAAACGACCTTGCGGTTTCGAACCTTTGCTCGGCGCGGTTCGGGATCGGACATCGAGCGACGTGCTAAACTTGTAGATGTCCCCGCAAACCCGCGTCGGAAACCGGTTCGATTCCGGTCATCTCCACCAGTCCAAACCTAAAACGAATTCCTTTTGTTGGAATAGGTTTTAGGTTTTTTCTTTTGCCGTTTTTGTTCTGCATAGTGCCGTGTAACGCCGCTATATTGCCGCTGTAACGCTTTTCGGGTATTCGTCGGTAAATCTATCAATCACGCACAAACGGCGGTTTATGCCGCGAAAGCCGCTTGACGTGAGAAAGGGGCGTGTT
>CAJULK010000014.1 GCA_910587455.1 uncultured Christensenellaceae bacterium | reverse complement strand
AACGAAAACAAAGAGCTTGCGGACACCGTTGCAATGGAAAAGGCAATGCAAATGAAATACAGCTATTCGGACATTCGCAAATGGCTGTTACATTTCCGCACGCTCGATTATACCAAGACCAAGCACCGCAAGGAGCTAATCAATATCTTTATTTATCGCGTTGTGCTTTACGACGATAAAATGAAAGTGTTATTCCACTTGAAAGGCGGGCAGAAAGAGGAACTTTTATTGAACTTGATATTCCCCGATTACCCCGACGGGAACGGCGAAAACGAGAGCGAGGACGAACAGAGCGCAAAAGAAAAAGAAGCCGCTAATGCGACTTCTCTTTCGGGGTGTTCTTATACCCCTCGTCTGGTGACCCCAGCGGGAATCGAACCCACGACTTCACCGTGAAAGGGTGATGTCTTAACCTCTTGACCATGGGGCCATAACTAAATCAGTTTACCATGCTTTGTCCCGTTTGTCAAGCGGATTGCACATTGCTTTTGCAAATTCCGTATTTTTTTGCGCAATCGGCTTATCGGCATCATTCCGTTATGATCAAGCTTTCGCCGTATGTTCCGAAAACGGCTCGCTCTGCGTCCTGCGACACAACCGTCAAAATATACTCGCCTTTGTCCGTCTTTACGCGCTTGGATACATTCGTCATGTTTTCCGTTTCAATTTTACTCGGCGCAAAACTCTTTACCGCCCCACTCTTATACGCCGCCTCCTTGACCGTCCACAGCCGATTCGCATACTCGCCCGCCGCAGCTTCCGTCAATTCCGCCGCCGCCTTTGCTTCCCGTGCCGTAAAAATCTTTTTACGCAATCCCGCCGAAAACCGCGTCGGCTCGAACTTTTCTATATCCACACCGATCGGTTTGTCCGAAACGGCTACAGCTACCGCATCGCCGCTGTGCGACAGCGAAAACTCGCAGTCTGCGCAATACCATTTTCCGCGCCTGCATTTTATATCGACATTCCGAATGTTTATGCCGAAAGAGCGCTTAATCCCGTGCTCGAGCAGTTTCCACACATAAAACTTTTCTTCGCGCGCACCGTCGTTCTTGCACGCTTCGATCTCTGCGGCGCGCTCGGGCGGGTATATCTCGTCGTTCTCGGTCGGGAACGGGAATTTCGCAACATAAACGTCAACTGTCGGGATCGCGCGGATATGCGCTCTCATTCCGTCCGTCTGCGTAGAAAAACTTTTACCGAACAGGCACGAGTTAACGAAATGCTCGCAGTTATTACGGATCAGATCGTATCCTTTCTCGCCCATTCGCGCACGCGCAGCGGCAACGACTTCCTTGCCGGGCCGCTTCATCCTTCGTTCCTTGCCCTCGGGTCTGCCTACTTCCATGAACCCGCCTGACAGAAAATCCGAAACGTCGGACGCCGTCACCTCGACGTCTTGCGCTCTCCTATCGGGACTCGGCGGAAGCCCGAACTGTATGACTTCTTCGTCACTCGCATAGATCCCGTAATGATACAGTCCGCCGAGCTTAACCCGCACCGCGTCGCCGAATTCGGCTTCTTTGATTCGCCACTTCATAATACACCCGCGCCTCTGTCAAACGACGCTCCGCCCCTCTCGAAATCAGATATTCGACCGAATATATTCGCAGCACTCGCGCACCGTCGCAAGCCCGCCGTTATCGGAGACAGGAAGGGACACATCGAACTCTTCACGCACCGCGGACACAAACGAAAAATAATCGAGACTGCTCCCGCCTATATCGAAAAAGAAATGATCGTCGTCGCCTATTTCGTCCGCGGGCTTGCCCGTAGCCTCGGCAAACGCGGCGCGAACTCTGTCGCACAGCAAATCGTTTATACGCTCGGGCGTCGCGCTTGATGCGTCGATGAGCGAAAGCGTGCCGTCGGCGAGCGCCGCCGCGATACGCCTGCGATTGAGTTTTATCTCGTCGTCGCGCATTATCGGTTCGCCCGTAAACACGATCGACCGCACAAATCCAGCAAGCGACAAACGCGAAAGTTCCGCTTCCGCATTTTTACGCACGGTTTTCAGTTTTTCCGCCGATATGTATTTGCTGACGCGAAGTATAAGCACGGGATTGACCTTGCCGTCGCTCACCCGACCGACAAGACAGTGCTCGAAAGCCCCGTCGATAGACATGCGGCTTTCCACCCAATCGGGATTTATGTTCTCGCCGCTCTCGTCCACTATCATATCGTCCATACGTCCGAGTATGTAATACCTACCCTTTTCGACGCGCACGAGATCGCGCGTATTGTAAAACTCGTCGCCGAGCGTTATTTCTTTGCCGTCCTGCCAAATACGGCTCGCGGAAGATCTGCCGCGAACGAGCAGCTCGCCGTCGGCATTTACCGAATATTCGACATGCGCAAACGGCTTGCCGACAGAGCCCGAACCGAGCACTTTATTCGATCCCGACAGTTCGACCGACGTAATGCCTACTTCGCTCATGCCGTAACCGTTTGCGAGCCTGTACCCGACGGCGTTGAACAGTCCGAGCACTTTCGGCGAGATCGCGCCGCCGCCCGATATCATAAACCTAATACTGCCGCCGAAAAGATTTTCGCGCACCTCGCCGAACGCGAGTTTCGAAAACAGCTTACTGCCCGTCTTTTCGGCGATACGCAATCCTTTTGCGAACCGCGCTTCCGTCTTTTCGCCGAGTTCGGCGAGCTTCTTGTACAGCCCGTCATAGACCTTGTTCCAAAACAGCGGCACTGCGAAAATGTGCGTAACTTTATGCTTTTTGACCGTATAAAGAATCGTATCCGGTCTGAGGTCTTTAAGAAAAACGAACGTGCGCGAGAAAAACCCGAACCACATATACACCGCGGCGAGTCCGAAAATATGGTATAACGGCAAAAACACGAGCAATTTGAGTTTGCCCTCGAAATGCTTTTTGACCTGCTTGCATCGCGTTATTATATCCACGCTGTCGCTTATCTGATAAGCGAAGTTTTCGCCGCGGTAACCGCACAGCTTGACAGTCGGCGAAGTGCCAGAACTCATTACTATAAGCTCGTCGGCGAACCGTCCCGTAATATCAGCGCCGCCGTTTTCGCCGCCGTCGGCTGCCGCAGCTATGTCCGAGAATACTAACGAGAGCCGCCCGTCGAAAATTCTGCCGTCCGAAACCACCGCTTTTACGTCGTAATCGCGAAGCACGCCGTAAAGCCGCTCGTCATCCAACCGCATGTTCAAAAGCAGCGGACGGTATCCGCATTGGAGTATCGCCCACATCGCCTGTATCCATTCGATCGAATTGTCCATATACAATCCGACCATCGAGCCGAGCGCTACGTTTTCGAGCGCTGCGCCGAGTACGGGCGAGATCTTTTCGATTCGATCGTAACATTCGCCGTAAGTCGTTCTGATTATCTTGTTTCCGTCGGTGCGCTCCGCCATAACGTTGTCGCGCTCCGAAAACATCAGCGCGTACAGTGAAGAAAACGTCCTGTCGGATGCAAGCAATTTTTTGAGTTTTTCGCGCACGTAACGCTTTATTGTCGCGTATCCGCCGAATTCAGATCTTGACATTTTGTAATCCCTAAAAAATATTCAATTACAATTTTATCATCGGCAACACGCTTTGTCAACATATTTGTCATTACGCGCAAAGCGAAAAACAGCGTTATCCGCGCGAAAATACGATTTTGCCGCCGCGGACGGTCATCACTACGTCTAACATCGAATCGAGCACGACGAAATCGGCATACTTCCCGACTTCTATGCTCCCGTACTCACCGTAAATACCGAGGTTTTTCGCGGGGTTTGCCGTAGCAAGATCGACGGCGTCGCACAATCCCGACCCGAGCGAGCGCACAACGAACCGCACGGCGTCGTTCATTTTCAAAACGCTGCCTGCGAGCGTACCGTCGGCAAGCCGTGCCTCGCCGTTTTTGACGTACACCGTCTGACCTCCAAGCTCGCTCACACCGTCCGCACAGCCTTTTGCGCGCATGGCGTCGGTTATGAGCACGGGCTTGTCGTGCGGCTTATTCTTTAACAAAAGACCTATCGCAGCCCCCGATACATGTATGCCGTCGGCTATGATCTCCGCATAAAGCCCGTCATCGCAGAGCGCCGCGCCCGCGGTGCCTATCTCGCGGTGGTGGATTCCTCTTTGCGCATTGTAAGTATGCGTCACGCAGCTCAAACCGCACTTTCGGGCACGCTCGATGTCCGCATAAGTCGCGTCGGTGTGTCCCGCCGAAACGGTGACTCCGCATTCCGATATATGCTTAATAAGCGCGTCGGCGTCCGCAATTTCGGGCGCGAGCGTTATCATTCGTATATTGTCGCCCGATTCTTTGCGCAGCGCGTCGAAAAATTTTTTATCGGGTGATTTTACAAACTCTTTCGGCTGCGCGCCTATATGTTTGTCCGAAATGAACGGACCTTCGAGATGCGCTCCTATAACCGCCGAATCCGCCGCGCCGCGGATCTTGCGGTATTCTTTTACGGCACGCACCGCCGCGAGCGTGGCTTGTTCGCTCGCCGTCATGGTAGTCGCCGAAAAGCGCGCAGTCCCCTCTTTTGCAAGCGTTTCCGAAATGATCTCGAGCGCTTCGACGGTGCCGTCCATAGCGTCGGCGCCGCCGCAGCCGTGCACGTGCTCGTCTATAAACGCGGGCAATACCACACAGTCGGAAGGAAGTTCTATCCTCTCGCCGTCCGCGATGTCGGTACACTCTATGCGTTCGCCGAAAGATACGCTGCCCGACAATATGCCTTTACCTGCGAAGTAGATCCGCGCGGCTTCGAAACATTTCATAATAAGCCTGCCGCCGCCTCGTCCACAATGAGCGTAACGTCGCCGTGGCGCTGCAAAACGCTCGCGGGACAGCTTTCGTTTACTTCGCCGTTTACCATAGCGCGCACAGCCTCGGCTTTCGCCGCGCCGCTCACCAAAATAAGTATGGATCGCGCCTGCATTATTTCGGCAATGCCCATAGTTATCGCTTTGCGCGGAACGTCATCTAAGCGCTCGAACAGCCGCGAGTTGTCCGATATTGTGCTTTCGGCAAGCTCGGCTACGTGCGTGGTGCCGTCAAACGGCGAATACGGCTCGTTAAAACCGATGTGACCGTCGCTGCCCAATCCCAAAAGCTGTATCCTGCGCGGATTGGCCGCGAGCAGTGCCGAATAGCGCGCACACTCTTCCTCCGCGTTCTCTGCCGCGCCGTCGGGAAGGTGCGTATTTTTAAGATCGAAATCGGTTCGGCAGAACAGATGTTTGCGCATGTAATGCACATAGCTCTGATCGCTGTCGCCGCCCAGTCCGACGTATTCGTCGAGATTGAACGACGAAATGTCAGCGAACGAAATTTCGCCGCGCTTGTACATTTCGACGAGTCTGTCGTATGTGCCCAAGACCGTACTGCCGGTAGCGAGCCCGAGCGTCGCGTGCGGCTCGGCTTTGACGACAGACGCGAGTATTTCGGCGCTTTTATCGCTCATTTCGTCGTAATTTTTGACCTTGATGATTTTCATATCGCCTCTTAAGTGTAGTAGTTAATACGCAGCAGCGTTATTTGTCGAGTATAAGCGTTCTGAGACGTTCTATATTTTCACGCGCCGCCGCTTCCGTTTCGAACTCGGCGCACACCCTGAACACAGGCTCCGTACCCGACAGTCTGATCATCGCCCAACAGTCGTTTGCAAACATATACTTGAAATTGCGGTTGAGCCGCAACGAGCGTACAAGCTCGCGGTCGAACTCGGGCGAAGCCGACGCGATCCGCGCGGTGATACTTTCCTCGCTCTCGCCGTCGAACCTGATCTCGTCCTCGACGTAAGAATATCGGTATCCCGCAAAGTCGTGCACTTCCTTAACGATCTCGGAAACGGGTTTTTTCATGACGGTAACCATTTCAGTAAACAGCGCCGAGCTGAAAACACTGTCCTTGCCGAATATATAACCGCGAACGGTCAGTCCGCCGCTGCTCTCGCCGCCCACGAGCGCGTCGTATTTTTTTATGGCCGATGAAATGTTCTTGAACCCGACGTCCACCTCGTGACAGGCATAGCCGGCGTTTGCCGCCACCTTGTCTATAAGCACGGACGTGGCGCAGTTTTTAACGACGTCGCCTTTCATGCCGCGGTACTTAATAAGGTAGTAGTACAGACACGCGAGAATATCGTTGCTCGAAACGTAATTGCCCTTTTCGTCGAGAATGCCCAGCCTGTCGCTGTCGCTGTCGGTCGCCATGGCAAAGTCGTACTTTTCGGAAACGACTGTGTCGGCAAGCCGTTCCATCACCTCGCGCGTCGGATTGGGATTCACAAATCCGAAAAACGCGTCGTGCCGACAGTTGAGCGCGCTGAAATTCTTTATCCCGAGCTTGTCGAAAAGCGGTTCGATACAGCTCGCACCCACGCCGCAAAGATTGTCGAAAAGTATCTTGACCCCGCTTCCGCGCACCGTCGGCGAAATGAAATCGAGAATGTTTTGAAGGTACTTTTCCTTATTGGAATACGGAACTATAAGACCCTTTTCCTTAGCGACAGCCGCGTCCGACGTTTTTACGCGATCGACGGCGAGCACTTTTTTTTCGAGACGGTCGGTAAACTCCACGTCCGCGTCCATACCGCCGCGCACAAACATTTTTACGCCGTTGAAGTAGTACGGATTGTGGCTTGCCGTGATCATTATGCCGTAATCGAGCGCCTCGTCGCGAACCGCCGTCATGATGGCGGGCGTGGGCAAAGACTGCGTATACAGCAGACATTTCACGCCGTTGGCAGCCAAAACTTCGGCTATCCATTCGGCAAAGAAGCCCGACTCGAATCTGTAATCGTACCCGACGGGTACGGGCTTGTCGCTTCCGTCCTCGCGGATTATATCGCACAGTCCCTGCGCAACAAGCTGCACGTTGCTCTTGGTAAAGTCGTCGCCTATGACCCCGCGAAAACCGCCCGTTCCGAATTTTATCATGTAGTCTTATCTCCGATTTGGGTCAGCGATACCAAGGGGGTGCACCGAGCACCCCTATGATATCACGTTTCAATGTTTTTTACAAGTGATTTCGGAATATCCGAAATGTTTTAGGCGCAATCGCCGTTTTACACCGTAAGCGTCGCGGAAGCGAGCTTCGCCTGCGCAGTCGACGTTATCTCTATCGTCAGTTTAGTGCAGTTTTCGGGCGGAACGAACGATTTTATTCCGCCGCCGTCGAACGCGAGCGTGACCTCGCCGTTCACCGCAACGCCGTCCACGACGCTGCCGTACCGTATCTTGACGGAAAAGCTGCCGTTGCCGACGAGCGCGAGCTTCATCTCGAGTCCGCCGCAGTCGAGTTCGACGTCTTGCGACAGCGTCCCCGAAAAAGTCACTCCGCCGTTTGCGCCCGTCGTCGCGCCCGCGGGCAGAGTCCACACGCTCGGTTTGTCCGCCGCCCTGTCGAACTTTCCGTTCGCCAAAAGGTTGCTTTCGGGAATTTCGCCCGCGCTCTGCGGATACGCGTGGAGAATAACGTCGTTTGCGCCGAGCGTATCGCAGAAAAGTTTTGTAGCCGTCTCGCCCGAAAAAGGCGTGTACCCAAAGCTTTTTACGACGAGCGTATCCGTTTCGAAGTCGGGCGCACCGCACCAATTATTGGGAAACCAACATCCGATATTCATATACATCTCGTTGGTCGGCACGTATGTGGTCTGCGTAGCAACTTTTACTCCGTCGATGTAATATTCGATACGGGGGTTCGCGCCGGTGTGCCAATCGATGCGATATGTATGGAACTCGCCGTCGTTGAGCGCGCCGCTCGGCGAAGCTACGTACTCGCTTATGCTGTTGTCCTCGGCAAGCCAACTCGTGCAAAGCGCTTTGCGGAACGTGCCGACCGCGCCGCCGTGCGACGGATACACCGTGCCGTGAAGCTCTATGTCGATCTCGTCGTTGTGATTTACGCCGTCGGCGGTATAATTGTTGTACAGCCACATCGACGAACACACGCCGTTGACCGACGGGATCTTCATAACGACCTCGAAGCTGCCCGGACCGTATGTGCGCTTGGACTGAACCACGCCGCCCGTGCGCCTGCCGTTATCCGTGCTTCCCTCGTTGCCGAGCGCAACGCCGCGCTTTTCGCCGACGTAATAATCGCCGTTGACCGCGATATGCAGATCGCCGTTAGCGGCTACCGCGACGTTTTCGGGTATCACTCCGCCGTGCGTCTGAGTTTCGGTGCCCCAAATCTGACGTTTTACAAGCCAATCGGCGGAGCTAAAGAGAGGAGCCGGCGGAAGGCGCGGCAGGAGTGGCGGTACCCGTGGACGTATAGTCCGTGCCGCTGTAAACAACGTCCGTATCTATCGAATTGACATAATCGGTAATATTTCCGTTGTTGACTATCGCAAACACGGCTTTTCTGCCGTACGTAGCGTTAACCGTGCAATTCGCGTTCACCGTTACTTTGTCGATAGTTCCGCAGTTAAGCGCCGACACAACGGAAGCGTCCTGCGAAACGGATACCGCCGCTTTGTCTACCGTGAAATTGCCTACGTAAGCGCCCGTTCCGATATAAGCGAACATCGCGCCGTAATAGTTTGCGAACTGCCAGCCCGATTTTTCTATCTTCCAATTCCTGAGCGTATGGCTCTGCCCGTCGAATTTTCCGGTAAACGCGTTGCCGTTCGCCTGAGCGAGATCGATGAACCAGCCGTTTTCGGAAGCCGATTCGTCGCGCGTGGGCGGCAGACCCAATACCGTTCCCGTTTCGCCGAAGTCTATATCTCCCGTCACAGCGTACCAACCCGCAAGATTGTTATTGATAGCCGCGAAAGATTCTTTGCTGTTGACTTCGAGATACGTGTCTACGGTGACGGTAGCCGAAGTCATGCCCGACTTGGATACGGTGAACGTAACTTCGCCGTAGAGACTGCCCGTTACGGTCACGGTGTAATCGGTCGTGGAAACGTCGAAGAACTGCGACCAATCGGTAACGTTGGCGAGCTTCCAACCGTTGAGATAGGGAATGATCACTTTGTCCACGCCCTGTTTGACGCTCGCGGTTATCGCGCCCGTCGAATCGACTACTTTGACCGTGCCGTTTACCGTGTATTCGTTAGTGCCGTCGCTCCACACGAACGTTACGCTCTTTTCGCCGACCGTCGAAGAATCGAGCCCGCGCACTTCGGTGGGATTGACCGTGTCGGAAGCTCCGTCCGACATTTCCACTGTGAGGTCTATTCCGCCGAGATTGAGCGCGCCGTCCTTTACGCACTCTATGTTTTGGGTGGCTACGGCGGTTATGCCCGTAATGTAAGGCGCGCCGACCGTTATGCCGAACGAAGCTACGGTAGAGCCGTTTATGCGCACCGCCGTTACGAAGGTGTTTCCGCCCGCGAGTATTTCGCTCGTTACCGTTTGGGCAAATTCCATAGTATATGTGCGCGTGTCGGGATCGTAGGATTTGAACTTGACCGCAGGGTTATCGGCATTGTCGTGATCTCTTATTCCCCACGTGGCAAACGACACCTCGTCGTCCGCCTGCGTATAGATCTTTACTTTGAACGGCTGCCCGACGTACCACGTCTTGTCGATGTCGAGCACTTTTCTGTATTCGGAATTGGCGTACACCGTGCCGTAGCCGTCTATGAACAACCAGCCGTCGCCGAGCTCCGCGGTTTTGTCCGTCTTATCGGCAATAAAGACGTTCGTTTCGGAAGCCGATTCGGACGCGTCGCCCGCCGCTTTCGCAAAGTCGTAAGACGCGCTGTTCCAGCCGCCGAAGTTCGTCGCGTACGATACGCAGTTTTTGACGGTGCCGCCGTTATACCCGGCTATAAATCCGCCGACCGACATGTACGTGCCGAAGAGCGCGCACGACTCGTCGATAACGACGTTTTCCACCGTACCCATGTTAACGCCCGCAACAAACGAACTGAGGTTGCCGCCGCGCACCATGGACGAGCGCATGGTAAAGTTTTTGACCGTACCCGTTTTGCCGATATAACCGAACATGCCCAAATAGTACGCCGTAGCCGCCGTAGGCTGTTCGTTGGGGAAGAACGTGAGAAGATCGCCTATGATATAGCCCCTGCCGTCGAACGTGCCCGTAAACGCGGCGCCCTCTTGAACGAGATCGTCGCCGTCGGGCGCGAACGTGAACGGCGGTTCCGACGCAATTTCTTTTATAGGCGCTTTGCCGATGGGCGTAAAGCCCTTCGCCCAGATGGGAGTGAGCGAGCCGTCGGCGGCGCGCTCCGTGCCCTCGAGCGTGATGTCGTTTCTGAGAATGTAGTAGCCTGCGAGATCGTCGTTTACTGCCCGCAGATCCGCCGCATTGGTTATGTACTTTGCGGCGATAACGTTGATGTACTCGGGAGAAGCGCCCGTCGTTTTTACGAGCATTGCGCCCGAAGAAGCAAAGCTGTTGCCCGCTATGTACGACTTTCCGCCTTCCTTGATTACGGTGAGCGCATTGCCTTTCATGTCCACCGCGCCGTCGACCTCCTTGTCGGAGATAAAATATTTATCGGCGCCGTATTCGTTTTCCGCAGTGGCATACGCCGTTCCCGCAGCGTCGAGGTCGGCTGCCGTGCGCTCCTTTACGGTGACGGTCAGCTTGACTTCGCGCTTGCCGATCGTGTCGTTGCCGTACTCGAACGTCACTTCCTTTTCGCCGACCGTGGAAAGATCGACGGTACCTTTGAGCGTGGGCGTGACTTCCTCTCTGCTGTCGTTGCTGTACACAGCGCGGAACGTCGCGCCCGTCATGTCGAGCTCGGTGGCTTTCTCGTCGAGGAAGTACGTGGTCTTTGCCGGATCGGTCACTTTTTCGAGCCGAGCGAGCGTGACAGGTTCGGGGATCTCGTACGTATAAACGACCTCGTTCGACTTGGCGCTCGCCGTATAGTTGGCGTCCGTCGATTTGGCTATGACCGTGATCTTGTACTCGCCCTCTTCGGTCACGGTGAGCGTGTAGCTCGTGTCAGTAGTATTGACCGCCGCCGCGCTGCCGACCGTAACGTCGTAGCTCGTCGCGTGCTCTACGGCTTGCCAGCTCACGACGTTTTCGTTAAGCGTAATCGTCGGCGCAGCGAGCTGCGTGGGATTTTGAGTACCCCCCCCCACGCCCGAATTGTCGTCGCAGGCGATAAGTCCGCCCGCGCACATGAACAGCGAAGCGAACACGGTGCTCGCTATAATTGTCCTTTTTTTCATCATTCATTCCTCCAGGATTTATTATTCGATTTGTTTTCCAATATGTCTGCGGTCAAAGCCTCCACCGCTTTCGACACCGCGCCGACTATCGACGCGCCTCTGTCGAGCGCGGACGGACAAACCCTCGCGCCGTTTATGGACTTATCCACGGCGGCTTGAATACATTCGAAGTATTCGTCGCCGAACCCCGTCACCCTGCCCGAAACGACTATCGTCGAAATATCCAAAAGTTCGACCACGTCTTTGAGCACTCTGCCTATGCAGTCGGCGGTTTTGTTTATGTATTCGCGAGCGGAGGCATCGGACCGATACAGCCGCATTACGTCGTCGGTATGTATTTCCTTGCCGTCCGACAGTTTGTTCTTTACGGCGCGCATACTCGAAAACTCGTCGAGCACATCGATGCGCCCGTCGAACTCAGTGCGCATAATTCCTATCTCGCCCGCAAAACCCTGCGAACCGGTATAAAGTTTTCCGCCGAGTATCAGTGCGCCGCCGATGCCCTCGTCCACGTGCACGAGCATGCCGTTTTCCACGTCTCGGAGCGCGCCGCGGCACATTTCCGCATAGCCTGCGAGATTTATATCGTTTGTCATCTTTACGGGCACACCGAACTGACGCGCAAACAGATCGACCATATAATTCTTTTCGCCGAAAAGATCTTTATCGAACTGCGGAGACAGTATGAGATCACCCGTTACCTCGTTGACCCTGCCGGGCACGGAAAGGTCTATGCCGAGAAGAGGCACGCCCGAATACTCGGGTTTTGCGATAAGATTTTTGAGCGTGAGAACAAGCTCGTAAATGGTCGCCACGTCGTACCGTTCGACCCGCGTTTCCACCGAATCGGTTATGCACGCTTTCATGTCGCTGAGCGCCACTGTCGCGCGGTGGTTGGAAAGTCCTACGACCGCCACGCACCCGAAGTTTTCGTTTATGGAATAGTAAACGGGTTTTCTGCCGAGCGCCTGCGTCGCGTTATTGTCCGTGCACGCCACTTCGCGGATGTATCCGTCGCGTTTGAGATCGGAGATTATGGACGACAGCGCGGCGTTGCTGAGCCGCAGCTCGCGCGACAGCATAGTTGCCGAGCAGTCGGCGCGGCTCAGTTCGCGCATGACCATTCTGTTGTTTATCAATCTTGCGTAGCTTTGATTTTTTCCCGTAAGACCCATTACTCGCCTACCTCGTTTGAGTAATTTTTATTCGGGGAAGCTCCCCGTCTTGCTGCGTAAAGCCTTTCCACTCCGAAAAGTCCGCGCCCGCCGTAAGCGACTCCGCGCTATCGAACACGGCGCAGTTTTCGCCCCTGCCCGAACCGCAGAACGGCAGAATTTCGGGACGGTCGGCGTGCACGCTCGCTTCTATCGCGAGCGACCGATCGTCCACGGCGTAACAGTCGATTATATCGCCCATGTCAGTGCCGCAGAACGCGCCGTAAGTTTGCGCCGCGCCCACCCAGCCGAGGCTTATGCAGTTGCGTATCGTGCCCTCGTTTCTGCCGACGAACCCGCCCGCGACGCGGTGTTCGAACTCCATTACCACCGTTATGTTCGCAATGCAGTTTTCTATCGTGCCGCAGTTTACGCCCACGAGTCCGCCCGAGTACGAGCACATATAACTTTTTTCGTCGATCTCGCTGTGCACCTCGACGTTTCTTATAACGCCGTCGCGCGTAACGTATCCGAACAGCCCCGCATTAAAGTACGAATCATAGTTTGCACCCGACTCGCGGACGGCGAACCAATCCATCCACAGTCCGGTTATTTTATGTCCCAAGCCGTCGAACGTGCCGCGGAACGCGTCTGCGGTAGCCGTTCCGTCCGTGACGTCGCGATAGTTGCCTATCGGATACCACCCGCCTTTTTCGCCGCTTTCGGTTTTGGATTTGAGATAATCGGAAAGATCTATATCGTTTGCGAGCACGTAATATCCGCCGAGCGCCTCGCGGGTTCTGCCTATGGCGGCGAGTTCTTCGGCGGTGCGCACGTACTTAGCCGCGCGCACGTTCACAGACACGGCGTTCTTTGCGGTGTACAGCAACAGCTCGTTCTCGCCCTGCGCGAGCTTTTCGGTGACCGATTTCGCAACGGTAACGGTACACGTCGCCTTGTCGTAAGAATACTCGTCGGCGGTAAGCTGCGTTTTTGCGATCTCCGCGCCGACAACGCCTATCTCTCTAAACAGCGCGCTGCTGCCCGATCCGTCGCCGAAATCGAGCGTTATTTCGAGCTCCGCGCCGACGCCCTGTTCGACTATGGCTTCGGGGTCGTGAGCCGTCACGAGATTGCCTACCGCCGTGCGGTATTCTTTTGTCTGCGACGCGCCCCGTCCCGTAGCGACGACCGTGAACGGAACGTCGTCCTTAACCGCGCTCGTGAACCGGATAAGCCCCGTCACGGGGTTTATTATCACGCCGTCCGCATCGTCTTTAAGCGAATATAAAAGTCCGCAGAGCGGTTCTGCCGTCGCAGATATTCTGCTCCCCGACACCACGTAGCCGGACATACCGCCGAACGTTATCACGGGCGCGTCCGTCGGCACGGACAGCTTGCATACCGCCGTGGACGTTATCCTGCCGGCTATAACGGCGGCTATCGTGACCTGAGTGCAGTCGGGCACATCGCCGGAAATTATGAATTTGCCGCCTTTAGTTATCTCGACGCCGCTCGGCACGTCGCCGATGAGACGGTACTCGGCGTCGGGATTTTTGACGGTGACGAAATCGCCGTCGGCGACCGTGTATTCGGCAAGAACAAACTCGGTAGGCTTTTCCTCCGAACACCCGACAAACACGAACGCCGAAAAAGCGAGCACAAGCGCCGCCGCCATTGCCGTTATTATAAAGTGAAAACTCTTTTTCATCAAGATAATTTCCTCCTCGTCAGCCTTTCAGACCGCCCGCAACGGTATTTTTGATTATCGTCTTTTGGAACACCGCAAACAGTATCACCACAGGTAAAACGGCGACCATGACCGCCGAAAACACCATCGGATAGTCGTTCTGCATATCGTTCTGCAAGCTGTACAGTCCGACGGCGAGCGTCTTGTAACTGTTCATAAACAGGAACGGCGTCGAATAGTCGTTCCAATATATTATCGCTTGAAGTATGCTCACCGCGATTATGGGACCTTTGGCTATGGGCAGCATTATCCGAAACAGTATCTGCGCCCTGTTCGCGCCGTCTATCTGCGCGGCTTCGGCGTAACTCCACGAAATTGTTTCGAACGAGCCGTGCAGCATTATGAAGTTGAATCCGAAACACCCCGAATACAGGAACAGCACGCCTATCAGCGAGTCTTGCATATGGAACGTTTCCATCATCTGCACCTGCGCGGGCAGCGTGCCGACTATGGGAACTATCATCGTGAATATCGCCACGCCGAGTATAACCTTGCGCCCCGGGAATTTGTACTTCGACACAGCATATGCCGCGACAGCGGACAGCCCGACGTTTATCACCGTGCCGAGAAGCGTGGTCAGTACGCTCATGCCGAGCATGCTCAAAACCGACTGCCCCTCTATTTCGTATCTCAGCACTTCTATAATATTATCGAACTTCCATTCCTCGGGAAATCCGAACACGTTGCCGGCGTTGAAGTCGCCCGAGCTCTTGAACGAGCTGTAAAACATCCATACGAACGGCAGCAGCAGCGTGAGCGAATACACGACGAACACGACGAACATTATCCATTTTACGGCTTTGTAACCGCGCGACATTTTTTTCAGTCTGTTCATGCCCGCCCCCTCAAAAGTCTATGTCCGAATATTTCTTGGACATAAAGTGCCGCACAAGCATGACTATAGGCGCCCAGATCACAGAGAACAGCAATCCTTTTGCCGCCATCTGCGAATACTTGCTCGGGTTGAACTCGGAGGTGTTTGCGAAAATTTCCATGGCTATACTGTACGTAAGACCCGTACCGTTTCCGTTTGTAAGAAGATAGGGCTGCAAGTACAGCGTGAGCACGTTTGTAAGGCCTACGATCACAAGCGTGACTATCGTCGGCCAAATAAGCGGAATTGTGATCTTGGTAAACTCGGTCATGTATCCCGCGCCGTCGAGCTGCGCGCTTTCGTATATCTCTTTGGGTATGCGCCCTATCGCGCCCGACATGAGGACGACGTTGTAGCCGAGTCCAGCCCATATACAGTAAAGATATATCCAGAGCTGCGAGGTCGGCCACTTGTCGTACATGCCCGAAACCATATATTTGAGCGGCATGTTATACGACATGACGAGCGCTACGATCGGTATAATGTTGGGCAAAAAGAATATAACTCGAAACACGTTTGCGAGCGGCATCTTTTTGTCGAGAAAATACGAAAACAACAGCGACAGCGGCAAGCTGATAAACACCGTTATCACGGCATAGCCGAGCGAGTTGAGTACTATCACGAGATTGTTGTTAAGCCACGGCACGCCCGTATCGTTCTGCGTGGTCTGAAACAGATCCTTTACCACACGTACAAACTGATCGAACCACACAAACTCGGTATTGCCGTACAGGTCGGTGCGCTCGAACGCCATTTTTATAGAACCGATATTTACGAACGCCCAAGTAATGACGAATTGCAGCACGGGATACGCCAGCAATATCGCCACGAATATGTAATCCTTGCGCCGCTTGCGCTTTGCGAGCGAACCGCCTTTTGCCGTCGCAGCGGTGTTTTTGGTTACCGCAGCCGTCATACCAACCTCATCGAAACGTCGTCAAAGTACGCCGCAACGTCGAAGCCGCTCGTAAGCTCTATCTCGACGCGCTTCGTGCCTGCCGGCGCGGTGTAAGTAAACGTGTATTCGCGCCAATCCTCGCTGTCTATATCGAACCGCTTTTCTTCTATAAACGCCGTGCCGTGTCCCATGTACACCACGTTGAACGTGCCTTTGCCCTTGGCGCGGAACTTAAACTCGTGCGTGAATCCGTCGTATACGCTGTCCACGGTATGCCCCGCCAGCCCTATCTTTTCTATCTTTATGCCGCTCGACGACTTGTAGCCTACGCCGTCCGCTACGGTGATGTACTCGCCTGCGTCCAAGCCCTGCAAGCGCTTGCGCTCCTCGTTTGCCGCGGCGCGCACCTCGCTCGCGGTCATCTCCGGATTATCGGCTGCTATTCGGTCGCGAATGAGTTTGAGATCGGCGTCCTCAATCGCGCGCTTGTACATGCCCCAGCCGCTGTTGGTCTTTCCGTCGAGGACGTATTCGAAATCGCCGTTGGCTATCTTGTTAACGTTTACGGTCGCGACGGGCGCTTTCGGATATTCGTTTTCGCTCGCTACGTCGCCCGTTATGGCGGGAACGAACTCGACCGCCGGCTGACCTACGAACGGAGTGTACCGCACCCAATCGACGTACATGTAATCGGTCGCGAAGTTTGCGTCGCCCACAAATCCCGAATTGTTGGGGAACCACACACCCAACCACAGCCGCGACTGATAGTACGGCACGAAAATGTCGTTGACCGTAGTGACTACGCCGTCCACATAGTAAACGACTTTGCCGCACGATCCGTCCTCTTCGCGCCGCGATTCGTCGTCGCCCTCTTCGAGCGTGTACCAATCGAAGCCGAACGTATGCCACTCGCCGTCGGCGAAGTTTGTTATCTTGCCGCCCGTCGCTGCCGAAATATCTACGTCGTTGGATAAATTGAGCTGTTCGGTTATATAATTGGTGTTGAGCACGTTTTCGAACGATATCGCATGTGAACGGTTTCCGCCGGGCAGCTCTATATCTATCTCGTGATTGCCGTTGGTATCGTTATCGAACGCAAAAGTCCAAAACGCGCTGCACGCGCCCAGCCGCGGAAGCGCTTTCATCTTTATTTCGTACCGCCCCGGTCCCGTGACGAACTTGCTTATAAGCGCTCCGCCAGACAGAGTACCGTCGCGGCGCACGCCCACGCTCTTTACATCGCCTTCCGTATAATATTCGCCGTTGCCCGTAAACACGAGCACGCCGTCGTCGGTATAGTTCACGTTTTCGGGCACGACGCCGCCGTTGCCGTTGGCACCCCACGACTGTTTGCCTATGTACCAATTCGCGGGATCGACGCCGCCGGTAAAATCGTCGAAGAACGCATTGTCGTAATCAAGCTCCATGCCTTCTATGACGGTCAGCTTATTGCCTACCGCAAGCGGTGCGGCTACCACCGCGTCGTTGCACGCCGCAAAAACAGTGCCCAAAAGCACGACGGTAAGTCCCGCCGCCGTTCCTTTGATCATTTTTCCGTTTTTTTGTGTTTTCGACACCGTTTTTTCCTCCGAATATCGTACTGCGAGCTAAGTATAACACACAGAAATGCGAATTGCAATAGTTTTTTCATATTTTTTTAACTTTCTTAAACAATTTTTCGGAACCTCACCTTTCCGATAATACGCCCGTATTCATAAATTTTCATCAAAATCTTTCAATTTACTATTGACATACGGTCAAAAATGTGCTAACATCTGTATAGTTTTTTAATAAACTTAAAAATCGGTGAGGTAACATGATGAAAACAATCAAGAAAATAGGCGCAGTTGCGCTTGCGGCTCTTACGGTGGCGAGCGTGCCTGCGGCGTTTACGGGATGCGGCGGCGCGAAGAACGATCCCAACGTGTTAAACATAGTGGCGCTCAACGCGGGCTACGGCAAAGAGTGGATAACCACGCTCGCAAAAAAGTTCGAGGAAGATCATCCCGGCTATAAAGTCGATCTGAGCAACGTAATATATCAAGCTCCGTCGCTCATAACATCGCACATAAACAGCAAGAACAATATCGACGATCTTTATATAAGCGTTGGTACGTCGTGGAAAACGTATGCGGCGCAAGGCAAGTTCGCGGCGCTCGACGACCTTTTGGACGAAACGGTGGACGGCGTAAAAGTAATAGACAAGATCGCGGACGAATACAGGAACTCCGTATATATGCCCGACCGCAACGGCGATCTGCACACGTACAGACTGCCTTGGACGGCGGGCGTCGGCGGCATCTATTATAATAAGACGCTGTTCGACGAATACGAATGGGATATACCGCAGACTTACGACGAGCTCATCACGCTCTGTCAGACGATATACGACGAGAACATTCAAGTCAAAGTCGGCAACAAGACGCAGCAAGTCATGCCATTCGTTTATACGGGCGCCAATATCGACTACTTCGATTACGTCGTATACACTTGGTGGGCGCAGCTTTCCGGCGAACAGGCTATAAAGGAATTCACTCAGTATTCGAGCGCCGACAATTACGATTATACCAAAAACCCGACGTACGCCAATCTCAAAACGGCGACGGAGATGTGGCACGGAATTTTCGGCAACTCCAAGTACGTCATGCCCGACTGCTCGAGCAAGTCCAACCACGACGCGCAGACCGATTTCAACAACGGCTATGCGGTTATGATGTTCAACGGCGATTGGCTGTATAACGAGATACTCGACTACAAGATCGACAACGACTTCGAGCTTGCGATCATGAAAACGCCCGTAGCCGATTACACGGACGCGCAAGGAGTCGAGCATAAAGCCATCGAAACGAGCATAACGTACACGATCGGCGAAGATCAGTACGTAGCCATTCCCGCGTCGTCCACCAAAAAAGAACTCGCGAAAGACTTTATCAAACTTATGATGAGCGACTACGGCTACGAAGTGTTCATGAACCAAGCGCACGGGCTTCTCGCATACAAGCCTGCCGGCGAAGTTACGTCTACCGATAAATTCATGAACAATCTGCTTTCGGTAAAGACGAGCTACGACAAAGCGTTTACCAACTATCCGTCTTATACCGCCGACGAGATCGCGGGCGACAAGAAAGTGCGCGACAACCGTCTTTTGTATCTTTCCAACCTCGTCGATATTTGGGGCACGGGCGGCTTGCGTCCGTTCGGAAACATACTCACCGGCGGCAAGAAGATCGACGCGGCGTTTTCCGAGATCGGCACCGAGATCGGCCGTCAATGGACGGGCTGGCGTCAGGACGTAAATCTCGAATAACGGAATGCTTACTTTACTCGGTGACACACATGCTTAAACAACGGATACTCGAACTTATAGAACTCGAAAACAAGCTCGCGACCGACGCAGAGTTTCGGCGGCGCACGGCAATACCCGAAAACTGCTATCTGACGCGCGACGGCGAAGCGCTGTGCTATCCACGCACGACGGGCGACAGCCGCCACCCCTACTCTCACGACGGATTCACGCTGTGGGCGTACGCTTCGGGCGAAATGTCGCTCAACGAAAGCGCATTCTATTACATTCTGCCCGCGGACGAGGGCAAAGAACCGTACGTAGCGTTCTTCGGCGGCGTTAAAGAAAAAGACGGATTCGCGCCTGTTTCGATAACAGGCGTCGCGCGTCAGGCGCGCGAAAAAGTCAAACGCTTTACTTACTACACACCGCAAGCCGTGTACTATATCGCTCAAACGGATAAGGCGGCGTTTTTCGTGCGCGCTTACGTTTCGGAACGCAAGCAGGCGGTTTTTTCCGTCGGAGCGGTCAATCTTACCGACAAACCCGTCGAAACGTATATCTCGTCGTTCTTCAACTGTCTGTTGATGCATCAGGCGGGCGAAAGCGTGGAAACCAAATGGTTCAAGCAGTGCAAGACGACTGAGCACGGCTTCGTGTTCGAGAGCGTGGAAGATCTCGACCGCACCACTCACCTCGTTAATTACGGAGTGTTGAACCGCGGCGTTTCGGCGGAAGTGCGTTACGCCGAGCACACGACGTCGCGCGCGGACTATGCCGGCGGAAAAACCAACGGACTGTGTTTTGCTACGCCGCTTTTTACCGGTCACTTCGAAAAACGCCCCGAAATATGCAAGTTCGGCGACACTGCGGCGGCGGGCGATCTGTACGCCGTTACCCTGCCCCCGCGCGGAATTGCGCACATAGACTACACGGCGGAAGCGTATTTCGACGGGAAGCAAGCCGCGGCGGCGGTCAAACCCGTAGCCGCCGACTATGCCGACAAAACTCTCGGCGAAGCGGAAAAGCAATATGCGAAAAAGCTCGCCGCACCCGATATGCTCGCAATGCGGTTCGGCAAATTCGACGATTGCTTCGACGGCGAAACGTTTACCAAATTCGTCGGCAACGTGATGCGTCAGGTCGAATTCGCGGCGCTTGCCAAAAACAGCGGAACGTCGCTGCTCGGCGTGCGCGACGTGGCGCAGCAGCTCGAAGCGGCGCTCATGTGGAATCCCCGAGCGTGCAGAACCAAACTCATCGAACTTTTGGGCAATATCGATCCGAGCGGAAGACCGCCGCGGCAATATTCCATCCCCGCAAAAGGCGTGCTTCCGCAAACGGACACGCGCGCGTTCATAGATCAGGGGAATTGGATAATTTCGGCGGTGCATACGTATCTGTCGTTTACGGACGACCGATCGCTGCTCGACGAAGTGTGCGGATATTACAAGATAGTCGGACGCAACGCCGTCGCGTTCTGCGACGAACGGAACACCGTCGGCGAGCACCTCGCGCGCATAGCCGACTATATGACCGACAAAATAGACTCGCGCACCGGCTGTTTGCGCGCGATGTACGGCGATTGGAACGACGCGCTCGACGGATTGGGCGTAAGCTCCGATCCCGACGTCGAGTTCGGCACGGGCGTTTCGGTCATGGCGTCGTTGCACCTGTACCGCAATCTCTGCGAAATGCTCGAGATCGTCGGCAAGTACGGCGATAAGTTCGGCAAAGCCGCAAGCTACGCAGCGGCGCGCGACAGGCTCGAAAACGGACTGAAAAAATTCGCGATCGACGAAAAAGACGGAAAGCGCAAGATCGTTCACGGCTGGGGCGACAACGGCGCGTATAAAGTCGGAAGCTTTAACGACGTGGACGGCGAAAGCCGCGACGGGCTGACGGCAAACGCATTCTGGGTAATTTCGGGCGCATACCTGTGGGACAAAAGCATTAGATCCGATCTTCTCGAAAGCTACGCAAGACTGGACGGCAAATACGGGCTCAAGACTTTCGAACCGTATTTCCGCAAAGGCGTGAAAGGCGTCGGACGCATAGTCAATCTTCCAAAGGGCACGGCAGAAAACGCCGCCACATACGTTCACGCCGCCATGTTCGGGGTTTGGTCGCTGTTCGGCATGGGCGAAAGCAAACTCGCCTGGCAGCAGCTCGAAAAAGTGCTTCCGCTCAACCACAGCCTTATTACCACTACCCCGTTCGTCATGAGCAACAGCTATTCGTACAACGAGGAGCTCGGGCTCGACGGCGAATCCATGAGCGATTGGTTCACGGGCAGTGCCAACGCGCTTATAAAGACGGCGGTTTGGTACATATTCGGCATACGTCCCGACCTCGACGGCGTAAAAATTTCGCCGCCGGAATACATGCCGTTCGATACCGCGGATATTTCGGTTGCGGTCAAAGGCAGGATCGTCAAGCTGCGCTTCGAAAAAACGCCGGACGGCAGGCGCGCATTTACTCTCGACGGCAATACGGTCATGACCGTGCCCGACGCGGCTACGGGCAATCCGTGCTTCTACATAAAAACCGCAGATCTCAAACCCGAAAACGAAATAACGGTGTACAATTAAAAATTACAAACCCACTTAAACCGAGCGGCGGTCCGTCGCTCGGTTTTTCATATGCCTTGATAATCCGAGCGTTGCGTAACATACTATATATATGGACAATATAATTATCGTAGGCGGATCGAACGGGATCGGGCTGGCTCTGTGCCAAATGCTCGTAAACGAGGGAAAAACGCTTGTAAACATTTCGAGAACCCCCTGCCGAGTGGCTGGCGTCGGGAACATAACCGCGGACGTTTGCGACGCGGACGCGCTCGAAGCCGCGTTCGGCTCGATCGAACAAGCGGACGCGCTCGTTTACTGCGCGGGCATGAGCATGGCAGCGCCCGTCGAATACGCCGACCGTGCCGATTACGTAAAGCTTTTCGACACAAACACCGTGGGCGCGATAGACTGTTGTCGGCTCGCCCTGCCCAAACTCAAATCGAGCGCCGACGGCGGCAGGATCGTTCTTCTCTCGTCGTCGGGCGGCATTGCGCCCATTCCGTTCGATTCGTTTTATACTGCGTCCAAAGCGGCGCTGACGGCGTTCTCGCGCGCGCTGTGCCTCGAAACGGACGTCAAATGCACCGCCGCGGTCATCGGCGGAACGCGCACGCAGTTTTCGTTCAAGCGCAAAGTGTACCGAAACTGCGGCGAATACGACAAAAAACTCAAAAATGCCGCAAAAACGCTCATAAAAACAGAACAGTCGGGTTATGAAGCGACTTTCGTCGCGAAAAAACTGCTCAAGATACTGAACTCCGACGATCCCCCGCCCGTCGTCACGATAGGCGCAAAGAACAAACTGCAAACTCTGTTTTACAAACTGCTGCCCGAGCGCATCGCCAAAGCCGCCGTAAAGAAAATGTATTTTTAGCCGATACATAGATCATATAAGCGTTAACAAATATTTACGAGGCTATTGACCTTTTGTCGCGTTTGGTTTATAATAGAATACATGACCGAGCGCATACGACTCCGAATAAACGAACTGATCATCCTCATTTCGGGCGGCGACGAGCTTGCTCTCAACGAGCTTGCTTGGATAGTTTCGGGGCGCATGCTCGCGATTGCGCGCAGCATAGTAAAGGACCGTGCGCTCGCCGAAGACGTAGTGCAGGACAGTTTCGTAAAAATACTCCGTGCCGCCGGAAAGTTCAGGCGCGACACCAACGGCTATGCCTGGATATGCAAGATAGTACATAACACCGCGCTCAACACGTTGCGCAAAGAACATATAAGATCGCACGTCGATATAGACGCGCTGTACGACGTTGCGGGAGACCGCGACGTCGCGGAAACATCGGAAGCCGCGCTCACCGTCCGACAGGCGATGAGCGTGCTTTCGCCGTTTGAAAAAAACGTGATATATCAAAAATACTTTATGGACTTTACGGTGCGCGACAGCGCCGAAAGCCTGGGAAAATCCAAATCGACGGTGGCACGCGCCGTAGAAACCGCCGAAGCCAAAATGCGCGAATTTTTGATTTCGCGGGACAAAACCGACAGGTAAACGGTTATAAAAGTGATGGACGAACAAAAGGACGACAAAATCCGTAGTTTATTCGACGGCTATGCGGAAGAACTCGAACCGCAACCCCGACTCGCGGAAAAAGCGCGCGAAAAAATAAAATCGCGACGCAGCAACAAGCGCGTCGGTATTATCGTGTGTACGAGCGTTGCGGGCTTCGCCGCAGCGGCGGCAGTCTGCGTTTTTGCCGTCGGCGTTTTGCGTAACGCAAACAACTTCGGCGGAAGCAACGACTTATCGCCGTCCGGACCGTCGACCGAAATAGAAAACTGCATATCATATTCTGTGTCGCAGGTGCGCGCCGTACGCGCCGATCCCGACGTCGCCGAAAAGGTATTCAGACTGGACGCGATCAGATCGGAAACGGACGTATTTTCAGAAAATTATTATGTTTGCTACATGAAGGACAGCGACGAGTTCGTATACGTAAAAGGCGTGTTCGGCGTAGCTACCGACGACGGTACGACGGAAATAAACGTCATAGCCGAAAAGCGCGGATACCGCCGCGACGACCTCGAACAAAACTTCGAAACGCTCATCGAGCACGGCGGCGGCGATATAAACTATCAAAAAGCGGTCGGAGAATACATTACGCTCGCGTACCGCACGGACAGCGAAATGCACTACTACGTAACCGCGCGCGGCGGCTCGCTCGACACTTACGACATAGCCTACAAAATAGCAAACGCGCTATAGTAGGAGCGCTCTTAACGCCGTTCGACCGAAATTTTTTGGGAAATTACGAAAAACTCGGGACAAAAAGCCTGTCTTGCGTGTTGTATTTATAAACACGGCGCGAAAGAGCAAGGAGTACCCAATCATGAACAAGAAAAAAGGCATAATAATTTCGGCATTGGCGACGGTGGCGCTCACACTTCCCCTCGCCGCATGCGGCATGGCGGGCGGAAACGGCGGAGCAATGCGCTATCCCGAATGTGATTATATTCAGCCCGGAGCACTCGAAAACTACCGCTACGACGATATAATCGAACGCGATTTCACCGACGCTTCCGAAACACCCGATTCGTATTTTTCGCTCGACCGCAATACGGCGTCATACTCGCTGATGCGCAGGACGATAAACGAAGGTCGAACAGTCGGCAAAAACTCCGTAAGGATCGAAGAATACATCAATTACTTCGACTACGACTATGCGCGCCCGCAAAACGGCGACGCGCTTGCGGTAAACGGTTCTCTTTTCGACTGCCCGTGGAACGACGAACACAAGCTCTTGACAGTAGAGGTCGCAGCCGAAACAATAGACTTCGACGACCGCAAAAACAATATTGTTTTTCTTATCGACACATCCGGCTCTATGTACGGCGACGACAGGCTCGGGCTTATACAGCAGTCTTTCACAATGCTTACAGAGTGCCTCGACGAGCACGACACCGTTTCCATAGTGACATATGCCGGCGACAGCCGCATCGCACTCGACGGCGAGAGCGGCGCAAACAAGACAAAAATAGCCAATGTGCTCCAAGATCTCGAAGCACGCGGCTCTACGTTCGGTCAAGGCGGCATAGAGAATGCGTATAAGGTCGCCGAACGGCATTTTACGGACGGCGCGAACAACAGAGTCATACTCGCCACCGACGGCGACTTCAACGTAGGCGCGAGCAGCAAGCGCGCACTCGAACGGCTCATAAGATCCAAACGCGAAACGGGCATATATCTGTCCGTGCTCGGCGTGGGCATGTACAACACAAACGATACGACGATGAAAACGCTCGCCGAAAACGGCAACGGCAATTACGCGTATCTCGACAGCGTGAACGAAGCGCGTAAAGTGCTTGTAAAAGAACTCGGCGGCACGTTCAACGTGGTCGCAAAGGACGCCAAGATCGGAGTTACGTTCGACGCCGAAGCCGTGGATAAATACAGGCTGATCGGCTACGAAAGCAAAATGCTCACGCAGGAAGAATTCGAGGACGAAAAGACAGACGCCGGCGAGATAGGGTCGGGGCATACGGTGACGGCGCTGTACGAATTGGCGCTGAAACCCGAAGCCGAGGGCAGCGTGGCAGCCGCAGAAGTTCGGTACAAAACACCGAATACCGAGGTCGAAAAAAGCGTAAAGTTCGAGATAGCCGTGTCCGATTACACCCATTCGCCCGACGAAGATCACATGTTTATAGCCTGCGTCGCCGAATACGGACTCGTGCTCCGCGAATCAAAGTACGCCGCCGACGCTTCGCTGTTGTCGGTGGTAAACCGTCTCGATGCGCTCGATTGCACCGACGCATCGGCGGATCCGTTCAAAGCCGAATTTCTCGGATTGGCGAAAAAGGCGCTCAGGCTGTACGGCTGATACGATAAACCCATACACTCAAAAAGCAAGCCTACGATAAGGCTTGCTTTTTTGCAGTAACGTATTTTATTATTCCGCGTGGTCTTTATTGCTTTCGGATTTATCAGCCGATACGGACTTCCATATCACATATGCCCAAAGAAAAAATCCTACGAACAGTGCGGTATGCGCTATCGCCGCGCCGCCCTCGGCAAGACCTCTTATGAGCGTGCCGCCGGCAAGCTGATTGAACCCTTTGTACAGTATGAGCGCCACGACCGCGCCCAAGCCTGTTAAAAATACTATGTAAGCGGGTTTGGCGAGTTTCTGCGCCGACAGACCGAAATTCTTTTCCAAAAGCGCGAGCACGAAAAACCACAGGGCGCCGAGCACTATCAAATGCACATGCGCCGCGACCGCCCACGGCCTGCCGTTTACGGAGCTGTCCCAGCCCGTGACCTTTGTCGTTATAAGTATCGACACTTCTACCGCAAGCGTTACGGCAAGAAAGGCTATCGCCGTTTTCACGAATGTTTTTATCGCATTTTTCACAGTATACACCCTATCCACGAAATTACGCCTATTTTAATAGTTGTCCGCGCTTATCTCGAAATAGCTCTTCGGATGCGCGCAGACGGGGCACGCTTCGGGCGCTTTCGTGCCGACGATGATGTGCCCGCAGTTGCGGCACTCCCACACTTTAACCTCGCTCTTGGCAAACACCGCCGCCGTTTCGATATTTTTGAGCAGCGCGCGGTAACGCTCTTCGTGGCGCTTTTCGATAGCGCCGACCATGCGGAACTTTGCCGCAAGCGCCGTGAATCCCTCTTCCTCGGCGGTCTTGGCAAAGCTCTCGTACATATCGGTCCACTCGTAGTTTTCGCCGTCGGCTGCCGCTTTCAGGTTTTCCGTCGTATCGCCTATTCCGCTGAGCTCTTTGAACCACAGCTTGGCGTGCTCTTTTTCGTTATCCGCAGTCGCGTTGAAAATCGCGGCGATCTGCTCGTACCCTTCCTTTTTGGCGACCGACGCAAAGTACGTATACTTATTGCGCGCCTGAGACTCGCCGGCAAACGCCGCCTGCAAGTTTTTTTCGGTTTTCGTTCCGGAATACTTGTTCATGATGTTTCTCCTATGTTTAATTTTTTCGGCTTAACGCCGCCTTTGACTCACTTTCGCGCCGAGTGTTGCGAGCGCAGTCGCTACATACCCCGACGACGAGAAAATCGGCGTCGTTTATGACGAACTTGTCCTCGCCTATCGCCGACTGCAACGCCGCGGGGTCGAGCGGATAGATAAAATCGTATATCTTTCCGCACACCGAACAGAGCGCGTGGTTGTGCCGCTCACGCACGTAATCGTACCTGTCGAAGCCGCACGCCGCCTGCACTTTTCGAATAACGTTATTGACAAGCAGATATTCGAGATTGCGATACACGGTGCCGAGCGACACATTGGGAAATTTTTCGCGCACATGCTCGTATATTTCGTGCGCGTCGGGGTGTGCCGTCGTGCCGCGCATGTATTCGACTATGTATTCGCGTTGTTTCGATCCGCATCTCATAATAACAAAATTCAAAACAGCAATAATTACTGTTTTGAATAATTATAGCGCATATAAAGAGCTTTGTCAAGCGTTTCGAAAAAAATCTTCGCTTTGTTTTCGCGAAGCGCCAACGTCGTTTCATATGAGATTTTTCGCTTGCGCTCGCAATAAGCCCTTTGCTTGCTTCGTAGGACACAGCCGACGGCAACCCGACTTCGCATGACGCAATAAACATCTCAATCGGTAAAATACAGTTCGCATAGCAGATCGAACTCGTCGTCCGTCACTTCACGCAAGTCGTTATACACCTTTTTATAAACCGCGACGATGCTGTCGGGTACATCCGACTGTAGCGCAACGTCGAGCATATTCTCCGCCGTCGCCACCGCGTACGCCCGCGTTCGGTCTACGGCGAGCATTATTACGGCGCTCATTACGTCGTTGTACGTATCGTCGTCCGCTCCGAGCTGAACGGACGCGTCAGCAACCGCCGCCGCGGTTATCCGAGCTTTTTCGAGCTGTGCCGCCGCCCGACGCGCCTTTTCTTCGGATACGTTTTCGAGCACGACGGCTGGCAGGTCTGCAAGGACCGTTCGCACTTCTTCGAGCGGTTTTCCTACCGCCGCGGACACTGCCGCATATTCATGCGGAAAAAGCTCGTCGGCGGCACGCACGGCAACGACCGAAAACTTTTTCGCCGCTGCCGCAACTCCGACGCCCGACTCCGCCGATGCTGTATCGGCGCTTCCGATTTCGAGAGCATTGCGGCTGCGCGGCGATTCCGCACGTGTCGGTTCGCGCCGTATACTTTCCGCGTCCGCCGCCGTATTCGGACTGTCGTCGTACGTTATTTTGTGGAACTTCGGTTTGTCGTCCGAGTCGTCATCGCACAAATGTTCGCGCAGAAAATCTTCGAACGAAATAGGAAAACCGCTTTCGAAATCACAGTCACCGTCATCATCGCCGTCATCGCAGTCATCGCCGTCGTAATGCGGAAAGAGCGAGAACGGATCGGATCGGACGTCGCGGTGTCCGACACTGAAACCGCGTTCGGACAGCCCGCCGCCCGATCCGTCGCGAGTTTCGACGCGTGCCGACGCAGTATTTTCGGGCTTCTTATATTCGTAATTCAATTTGTCGGCGCAGAGCGAGATCAAGCCTTTTTCGGCAAGCCCGTCCGCGACCGCCTTGGCTCGGGCGTACGACAAACCGAACTTTGCCTGAAACTCGGGCAGATTGAAAACACCTTTTTCCTTGATGTACTCGGTAAGTTCTTTTTCGTCCATGTCAGAACAGCCCCCTGACCGAATTGCGGGTGTAACGGTATTCGTATTTAGGGTCGAACGTATCGGCGGGACAGCGGTAGTCCGCGTCTGAAATTTTTACGAGCGAGTCGAATTCTTTGCAGCGGAAATACCGAACCATCGACGAAATAAGCACGTATCCGCTGTTCGCTTCGGTGACTATGCACTCGCCTTCCGCAAGACGCGAAAGCCGACTCACCGGCACGAGCGGGATCGTTTCGAGCTGAAAATTATCTATATCGGCGCTCTTGCCGTTGAGCGCGCTGAGCGGAGATATGCGCGTGCGTTTTCCGCACTCCGCCGAAAACAACTCGAGCGTCTTGGGGTTGTTACTGCCGAAAAAAACATGAACGTTCAGATTGTCGCGTATGATCTCGGCGACTTCGGATTGATAAACGTTGTCGAGCTGAGCGTAAGATTGCAGGATAAGTATAAAGTATATGTTTCTTCCGCCGCATGCGGAAATGACCGTTTCGAAGTCGGTTATCCTCGGAAAATTACCGAACTCGTCGAGAACGAAATAAAACGGAACGGACAGCTTGCCGTCGGGAAGACGGTTGGCGTACTCTATCATTCCCGAATAGGCGCTCTGGACGAGCTGACTTATTATTCGGTAGTGGATCTTAAGCTCGTCGCGGTAAGCAATAAACACGGCTACGGGTCTTTCGCCGCCGTATAACGAACACAGCTCGAACGTATTGCAGCTTGTTATTCTGCGCATGGTCATATCGTAGAACGGCGAAAGCTGCGTCATAAAAACCGCCATTATGCACTTGCGCGTCGGCTTGCCGTTTTCGAGAATGGTGTTTTTTGCTATAACGAATGCACGCGAATTTTCGCCGCGTGCCGAAAAATATCCGCCGTCGTTGTAATCCGTATCGTCGCCGTCGCGAAACGTCGCAACTATGCCGATGATCGTATTGAAAGAAAACGTGTCTTCCGTAACGGGGTTTTTGTTAGGCGGCAGATCGCTGTCCTCCAGCATTGCCCAAAGAAATGCTTTGAGCACGTCGCGCGCCGAGTCCGTCCAATACGGATCGACGTTAGCCTTTTCGGGCGTCGTGACAAAAACCTGTGCGACATTGTCTATAAGTCCCGCCACCTCGTCCAGCCTTAACCGCTTTTCGCGTTCGAGATCGGAATCGAGATTTTCCTGGCTGTTATAGACCTTGCCGCGAAACTCGTTTCGGTACCCGTCGGGCGTTTGCACGAGCCGCACTTCTTCCGCGACCTCTACCGCCCTGCGGTATTTTCGGAATACGGGCGTGAGCGGATTCCAACATTCCGAATGACTGCTGTCGCGGAAATTCACGAGCTTCACGTCATATCCCTCTTTTGCGAGCCTGTCTGCGGTAAGCCTGTACAGCTCGCCTTTGGGGTCGGAAATCATCATTCCGCACTTGGTCTTTCTGTGCGCAAACGACAGTATCGTCGGAATGACGTACGATGTAGTTTTGCCCTGACGCGTCGCGGCTATCACGCCGACATGGCTGTCGCGCTCCGAATAGAGCTGAACGAGCTTGCCGTCCGCATAGTAATTCGCTTTCAAAACGCCAGTAGCGCAATTGTCGGGCAGACCGTCGTACGCCGTCACATCGAACCCGCGGTCTATAAGCTCGGAATAAGTATACATCTCCGTATTTTCATAGCCGTCGATTATGCTTTCGTCTATCTTCATTTCAAACACCTCCGAAACCGTATCCGCCGCCGCGGTTATCGGCGGCAACGTCAGATCTTGCAAGCGCGCGCACCGACTCGCGTGTGAGCGTGAGCGCTTCGCCGAAACGCCTGTTCGCTCGTATGGCTCGGTCGAGCATATCCGAAGCGGCGTCGGTCGGCATTTCGCACATGCTCGCGTAAAGTTCGGCGTCGAGCGCAAGCGAGCTCAGCCCGTACCCGACCGTCTTTCGAGCTATAAGATCGTCGAGCGCCGCTCGGCGTTCCGATTGCGCAACGGGCGCGAGCCGTACAACTTCCGCGACCGTCCGAAGCCGGGCGGCGTTAGCCGTATCGCAAAAACAGACGGGCAGCACCGCACCGAAATCGAGCGATACGTCGGGTGCTACGAGCCTGACGTTTCGTCTGCGCCGCCCGCTCAAAAACCCCTTGACCGATTCGGCGACGTCGTCGTCAGGCTCGCCCGTAAAAAACAGCATGTAGACGTTATGTTTCTTTTCGTCGCACGAAGCGATAAAGATGTTATGTTTGCTCGCGTCGAGATCGTATCGTACGAGATCGTCCACGTCTATACGCACTATGTTCGCGTCCGAAAACGATTGGGCTATTGCCGTCGCATACATTTCGAGCATGTACGGCGAATCGGAACACAGACACAACGGCTCAAAGTCGTCGAGCGCGCGCATGTCGTTATTGAAAAGCGCCGATACTATTCTGTCGCATTCCGTCCGTCTGACAACGGGAAGTCCGTCAAACCTTTTGACGTCTATCGAAATATACCCGCCTTTCAGATCGAGCGGAAGTTCGCAGGTCTCCGCGAGCAGTCCGCGGTTATTCGAAAATACGAGCTTGCGCTTGTCTCCGAGTTTGAGCATATCCGTATACACGACGCGCGCAATTTGCGGATCGTACACTTCGCGCTTTGCCTTGCCGTCGCACAGTATTTCGTCGAGCAGCCTGCTTTCGGGATAGATACGCGCTTCGCCGCCGTATACTCCGTGCGCAGTTTCGAAAAGTCGGACGTTTTCCGTATCGAGCGTTTCGGTGTACAGCCTATCCATATTGCGCGCACGGTTTTGAACGTCGAACGTCAAAAGCGCGAGCGTAGCTCCCACGTCGTTCCACTCCGCCGCCCTGGTCAGATTTTTTATCCCGACCGCAGGATTGCGCATGACCGAAACGCCCGCGCACTGCAAAATGCCGAGCAGCCGCAAAAGGACAATATGCCCCTCGCCCGCGCCGTTATACAGCGCCGTACACGAAAGCGCCTCGGTCGAGCTTTTCCGCCTCGGCATTTTGAGTTCTTCGAGCGCAACAAGCTCGCGGCTTTTTATGTTGATAAGATCGTCGCACCCGTCGTCCGCAGCTGCGCTGCGGCTTTTTATCCGCATGTAACGTTTATACAGCGACACGGACTCGACCGAACGCACGCGTTCGCTCGAAATATGCGAAAAAACGCCGTCGCGCTCCGCACCGTCCACAAAGTACATGTCGCACAAAATGTCGTACAAAATACGGCTGTCCCCGAATATATATTCGTAATCGAAGTATGCCGACAGGCATAACTGAACGTTGTTACCGAGCATGTGCGTCCACCCCCGCTGCCTTGTTGGACGCGGGAAGCACCACGTCGATAAGTCCGTATTCGAGCGCTTCGAGCGCGGTCATTATATTGTCGCGATCGGTGTCTTTGCGCATGCGCGCTACGGTTTTGCCCGTGTTGTCGGCAAGTATGAGGTTGAGCCTGTCGCGCGTTTTTTCCATGTGCTTCGCCGCGATGAGAACGTCGCTCGTCTGCCCCGACACGCCGCCGAGCGGTTGGTGCAGCAGAATTTCGGTGTTCGCCGTCGCCCTGCGATAGCCCTTGGAACCGGACGACAGCAAAAACGCACCCATAGACGCCGCAAGCCCGAGTCCTACCGTCGCTATCGTCGCGTCGATATAGTTCATAGTATCGTATATCGCAAACCCGTCCGTGACCCGTCCGCCCGGGCTGTTTATCTGCAGCGTTATCAGCCGTTCCTCGCGCGGCACACCCGACTTCTTGAATTTGTCGTCCAAATACAGAAGCTGATTGACTACGTTCTCCGCCATGCGCGTATCTATCTCGCCGAATATGTAGATAGTATTGCGCTCTAACGAATAATCCCATCGAAACGTTTCGTCCCTGTCTTTCATATTTTCTCCTTTAACTAAATTGCACGCATTTTTTCGAAAAGCAAATCGCCGCTTTTCGTCCGACGACCGTAAAGCGACGACTTGTTTTCGGCAATTTTCACAATGCTTATAAAGCACTGAAAACGTTTGACGGGCTTTTCGGCGCGCAGGCAATAATTTGCCCGAAAACGCGAAAAACCGTACCGTAACGCGGCGCGAGTATTCGCATACTTTTGCCGAAACGGTCGAACACTTTATATTCGGATTTAACTGTAAGGACGAGGCTTTATAAGTAATTACCGATTCCAAAACCTTATTTTTTTACGCCGATAAAAGACTGCCGTATTTTACCGTGCCGCCGATTTACTACGCAAGCATGTAAATCGGTTTTACGAATAAGATTTTTACGCCCGAGTGAATAATATTCACCGGATAAGTTGTATAGTCCGCGCTCTATTAAGCGGCGTCAGCCCCGTCAAGACTGCCGTTTAATCAAGCACTGCGTGATTATATCACCAAACTTTACCTTTGTCAACCGCTTTTCCGTAATTTTTTGCGTAGACGCGTAAAAATTTTTTTCGAAAGCCGAACAAAAATAAACCGCCGTTTGCCTCTGCAACCCGCACTTGCGGCAAATCGCTTGAAATATCCGACCGAACGTGATATAATGGTCGTAATATATTCGTCGCGAGGTTTCTATGAAAGGCAGACTGCTCATAGTGTTCTATTCCAAATACGGCTACACAAAACGTTACGTGGATATTTTAGGCAATGCGCTCGGCTGCGACGCAGTTGCCGTCGATTACTTTAAGCCCGCAATGCTCGCCGATTACGACAGAGTGCTGTACATAGGCAGTCTGCGCGGCAGTTCGATAAACGGTATGAAAAAGTTTTCGCCCGCCGTCGAGCACATCTACAAAAAGCTGACCGTATGCGGCGTCGGCGCGCTTCCGTTCGACCCGAGCTATCCCGACCGCATAAAAGAAGCGTCCATAAGCGTGCTTTACGAAAAATTCGTGCCCGTTTTCTACGTTCAAGGCGGATTCTGCTACGACGAGCTCGGCAGAATAGAAAAAATGCAGATGGCGACTCGAGTGGCGCAAATGTCCAAGCAAGGCGAACTCGACGGTACGGAAAAGTTTTTTGCAGACGCAGTAAAAACGCCGGTGGACGAGGTTAAGCAAGCCAATATTCAGCCGCTTATAGATTATCTCGAAGGCAAGGACGTGGACAAAGATTTGTATTCGCCGCCCGAGATCACCGACGAATCCGAAGAAAAACAATTCTTCGACGAGATCGAGCAAGCCGCAAAAGCGCCCGAAAACAAACAAAAAGCGCTCAAAAAGAAATTGCTTAAATAAAAACCGAAAACGGAAAAGCCGAACGACCGTATCTATCATGCACCCCGAAAGACAGACAGAACTTGCGGGGTGCATTTCATTCGTTGTTAGGTTTTTTATTATCCGATTATCTTTCCCGGCATATACGGTCGTCGATAACACCCTTACCGACTTTCGTGCCCTTTTTAAGTCATAAAAAGCGACCCTTACGGGTCGCTTCTCACCAAACAAACACGAGATCGTTTTTCTACGCGTTCTCTATTCTGCAGATCCCGACCGTATACCAATTCGCGTCGGTCGAGTTTTTATAAAGTCTGTATGTCGAACCGCCGATCGTCACGTCTTTGAAAATACCGTCGCTCCATGTCGAGTTTATGCTGTCGATTTGAATTGCGCCGTTCATCAATCTCAAAAAGTATCCTTCCTCTTTGGAATTGTCGGTTTTGGTCGAAACGAGTATATCCGATATGTCTACGGTGAAAATGAACGTTCCGTCCGCTTCGGATTCGTTCTCGTATATCCTTACGTCTTTTACTTCCGACGTCTTATCGAGCTTGAGTTTCAAGTCTTGAGCTGCTATCGCGGCGTCTTGGGTAGTGCCCTTGACTTTGAGAACGGCTTTGCCGTCCGCTTCCGCGATCTCTATCTCCGATATCGCATATTTATAAGTATGCGCCGTATACTTTACGCACACGCACGAGCCGTTCAGTCCGAGAGTAAAAGTATTTGCGCCGTACGTATACTTCTGATTTAAGCTCATTCCGCCTTGCGCGATGTTGACGGGAGTGGTTTCGTCGCCCTTGGTATACCGCAGGTTAAACGGAGTGTTCGTTTTTGCGAAGTCCGCAAGCACAGAGAGCGAAAGCCTTGCCGTAAACTTGCCGTCGTTCGTTTCGGCGGCTACGAAGTTGGTCTTGCTCGCTTCGACGTTGGTATTTATAAGATAGATCTTAAGCGACTCTATGTTTTGCGCGTCGCCCGATACCACGAAATATCCGTCCTCGAACTTGACGTCGGTGACTTCGAACACGGTTGTGCTGTCCGTGACCGTCAGTTCCACAGGATTCCAATCGGCGGACGATCCGACCGTCACCGACTTGTTGCCGACAGTGAATTTATCGCCTTTTGCGAGTGCGCGCTCGGTTTCGCCTTCCACGACCTTCACTTCGGGAATTTTAAGGGTGTAATATCCCCATTTGGCGTCGCTGTCGTTGCGCGAATGATAGAAACGCACCTGCATCCCTGCGCCGAACGGAAGCGTCGCAAGATCGAACGTCACGGTGAACGCGCCGTCCGCGACTTCCACTTCGTGATAGCACGACGCGTCGTCGGCATTGCTGCCTATAAAAAGAAGCGTTTTGTCGTAGCGGCTGTCCGTATCGGTCACCGTGCCCGTTATCTTGAGCGTTACCGCGTCCGTCTTTTGCTCGATCGACGCGGCGGAAAGAGTGACGGTCGGACCGTTATACGCCGCGTATACTATCGCTATATCGGTGTTGTTATAATCGGTAACGAACCTGTAAGTTCTGTCGCCGAACGTATGTTTGGGCGTTGTGTCGAATCCGTTCGGATACTTGTACGTCACGAGCTCGCCGCCGTTCGCCGCGAGCTTGAATCTGTACCAATTCCCGTTGCCCGCGGTGAGATTTGCAAGCGAGATCTCTGCGGTGAACGTATCGCCGTCGATGACGGCCTGCACCGTTTCGTTGTCCGTATCGTTGTTGAACAGCGAAGCCGAAAGAGTTTCCGCATTGGCGACCGTGCCCGTAACGGTGAACTTGCCGTCTTTCATCTCTATGGTCGTTATGTTTACGGTCACCGAGCTGTCGTAAGGTTCTACGAACAAACTGAGCGGCTTGTCGCTTCCCCATGTCTTTACCGTGACGCGCGCCGTCGTTCCGACAAACGTTCTGTCGAGAGCGAGCGTGTCGCCGCCGCTCGTTACCTCGTCGTACTTGACGGTAAGGTACGAACCCTCGGGATAGTACAAGCGAACATTGTACCAACCGCCGCCCGCCGTCAGCGTGCCGAGATCGAACGATGCGGTAAATGCGCCGTTGTCTACAGTCACGTCGTGATAATAGCTTTCCGTTTTCTCGTCGTTGCCGATGTACAGCCGCAAAGATTGCGCGGTCGTCGTGCCGCTTATTTCGAGCATTATCTTGCCGTCGGCTTCGGTCACAGTCGCCGAAGTAAGCTCCGTTACGTGCGGCATGGTCAGATCGAGACTGAACGAAGCGCCCCAATTCGTGTTCCAGCTCTTTACCGTGGCTTTTACGTCGCCGCCCATAAGCTCGTCGCCGGAAGCAAACGGAACGCCGTCGGTCTTGACGCTCTCGTCCAGCGTCACGATATGATGACCGGTGTCGGTATACACTCGGACGTTGTACCATCCCGCGCCTATCGGAAGCGTGCCGAGATCGACGCTCGCTTCGAACTTGCCGTCGGCAACGGTCGCGTTGTAGTACTGCGCCGTGTCGTCGCCTGTTCCCACGTACAAGCGGATATTGCCCGCTTCGGCATACGTCGTATCGCCGGTGACTTTAAGCATTATCTTGCCGCCGTCCTCGATCAGCGTCGCGGAGAAATTCGATACCTTGTCGTTGTATTTTTCGTCTATCGCCGCAATAAACTCGGGCGTGAGTCCGTTTTCGTCGGCAAGCACTTTTTCGATTATCTCGACGAACATAGCGTATCCGGTCGTGTTGGGATGAACACCGTCGCCGAACAGCAACGATTTATTCTGCGAATACTCGTAAAGATCTATGAGCGTAAGTCCGCGTTCTTTCGCGATCTCGCGCTGAACGGGCGCTATGATATTGCGTATGTTGTCGTTGTTTATATCCCATATTCCTGTGTACGCATACGGCACCGTGCACACGTAGATCTTCATATCGGGATTGACTTCCAACAGTTTGTCAATAAGATTTTCGTAATCGGCTTTGAACGAATCGTGCGTGCATACGGGATCGTTGCTCGTTTTGGAGTCGTTGGTGCCCATATTGATTATCGCCATGTCCGGCACTATCGCCTGAACGCCCGTCCACTGATTCTGATTGAGCCACGCTTCGGGAAGATCGGGACGCACCGTTTTGCCGCTGTTGCCGAAGTTAATTACGTTATACGTGCCGTCGAGCGAATTCTGAAGCTGCGCCGGATAGCTTTCTGTATAGAAGTTGCCCGCGCCGGCCCCCTCGGTTATGGACGCGCCGATGCACGCAACAACGGGAAGATCGGCTTCTTCCGCTTTCGCGACAGGCTTTATCTGTACGTAGTTATGCGCTTCCCATACCTTGACTACGGCATATCCGCCCGTTTCGAACATTGCGGGACGGGTGTGAACAAGAACGTTTTCGGCAACGCTTATGGCAGGCGCCACGTTGTCGCCGGCGGAAAGCGCGGCGCGCTTGCCGTTTATGTACACCTTGACCGAAGTGGTATTCCCCTCTGTGGAAAACGCTATATCGAATCTGTTCCACTCGCCCTTTTTGTATTCCGATCCGTCTATGACAGCCGCAGCCTGCTCCGGCGCGGAAGACAGAACGAGCCGCAGCCCGCCGTATGCGTGCGCAAGCCTGTAACTGTAATTATCCGCATTGTCCTTGGAACTCGAATTAAACCACAAGGAAAAATCGTTTGTCGCTTTCAGCATGAACGACGCCGTGCCGTTCGAAAGATCGCCGAGTTCGAACGCCTGATTGGCTCGGTGAAATTTTATCGACCCGTCGGCGAGCGCGTACGGAACATCTCCGCCGTCGAGCTCGTCGCCGTTGGTCATGTATTCCCACTTAGAAGCGTCGTAAAACTCGGACGAAAGCTCGGTAAGCGTCGGTTCGTCTTTTTCGGACGGTACGGGCGGACGGTCTTTCGCTTCCCATTTTGCCGTCAATACGACGTCGTGCGCAGGCATAACATACGTAGCCGACGCCGCGTAGTCTTTTACGCCGTCGTTCCAATACGTAAAATTATACTCGGTACGCGAAAACGTATCCGCAGGCAAAAGAGTAACGCTCTCGCCCGCGGCATAGCTCGCCGCGGCCGGGATCTCGCCCGTCGCATCGTCCGCGCCGCGCACGTACGTAACGGTATATTTCGTCGGTTCGGGATCTGGCAAAACAACCTTACCGTCCTCGCACCCGACGAGCCCTACGCCCAAAAGCGTCACCGCGCAAGCAAGACTTGCCGTCAACAGTCCTTTGTTTCTCATCACATACCCACCTGTGCATACTGATTCACGCATAAAATGTTAGCGCTAACATAAGTATAACACCGATGTTAGCGCATGTCAATAGGTTTTGAAAAATTTTCGTAAAATTTTGCCGAAAGCGAAAAAGTATGCGATCCGACCGCGTTTGATGTCGGCACATGAGCGCGGAAACAAAAAAACAGCAACTGTAATGCGCACTTCCCATAGGGATTAAAAAACAAAAATTTTATAAGAGTTGCACTTTCAAGC
>CAJULK010000013.1 GCA_910587455.1 uncultured Christensenellaceae bacterium | reverse complement strand
TATGAAGCGTCGAACCGACATCACTCTCTGTCATTCTGAACGAGGGCGAAGCCCGCAGTGAAGAATCTCAACCTTATAAATAAAAAATCCGCTCTGCCGTATCGCAAAGCGGATCCTCTGACTATTTACTAAGCTGCATGCTCGACCAATTTGATCGGAAGCGTATCGGGACTGACATTCTTATAAGCAAACGCCGTAATGTAATATGTCCCGTCGGCTTTCTTTCCGACCGTGACTTGATAAGTCGAACCGGACGAAGATTTGAATTTAATCAAATAGCCGTTATTCTCGTCGTGATTCAAGATCGGCAATAACGAACCGATTTTCTCATTGCCCGTAGTTTTGTCAAGATAAATTATCTTTATTCCGGAGTTAAGTGTATTCTTGGAAAACATCATACCGACAAAAGTAAAGCCTTCTACGACAAAAGAGTTTTCAAAGTCATACCTTTTATCGGCAGCCGACAGATCCGCTAAATCTTTCGCGGTAAACTCGACATACCCGGCCGAAGCGTCGCCTTTCGAGAACAGCGCGCTGCCGCGGATCTCGCTGCTCGTATAATCGCTGCCGCTCGAATTGCACACCTTGAACTGCGTTTTTGCCGCGTTGAAGTAAATAAAGTGTCCGGAATTATTGCCGAGCCGCACGTACTTGACGACGCCGTTCGGATCGAACGTGTTGTTCGAGCTTTCGTAAGCGTCGAAACTTATCGTCTTGTGTTTGAGCGTCGCGCCGTCGGCGTATACGTTCCAATCGGACTTTTCGTAATAATAGAATGTTGCGGCACTCATATCGTCGCTCACCGTAAATTTGACGTACTCGACGTAATCGCCGAAATTGCTGTTTATCGACTCTTCCAACGTGAGCGAACCAAAATACGCCGTGCCGACGATCTCGTCTTCCGACTGCGACGCGTCGTTCGTCCAAAGCGCTTTTACGGTTATGCTCGCACCCGCGGCGAGCGTTATCGTGTCGTCGCCCTGAGCGTACTGCGCGCCGCCGTACTCCCACGCCAAGAACTTCTTGCCGGTAGGCGGAGTGAACGTACATACGGGCAAAGTTACTTTATAGTACCCGTCGGTCGTCGCGGTCACGGTCGCGGAAGGCGCGCTGCCGCTGCCGCCGTTCGCGTCGAACGTTACGGTGGGCGCTACGGGCGCGGGCGCTTCGCCCTCCTCGCGCCACTGCGCGGTAAACGTTATGCCCCACGATCTGTTAGGCGTTTTCGGCATGGTATAATCGGCGCCCGCGGCATAGACGGGGCTCGTGCCCGTTTTCCATCCGTCGAATACATACCCCGTTTTGGAAAGTCCGTCGGCAGTCGGAAGCGCGAAAGTTTCGCTCGCTTTGCGCATCTGCGCTGCGGGCGGTGTGCCCGCAGCGCCCGTTCCCGCGACGAACTTGACGGGATATTCGACGTCCACGCCGAAGAAGTAGTTAACGTTCTTATACGTGAGCTTTATTGCGAGATCGGTGCCGTCGAACGTGCCGACAAAATCGGCGCCGTCGATAGTTACCGTTATTTTCGTGCCGTCGAGCGCATAAGTAAACTCATACGGATTATAATCGGCGTCGTAGAGATAACCGTCTGTCGAGCCCAAGAACAACTGTATCATGCCGTACTCTTCGCCGCCTGCGTCGTAAACCATAACCGTTCGCACCCACTGCGCGACGAAAGTGACGTTGCCCGTCAAAACATATCCTGCATACGGTTCGTACACGGTGCCCGACGCGTCGCCCTCGACTTTCCAGCCGTTGATGACGTAATTATTTTCGACCGTCCACGAATCAAAACTCACTCCGTACGCGATCTCGATAGAGCCGCTCTTGCTCTGCGTCACGGGCGCGCCGGTAGCGTGATCGCCCGGCTTGTACGTAACCGTATAGTTCGTATTTACCCTGTCCCACTTAGCGACGAAAGTTACGTTCTTTGCGGGCACGGCGTAAGTATCACCGGGCTGATAAAGCACGGTACTGCTTTCGCCCTTAACGTACCAACCGACAAACACGTACCCCGCGTAGTCGGGTTTGACCGTGAACGTATTGGCAGGCAAGGTCAATATCTCACCCTCTTGCATTTCGACCGACGGCGGAGGCGTACCCTCGCCGCGGAACTGCGTTTCATACGATACCGTAAAGCCGTCCGACGGATCTTCCCACACGGCGGTAAACGTGACGTTACCCGTGCCTCTGTACATCTCGCCGCCGGCATACGTAGTTTTGCCGTCGTTCCAGCCGACGAAAACTTTATCGCCGTTTGAAAGTCCGCTGCCGTCGTTGAGCGTTATTCCGAACATACCCCAATTATTGAGCCATTCCGGTTCGACCGAGCCCGTCGCGCCGTCGCCTGCTATGTACGTCACTTTCCACGCATACCGCGCGTTAAGTTCTATGTCTCTCGTGACGGGCGTAGAGAAATTATACTCGCCGTTCTCGTCGATCCAATATCTGAAATGTTTGCCGTCGGGATGTACGGGATCGGTCTGCGGCTTTGCAACGGGTTTTCCGTCCTCTACTTGCACTTCCCAAGACCCGTCCTCTTCGTCGGACTCGGTGCTGTTTTTGGGATCGAACTTGACCGTATGCATCTTAGTAAGCACTTCGTCCGACTTCCATACTGCCGTAAGAGTGACGGCTTTTGCGGGCATGGTATACTGCGCGCCCGCGGCGTAGTCCGCCGTGCCGTCGTTCCATTTATTGAAAGTGAATCCGTCTTTGGTAAGTCCGTCCGACGATGCGAGCGCAAAAGTCGCGCCCGCGGCTTTGTCGGTCTCCGTCGGGAGCGTACCTTTGCCGCCGTCGAGATCGTACGTTACTTTGTACAGCGTCGTTACGGGCGGCTGATCGTCCGACTTCCACACTGCCGTAAAAGTAACGTCTTTGGCGGGCATGGTATACTGCGCGCCCGCGGCGTAGTCCGCCGTACCGTCGTTCCATTTATCGAAAGTGAATCCGTCTTTGGCAAGTCCGTCCGACGAAGCGAGCGCAAACGTCGCGCCCGCCGTTTTGTCCGTTTCCGTCGGGAGCGTGCCGTTGCCGCCGTCGAGATCGTACGTGACCGTATACATCGTAACGATCGGCGGCTGCTCGGCAGAATCGTCGCACGCCGCCGTCACGAGCCCTACGGCGGTTGCGGCAAACAATACCGCAAAGAGTTTGGATAACGCCTGTTTCATTTTATAAACCTCCGCTATTATTGCACCGTATAGGCATAGGCAAACGATTCGCCCGTTACCGTAACGGTGATGTTGTACTTAGTGCCGCGGTAATCGCGCACGAACGTATACACGTTTTCGGACGGACGCTGCGCGAGCGTACCGCCGTCGCCGAACGTCGGCATCATTATGTCGCTGCCGTCGGCGTTCGTTCCGACCTTGATTTTAAGCTCGCCCGAAACGAATATAAGATTGCCCGAAACGCGTATCGTCAGCGTGCTCCCGTCGGCCGCGGTCAGATTGAGAGTGCCCACGACCTTTTTTGTATAAACGAGCGTATTGCCGTCGAACGAAATATCGAATTCATACGTCTTGCCGTCCTCGTCTACGAATCCGCTTATGCGCTTGATGTTGTAGCCCGAAACGTAGATCTTGACCGCCTTTCCGTTGAGCGTGCCGTCGGCGTAGCCCGTGTAGTCGGTATCTGCGAAGTTGTCGGGTTGAAGCTCGGCGGGATCGCATACAAGCGTATACTTGCCGTCGGCGCTCGCGTACGAAACTTTGCCGTTGCCGCGCACGAACAGATAAGTTTTGCCGTCGAGGTCCACGGATATTTTCCCGTCCGCATATGTTCCGTCGTACACGGCATAAGTCGCCGTTTCGGCGTCGTACTCGTAGAACTTGACTGCGCCGCCGTCGATAGCGTAAAGCATTACGTCGGTATTGAAGAACATCGCTCTGCCGTCTATTTCGAGCGTTTCAAGCCCGTAGTAATACACGCCCTTTTCTTCGCCCGACGGTATGTAAAGATGTCTGCTGTATGCGTTCCACGACGGCGCGGCAAAGCATTTAAGCGCGATGCTTATGTCGCTCACTTCTATCCTGAACGCGATATTGCCTGCCGCGAGCTTCTCGCCCATTTCGGGCGGAGTAGCGCCGCGAAGCTCTACGAACAGCGGCGGCGCTTTGATATCGACGTTGCACTCGATAAACGCAAAACTGCCTATTGCTTTAAGGTTTTCGCCGAGGATGACCCTGCGCAAACTCATACAGCTTGAGAAAGCGCTGTCACCGACGCTCTCTATCTCGGGGAGTTCCAACACGTCGGCGGTGCCGCTCGAAGCGAGCAAATAGCAGCCTGCAAACGCACCCTCGCCGATCGTCGTCACATGCGTGAACTTGACTTCGGCAAGATTGGCGCACGACTCGAACGCGCCCTCGCCGATAACCGTAACGTTGTTGAGATCGACGCTGCGCACATACGAAATGCCGCGGAACACGCCTACGGCGATCTCCGTAACGTCATTGGGAATTATCACGTCGAGCTGCTCGTCGCCCTCGGGCACGCCGTTGTAGCCGATGAGCACGCCGTCTTCTATTTCGAATTCGGGAATGATCGTCACTTCGACGCTGCCCTTTATTTTATACTTACAGTCCGCCCAAGCCGACACGTACGCGGCTTTGTCTGCCTCGGGCACGACTATAACGAAGTTGCCCGCAGGCCAACGGAACGGATCGAATTCGGACGCAAAATCCACCGCGATAGGCGTGCTCGAAAGGAACACCGCGCGGCTGAGCGAACGGTTGTTCTCGAACGCGCGCTTGCCGATAGCGGTCACGCTCGCAGGAACGGTGACCGACAGCAGCGACACGCCCGTATTCTGATAATTGAATACGTCGTCGGCGATTTCGGTGATCCCGTCGGGAATGACCACTATAGGCGACTTGCCCGTGTATTTTACGAGCTTGGTCCCGTCCGTGATAAACCCGTCGGCGTTGACCGAAAATGCGAGCGTATCCATATCTATATCGAAGTACATTTCGCCGGCATATTCGCCGCTTTCCGCGTACGGCACGAACGTGACGAGCTTTTCTTCGTCGCCCACTTTGCAGTTTCCTATAAACACAGCGCCGCTCGACATCGTATATATCGCACTGCCGTAGCCGTCGAGATAGAGCGTTTCGCCGTCTGCCGAAGTAAACGTCTTGTTATACATTTCGTTGTATTCGATAAACACACGAGTATACTGCCCGTTTCCTACTGCGACGTAATTGAGAATAAACCGACACGCATATTCCGCACCGCCGCCCACCGGATCGAACTGCCATTCGCCCGTATAGTCGTCGTACTCCTCCGTGCCGCGGTATGCGCCCTGCGCTACGGTCTCGGTCGTACCGCTTACGGGATCGTATGCAAGCATTTTGGCACTGCCGTAGCCGTTGAGGTCGAGCCGGTAATTGAGAAGCTCGCCGTTGTCGTAAAGCATATACGAAGCGCTCTCGGCGCCCTGCCATAAAAAGCTGCCGCGGTTTCCCGCCTCGTCGGCTTCCTTGTCCTCGAGCATAAAGTACGATACGAGCGGCTCGCCGTTGTCGTCGAGCTCGGGCATGCCCGTCGTCGTATCGAGATATGTAAACTTATAATCGCCGTATTCCCTGTCGTATTCGTACGAACCGAACGCGCGCACCGCCGTCGTGCTTACCACTATTTCGGTAAGCGTCGCGTAACCGAATCCGTCGAGCGCGAGAATAAACGCGCCGTCTCTGTTAAATACGTAATCGTAATACTTATAATTTCCCACTACTTCGTCAGAGCAGATATACCCGCCGCCGTCAAGCCGTCCGATCATATCGCCGCCTTCGGAATCTTCCATATAGAAAGTAAACGTAGTATAGCCGAACTGCGGATTTTCGGCATGCGCCGCAAACCCGAGCTTATCGTCCTTGCCGGCACGGACGAGTATCGCACTGCCCAAGCCCTTGCCTATAAGCGGAGAATAAACGTAAACGACAGCAGAATTCTCGCCGCGAAGATCGTTATATCCGCGCGCCCACTGCGCGTAGAGCGTTATGTTTTCGTCGCCGAGCTTTATCCTGTCGCCGGCGTTGTACTGTCCGTCGTTCTTCTCGCCGCTTACTGCAACTACGCCGGTAGGACGGGTAGTCCAGCCGACGAACTTATAGCCGCGCGCGCCGTAGTCGTCGCCGTTCTTTACAGTAACTTCCTCGCCGGCTTCGCCGAGCGTGTCGGTAACGTTGCCGCCGTGCGCGACGGAGCCGAGATTTATGTCGTAAATTATGCGGATCTTGCCCGCGTCCGGATCGATGTACGGCACGAACTTAGCGTAGTATGTAACGTCGGCTTTGGGCATGACCGACGGGATTGTCGCCCGTCCGCCGGTAAAATCGGATTTTTCGTACCACCCGTCGAATACGTGATCGGGTTTTTGCGGATCGTCCGGAGCGGTCACGGCACTGCCCGCCTTGCCCGTAATGGGCGGGATCACCGTGTCGCAGTTGGTGACAAACGTGATCGTATACGTGTCCGATTCCCCAGACACGCCGCCGTCGCAAGCAACGCAGAAGCACACCGTCGCGATAATTATCGCAACCGCTGCCGCTATCGTCGTTATTCTGCGCCTGACTGTCATTTTTCGCCTCCGAAAAAAGTAATGCACAAAAAACCAATCACCCGAGCCAATCGCCATTGATTGATTTTTGCACAAAGGTTAACAAAATAAAAAATATGGTTAATTGATTATATCACACCCCCCCCCCGTCTTGTCAAGCGTCGGGAATACGTTTTCGCAAAATCGAAAATCGAATTTTTCGCAGCGAAAAAAGCCCGCCGAGGCACTTACTCCCGACGGGCTTATGTTATGTCATGCGCCGATCGCGGCGCAAATATCGTTACTTATGAGATTCTTCGCTGACGCTCGGAACAAGCCGGAGACTTGGCGTCAGCTCGCCTTGAGGCGAGAGGCTCCTCGAAACAGCGTTAACGCAATATTATTCTGTCATTCTGAACGAGGGCGAAGCCCGACGTGAAGAATCTCAACCTTTATGCGCGAAGCGTTAATATCGTTACGCATGAGATTCTTCGCTGACGCTCAGAATGACGCAGCTAATTACGCTTCTCTCTTGTCATTCTGAACGAGGGCAAAGCCCAAAGTGAAGAATCCCAACCTTTTCTTTAATATAGCGCCATATCCACGCATACAAAAAAAACCGAACCGCTCGATCAGATATCGGTTCGGTTTTTATAACGGTCTATTCCGTTTACAGTCTGCCGTACTTTTCGGCGAGCGCGCGAAGCCGCGGCGCTTGTTCTTTCCAGACCGGCTCGCTGCGCCACGACCAGTTGCCGCCGAGCGTGGACGGGATGTTCATACGCGCTTCCGTGCCGAGCACCAAAAAGTCCTGCATGGGAATTATAACGGTGTTCGCCCGCGACGAATACAGGCGCTCGACGATAACCGACGTGACGTCGTTGCCGTAATAGCCGAGCGTGCGCTTTACTAGGTCCTTGTCGTCGAACTTATCGAACCAGCCGCGCGTCGTGTCGTTGTCGTGCGTGCCCGTGTATGCGATACAGTTTTCGGGATAGTTGGTGTAGTAGAACGCGTTGTACGGATTGCCGTCGAAAGAGAACTGCATGATCTTCATTCCGGGGTAGCCCGTTTCGCGCACGAGCTCGCGCACACACTCGTGAAGCTCGCCGAGATCCTCGGCGATTATCGCGGGGTTGCCGAGCGCCTCGTTAATCCTATTGAACAGCGCCATGCCGGGACCGGGCTTCCACTCGCCGACCTTGGCGTCGCTGCGGTCCGCAGGGATAACGTAATAATCGGCGAACGCGCGGAAGTGATCTATACGCACCACGTCGTACAGTTTGAGCGCCATAGACATGCGCATCACCCACCAATCGTAATCTGTTCTGCGCATGTACTCCCAATCGTAAATGGGATTGCCCCAAAGCTGACCGTCCACAGAAAAATAATCGGGCGGAACTCCGGCAACTACCTTGCGCGACAGATCGTCGTTGAGCAAAAACTGTTTTGGATTGCTCCACACCTCTACGGAATCGTACGCGACGTATATGGGCATATCGCCTACTATCTTTATACCCTTGCCGTTTGCATACTCGCGAAGCGCCGCCCATTGCTTAAAAAACTCGTACTGCAAAAACTTGTGGAACTCCGCGGCGGCGGCGAAACGTTTCAGACTGACCGTGCGGTACTTCAAACCGTCTTCCCACGTCTCCCACGCCTGCATGCCGTGCTTTTCTTTGATCGCCATAAACAGCGCATAGTCGTCCAGCCAGAACGCATTTTCGGCTTTGAACGTTTCGTAATCTTCGGGCAGAGCACGCTTGAACCTGCGGAACGCCTTGCGAAGCGTATCATACCGCTCGTTGTAAACTTTTTCGTAATCGACATAACCCATATCGTAAACGGGCGCTTCCGATTCGAGAAGAAGCCCTTCGGCAACGAGCGTGTCTATATCTATAAAGTACGGATTGCCCGCGATCGCCGACGGCGACTGATACGGCGAATCGCCGTAAGACGTAGGACAGAGCGGAAGCACCTGCCACAGTGACAGCCCGGCTTCAGTCATGAAGTCTACGAACTCGTACGCCGCCTTTCCGAGCGAGCCGATCCCGCGATTATTCGGTAACGACGATATATGCATGAGCACTCCGGCTTTACGTTCCACAATCCACCTTCCTCAATTAGTATATGTATTAACGTAATTATATCACACCGCCTGCGAAAATACAATAAATTTCGCGCAATTTCGCAAAACGAATTTCAGACCGAATATTTAATCAAACCGACGTCACTTTGTCTGCGAGATTGCCCGCTTCGCTCGGAATGACACGATATAAGGAAAACCGCAAAAACAATTTCTCTGTCATTCTGAACGAGGGCGAAGCCCGACGTGAAGAATCTCATCCGTATTATCGCGAAGCACTGATATCGTTACGCAAGAGATTCTTCGCTTACGCTCAGAATGACACAGTTTACACATCTGTCATTCTGAACGAGCGAGCAACGCGACAATCCCAAGCGTTCTTAATAAAAAAATTCCCGCTGCGAAATTTCGAAACGGGAATTTGTTTTACGGTATGCTACCAAACTGCGTAGGCGTTACGCCTTGGGTCCCGCAGCGACGATGTTTGCGTCGAGGTCGTACTTTTTGATATTCTCGGCAAAGTCGGACGCGAGCTTTTTGGCGAGCCTGTCGTACTCTTTTTTGTCCTTCCAAACGTTTTTGGGATTGAGTATATTGCTCTCGACGTTCGGACAGGTCTTGGGAATGGCGAGACCGAAGAAGGGCTCGGTCTCATACTCGACCTTTGCGAGCGAACCGTCGAGCGCGGCGGTCACTATAGCGCGCGTCGCGGGCAGGCTCATGCGCTTGCCTACGCCGTATGCGCCGCCCGTCCAGCCGGTATTTATAAGATAAACGTCGGAACCGTGTTTTTCGATTTTTTCGCCGAGAAGTTTGGCGTACACCGACGACGGCAGCGGCATGAACGGCGCGCCGAAGCACGTCGAGAAAGTGCTGACGGGATCGGTTATGCCGCGTTCCGTGCCGGCGACCTTGGAAGTATAGCCGGACACGAAGTAGAACATCGCCTGCTCTTTGGTGAGCTTGGAAACGGGCGGAAGAACACCGAACGCGTCGGCGGTAAGGAATATGACCGTTTTGGGATGTTTGCCGACGGACGGCTCGACCTTATTGGGTATAAAGTTAATGGGGTACGATACGCGGGTGTTTTCGGTAAGACTGCGGTCCGCGTAGTCGGGCGTGCGCTTTTCGGGATCGACGACCACGTTCTCTACGAGCGCGCCGAACTTGATCGCGCCGTAGATCTCGGGTTCGTGCTCTTTGGAAAGATCGATGCATTTCGCATAGCAGCCGCCTTCGATGTTGAATATGCCGTCGTCCGACCAGCCGTGCTCGTCGTCGCCGATGAGTCCGCGCTTGGGGTCTGCGGAAAGCGTCGTCTTGCCTGTGCCCGAAAGCCCGAAGAACAGCGCGGTATCGCCGCTGCCGTCGAGCGCCATGTTAGCCGAGCAGTGCATGCCGAGCACGCCTTTTTGCGGAAGCAGATAGTTCATAAGCGAGAAAACAGACTTCTTCATCTCGCCCGCATACTGCGAACCGACAACGAGGATTATTTTCTTGGTAAGGCAAAGCAATATCGCCGCTTCGCTGTGCGTTCCGCATTCCGCCGCGTCGAGCTTGAGCCCGGGCACGGCGATGAGCGTGTAGTCCTCTTTGAATTTTTTAAGCTCAGTTTCGTCAGGACGAATGAGCATGTTGTTCATAAAAAGATTCTCGGAAGCGAGCTCGTTTATGACGCGCACGCCGACGCGGTACTTGGGATCGGCGCCTGCGAATCCGTCGAAAATATAGACGTTCTTTCCGGACAGGTATTCGCCTACCTTCTTGTAAATAAGCTCGAACTTATCGACGGGGAACTTCTTGTTCTCGCTGCCCCAGCCGATCACGTTTGTCACTTGCGGCTCGTCAACGATAAATCTGTCTTTGGGCGAACGACCGGTGTACGCGCCCGTTTCGACGAGAAGCGCGCCGGTATTCATGAGCCGCGCAGGCTCGGTTCCGAGCGCTTCCTCGGTGAGCACCGCAGGGCTGAGGTTGCGTTCGACCTTTTTGGGATTGAGTATCCCGTGCTTTTCGATTCCGTAAGTTTGCATAATATACTCCTTTGGGCTTGCGCCCGTAATATTGACAGATCTGCAGTGCCGAGCCGCTACGCCCGACCGAGCGCTTCGGCAAGCGCTTTAAGTCCCGCCGCGCCGAGTTCTTCCGCACGCGCGGCAGGCTTGAACCCGAGTTTTTGAAGCGCCGCCGTCACTTCCGATTTATCTATGCCCGCTGTCGTAAGATTGTTCACGAGCGTTTTGCGCTTGGCGGAAAAACACAGTTTGAAAAACGCGTCGAGCCCGTCCGAAAGCATTGCGCCCGGTTTGCGGTCGAGCCGTATGACCGCGCTGTCCACATCGGGCTGCGGATAAAAATCCCACGACTTGACCTTGCGGATTATCTTAGGCTCGGCAACCGCCTGCACCGCCGCAGACAGCGCGCCGAAATCCCCGCCGCTCTCCGCACATATGCGTTCCGCGACTTCTTTTTGCACAAGACAGGTGATCGAACCGCAAAGCTCCGACCGCAAAAACAAAAATATGAGCGGCGTCGTTATGTAATACGGCAGGTTGGCTATAACCTTGTAAGGTTCGCCGATAAGCATATCCACCGTCTCGATGCCTATCGCCGTTACGTCGTTGCTGAAAAGCTGAATATTGTCGAAACCCGCAAGAGTGTCCTCGAGCACGGGAAAAAGCGTCTCGTCTATCTCGAACGAACAAACGCGTTTCGCACGCGCCGCTATAGCCCGAGTCAGCGAGCCCGCGCCGGTGCCGATCTCCACAACGGTAGAACCGTCGGCGCCGCCGCACTCCGCGATCTCGTCCAAAATGCTCTCGTCGAATATAAAATTCTGACCGAGCGATTTTTTGTACTTAAACTTATGCTTTATGAGAACGCTCTCGAAATCGACCATACGCACTAAGTATAGCACAGTCTTAAAAAAAAGGCAACCAAAGAAACGCAAATCTTGCCCCGCCTTCCGCCCGTCGCCGCGAAGATTCGCGCACATTTTTATGAACATGGTTCATGTTTCGACATTTCGGCAAGCTGTTCAGAGTTACTGTTTCATCCGTTATCCGTTTATTGTCGAACTTACCGAAACGAACAAGCATATCCGATCATGCGGCTATTGACAAAAATCGAACGCTGCGCTATAATACTTACGTTATGAAACTCATTCCCAACGATACCGATCTTCGCGGCATGGATTGCCACGTACACAGTGTGTTCTCGCCCGATTCGAGCCAGACCCCCGACGAAATAGTCGCGGCGGTTCGTCGGCGCGGACTGCGCGGCTTTATAATAACCGATCACGTAGATATCGGACATTGGCAGGGCTGCAAGCCTATCGACTTCGCCGAATATTTTCGAGTGTGGAACAAAGTGCGCGACGATAATCCCGATCTTACCGTATTCGTCGGGTTGGAAGTCGGGTTCGAAAAACACACCGCGCGCGAAACAAAAGCGCTCGTCGAAGCGCTGCCGTTCGAGTACATTGTCAACAGCGTGCATTATTGGATAAACGACGGCAAACACAGCCATTACGAACTCGGCAAAGAACGCGCTTATTCCGAATATATAGAAGCGGTTTCCGCGTCGCTCGACGCGCCGTACGAGTTCAGCACTATCGGGCACTTCGGATTCATAGAGCGGTACGCGCCGTACGACGGCGACGAGCGCATAATGGACTTCGAAACTTTCGAACCGCTTATGAACGAAATCATCGGCAAAGCTCTGTCTCGCGGCGTCAGATTCGAAGAGAACACGAACGGCGGCGGCGAGCTGCGTTTGCCGCGTGCGGACTTTTTGAGCGCATATAAGGCGGCGGGCGGCGTCCGCCCCGTAGTTTCGTCCGACGCGCATATTGCGAACGCGATCGGACAGTACTTCAAAGAAGCCGAAGCCTTCCTCACCCGAATATTCGGCAAGTAGCGGCGCTCCGTTCGCTCAACCGAGATACATATATACCGTTTTACGCGCATTATCGGGCACGAAAAATCCGTTCGACTTTCGAACGGATTTTATTTAGGTTATTCTTGCTTCGGCTCTTCGCCGTCCGAACTCATACCGTCGGGGATCGGTGCTTCCTCGGTGTTTTCGTCCGCTCCGTCGTCGGGCTTATCCGATTGCACGTCCGCTTTGTTTTCGGTCTGCGGGGATATCGGCTTGACGCGTTTATCGGGATGCTTGAAGTAATATATAAGGAAAGCTATCCCGCCTATAAAGAATACGATCAGTATCAAAAGATTCCAACCGACATATTCCTTTTTCGAAACATCGAAATACGCGAGTTTCAAAAGACAGAACACCGCAAATGCGTATTGCACGACTATGATCGGCACGACTATCCAAATAACAAACGATTCGACAGCACTCAAAAACATCATGATACGATCAGTCCTTGTACTTGTCGTCGTCGTTCCAAGCGTACATCTTGCGCAGCTCCGCGCCCACCTTTTCGAGCGGGTGTTCGGATTCGAGCCTGCGCCGCGCGTTGAAATACGCTCTGCCGTTGTTGTTCTCCGCGATCCAGCGCGACGCGAAATCGCCCGTTTGGATCTCTTTGAGCACCTGTTTCATTCTGTCCTTTACCCCGTCGTCTATAATGCGTTCGCCGACGGTATAGTCGCCGTACTCGGCGGTATCCGACACCGAGTAGCGCATAAACCCGAATCCGCCTTTATATATAAGATCGACGATGAGTTTAAGCTCGTGAATACATTCGAAGTATGCGTTCTGCGGATCGTAGCCCGCTTCGACGAGCGTTTCGAATCCCGCCTTCATAAGCGCCGTAACGCCGCCGCAAAGCACGCACTGTTCGCCGAAAAGATCGGTCTCTGTCTCCGCTTTGAATGTCGTTTCGAGCACGCCCGCGCGCGCGCCGCCGAGCCCCGCCGCATATGCGAGCGCAATGTCGCGGCATCTGCCCGAAACGTCTTGATATACCGCAAAAAGGCAGGGCGTGCCCTTGCCCTCGACGTACTCGCTCCTGACCGTATGCCCGGGCGCTTTGGGCGCGACCATAAACACATCCACGTCGTCGGGCGGAACTATCTGTTTGAAATGAATGTTGAATCCGTGCGCAAACGCGAGCGCTTTGCCCGCTTTGAGCGACGGCAATATCGCTTCGCGGTAAATTTTCGCCTGCTTCTCGTCGGGCGTAAGCATCATGATCACGTCCGCCTTTTTCGCCGCTTCGTCCGCCGTCGTTACGGCAAGCCCCGCCGCCTCTGCGCGCTTCCACGATTTGGATCCGTCGTAAAGTCCGACCACTACTTTTATTCCGCTGTCCTTGAGGTTGAGCGCGTGCGCGTGACCTTGCGAGCCGTAGCCTATTATAGCCACTGTCTTCTTTTTAAGAAAATCGAGGTTGCAATCCTCGGCGTAAAATATCTTTGCCATAACTATCTCCGATTTTTTTCAATTATACCACCGCAAAACGTCGGTGTCAACCGAATACCGAATATCCGAGCCGTATAGCCGTATATACCGCCGCCCGTCAACATAACAAGCTCTGCAAATGCGCAAAAAAAACGTCGGCAGCCGCCGCAGTCGCGGATAACGTCAACCGCACGCCTATTCGCCGTTACGTCAAGTCTGATTCGACGGTTTCGAATAAAACCGCAACTACTGCGCATACTAACGGCACTATGGAAAATTCAGTTATTGTTAAGAGCGAAAGAAGGCTTCAAGGCATGGCACTGTTTTTGGTGTGTATGCTCTCTACACTCGGTATCGGGCTGACCGTAGCGTACTGCTCGGGTATATTCCAAGGAGTGGCAAACACTTCGAGACTGCCCTTTATCATACCGCGCTGGCTCGTAATAGCGACGCCGCCCGTACTTTTTGCGCACCTCGGGCTCGGACTGTTTCTCGCGCTTCGCGAAAACGTGTACACCGACGGCGGCAGAATGGTTCGCGGCTGGATGTGGGCGATGTGGATCGCGCTTTTCGCGGTTACCGCCGCCACGCCCTACTTTATCTATTACAACATGCCGATGGCTGCGTACATTATGTCCGCGATCGGCACGGCGCTCGCGATAGGTACGGCTATGCTTATCTACCGTCAGTCGATTTGGGGCGGCATAGTAATGACCGTATTTCTCGCGGTCGTCGCGCTCATCATGGTGTATCTCGGATATTGGGCGTTCGCTTAAATTATCCGAACAATACCGAACAGAAAAAGACCGCAATCGTTTACGGTCTTTTTTTTGTTTATACCGTTGCGCAAGAGATTCTTCGCTGCGCTCAGAATGACACAATTTACATCTCTGTCATTCTGAACGAGTGAGCGCAGCGAGTGAAGTGAAGGATCTCGACCTTATTCGTCGCGAAGCGCAAATATCGTTACGCATGAGATTCTTCGCTTACGCTCGAAATGACAGTGCTTACGACAATCCCGCCTATTTAATATTTCTAAGCATTACCGCGTACTTTTTTACAAGCGTTTCGTAACGGTACATAGACAGCGCCATGTCGCTTTTTTTATTGCGTTCGCGCCACAGCTTTTTGCGCACGGCTACGCACTTGCGCGCAAGGTCGTATGCTTTCTTCACGTCCGCACGCGTATAATTTATGTTCTTTATCCCGAGGCACAGCCGCGTATGCATTACAGCGAGCCGAGTGACATCGAGACAATACTCCGCTTCGCGGACATACGTATTGTTCGGTTTGTCGATCGCGTCGAACCGTTGGCGAACGCCGCGAAGGAACATCTCGGTAGCGTCACATTCGGCTTTGGTCAACAGTTCGTCGCGCCAAAAGAACGCCATGGGATCGGAGAAATTGTTTCTGTCGTAATTTATGCCGTCCGTCTGACGGATGTACAGCGCCGAAAACAGGTACGGCAATCCTTTAAGCGGCTGCGTCTGACAGTTGACGTACCGTCCGAGATCGGCTGTTACAGCCGCCAACCGACAGCCGTAAACGTTTTCGTCGAGCCAACGCTCCAATGCGCTTATGTCGAACTCGTCGGCGTTCCAAGCGCGGCACGCCCCGACGCTCATACAGTACACGGACGAAACAAGGCTTTGCGAAGTTCCGCCGTCGCCCCATTCGGTGTTCATCAAGCCCGCCGCGCCGTGTTTTTTGCCGTAATGCGCCGCTTCGGCTATATTCGCGAGCATATTGTCCGTCTTGCCTGTAAAACTGCACAGGCTCGACGACGGGCAGACGAAAAACTTCAGTCCCCTGTCCGCATAGACGGCGCACGCTTCGTCGTCAAACTCGCCCGCTTCGTACCGCCATTCCAAAAACACCGCGTCGCCCAAACTTTCGAGCTTTTCGGGATACTTGTGCGCTATATCGCCCCACAGCATAGGCGTTATTCCGCGAGCGCGCACATTGTCGCACACCGCGCGAATATGATCGAAATACGTCTCGCCGCCGTCGTCGAGCTTATTCTTGCCGAACAGCATATCAAACGGCTCGTCGCCGCCTATGTTGAACGATTTTACCGCACTGCCGTACGGCGCGAGCAACTCGTCGAAAAGCGAAAACAAAAACCGCTTGGCTTCGGGGTTCTTGGGATCGAGCGTTCCTGCGGGCGCGTGCAAACCGTCTTCCCACCATTCGAAACCGTTCTTGTCGAAAGCGAGATCGGCATACTGCGGCTGATTGAGCCAATACGCCATGTGCCCGAGCGAGTTCGCGCACGGAACAAGCTCGATAAACCTTTCTTCGCAATATTGTTTAAGCGCAGTTACGTCGTCCGGCGTCAGGAAATCGTCGGGATCGGCGTAAAATCCGCTCTTACTCTCATAGTAAAAGCTGCGCCCCTCCGCGTAGAGCTGAAACATATTGACTTTGAGATCGGACAGGATATCGACCAGCTTTTCGAGCGTAGCGAGCTTGGGCACTTTGTTCCTGCTTATATCGAGCATGAATCCGCGCGTTTCGAAGTCGGGCGCGTCCTCGATAATAAGCTCGGGCAGTTCGCCGCCGCAGTCGCGCGCGATTTGGCACAACGTGAGCACGGCATAGTGAAGCGCGCGCTTGTTTGCACACTCGACGAAAACCCCGTTCCGCTCGACGGAAAGCCTGTAGCCCTCTGCGCCGAGATCGGCGCGCTTTACGTGAATTTCAAGCCCGCCGTCGCGCTCCGCCCCCGACAGTCTTTGGATACTGACGTCCGCAAACTCCGTTCTGTCCACTATTCGGAAACCCGAAAACGTCACGCTTCCGCCCGTGTACCGCACGCTGCGCGGCGCGGGAACGACGTTTATTTTACCTTGCATATTTCGCTCCAAAATCTTTTCAGCATCGGGAAGAAGTTTCCGCCCTGCACTGTGCGGTTGCGGAACGTTCTGTACTTGGGTTCGGTAGTATAGTAAAGATCGGAGAACGGCACGCGGTCGGGCGTATCCGTCATAAAGTCGGCAAGATACCGCGAATATTCGTCGCAGGTCGATTCGTCGCCCATTGCCGCGACCCACATAAGCCAATCCGATTTTGTGCAAGTGTCGCGCGAATCGAGCGCAACGCCGTACTTGCCCGCTACTTTCTTATAGTATTCGAGCTCGCGCTTTACAAGCGCGTCCGAAAACAGCTTGCCGCCCAAAAGCGAGTCTATCGCCATATTGTATTTCAAACTGTACGTGCTTTCGTTTCCGTACGTCAGAACGGTGTGGTCGCCGTCGTTGTAAAGCTCGCACCATTTCCGAGCATACTCGGCGGCTGTCTTTTCGTACTCGGCGCTCTCCTTCTTTTTGCCGAGCGCAGCCGAGATTCGCGCAAAGCAGTAAATTCCGACGATAGCTTTTACGGCAAGATTGGCGTTCTTGTCGAGATGCCCCGCAAAATCGTCGGTGCACAGCTGATTGGCGGGCACGAGTCCGAAATCCACAAGATACTTCACCCACTTGCTCAAAAGATCGTAGTTGTCTTTTATAAATGCCTTGTCGCCGCTGACCATATAGTACAGCAACGAAATAGCGAGCATGTTTCCGCTTTCCTCTACGGGCATTTGCCTTGCCATGTCGTAAAGCTCGCAGCTTTGAGGAAGCTGATAGTAAAACGGCAGCACTTCCGATTCCTTCCAATCGTGCACGGCTAAGTCCACGCTCTTTTCTTTATTTATGTCCTGTATAGCATAATACTGACCGAAGCAATACGGATAGATACCCGCGTCGTGCGGTGCGAAATCGTACTTCCACACCGGCATACGCGCAAAATCGAGAATGGGCTCTGCCATGCCGCGAACGAGCGCGGGATTGAACAGCAGGTACAGCGGCATGGACGGATAAGTTATATCCACCGTAGCGACGCACCCGTCCGAATTGCACTCCTTGGAAAGGAACAGTATCCTGCCTTTCCCGTCGGCTACGAGCTTGTGCGCCGCGAGCGACTGTCTCAAACTCGCATACAGCACGAACAGATAATCGTCCGAAAATCCCGTGCACATGCGCACGAGTTTGTCATCGAACTTTTTGCATTTTTCATAGATCTCCGTCTTGTGAGAGTATGCGTAATTTACGGCGTCGAAAACCGTTCTGCCGTCGCGCTGCCAATAGTTTTTAAGATATTCGCCGTAATAGAATACGGACACTATGTCGTCGAACGCAACTGCGAAAAACCCGTCTGCGGACTTGACGTTCGCATGAAAGTTTTTTGCGAAAATGTAATCGCGTTCGCCGTACATCGCTCCCGCGCGCTCGCCGCAGAGATAGTAATATCCCCAATCCGCGCCTACCTCGTCGAAACTGTTCGAAAGCGGCGCTTGCTTTATAAGCCCTATGCCCGCGCACTCGCAGGTATTGAGCACAAACCTGTTTATGCGCGTGCGCGCCTTTCTGTCCTCGTTAAAACACGTGTCGTAAGCGGCACGTTCTTCCATATACAGCTCCACTTCCACATCGTGCGCCGCCCCGCTCTCGAACGAATAATCGAGATACGTAACGGGCAGCGACAGAACATCGAGATCGTCGGGAGGAAGCGGAGAAAGCGCCGTGACCCGAAAAGCGAATCCGTCGCCCGAAAAGCTAAACGTAGTGGCGAATGATGTGATCTCCGTGCTTTCGAGCTTCAGCGGCTTTTCTTCGCCTTTTCCCAAAAACCTATACGGTACGCCGTCCACTTTGACGATGCCCGCAATCGGCTTTTTTTCGCCGTGCCAAAACGCAACGTCGGCGGAAGTCGGATCGTCGGCGGGCAGCCAGAACGAAAAGAACGGGTCTTTTACAAACAGAGGATATGACGGCAACCGTCTTTCTTTAAGCAACATAAATTTATTCCTTGTATTAAGTAAAGTCTTGATGTATGTAGGAAGTTCTTGCGTCGGACGCCGCCCGCTCTGCACGAACGGGCGGACAGCCGCGCTTTAACATAGAGGAGAACTATGAATCTTTGTCAAACGGACAGAACTTTGCTACTGCCGAACGTGATGCCCGTATCGTCCACCGTCCAGACATCGCCGTCGAACGCGGCGAAATCGCTTTCGGCAAACTTGGCGTAGCTGCCGTATACGGCACAGCCCTTGCCCTTCCACCAATCTGTCAATTCGGTGCCCGTAACGTCATTGTAAGCGAGATTGACGTCGTTTACCGTCATTCCGTTCAGTATGACCTTAACATTGTCGGCAACCGTCGCCCAAGAGCAAAGTCTGCCGACGATCGCGCCGCATTTGAGCGTTGCTATATCGGTCAATGTCGAAGCGACGCGCAGGTTGATGACGACATTATCGACGTCCGAACCGTCCATCATGTAGGCGAGCGGTCCGCTGCCGTTCGTAGCGTCGATAGCCGCGCCCTGTATTTCGAAGTCGAGATACACGTTGCTGACCGTGCCGCCGTTTATCGAATAGAACAGTCCCGAGCAGTTGGCGTTGCCCGACCCTCTCGCATTTATGAACGCGATGTTTTTGACGGTGCCGCTGAGTTCGTAGAACATACCGCCGGAAGTCCAGCCGCCGGGCAGCCAGAAATTGCTCACCTTGTAACCTTTTCCGTCAAGAACGCCCGAGAAGTTTCCGAACGCCGTGCCGTCGGTCTTGCCGCCGAAGCCGCCGCCGAGGTCTATGTCGTTGTCAAGCACGAACGAACCCGCAAGGTCGGCTTCGAGCTTAGCCCTGAACTCGTCGGCAGTTGATATATGGTATATCTTTGCCACGGTTACGTTAAAGGTTATGACGGTGCCTGCGCCTATCTGCGCCGTCAATGTTGCGTTGCCGACACCGTTGAGCACGATGTCGATCTTGCCCGTTTCGGCGTTATACACAAATTCCGCTACCGACTGTTTGTCGGAACCGAGCGTCACGTCGGCAGGTATATCCGCCGCTTCGCCGTCCTTTACCGCGGCTATGGACGTTTCCACCGTTTTCCCGACCGTTTCGTAGTCGAGCGCAAGCGTCGTTTCTCCGTCGTAAGTAAGATCGGCTTCCGCAGGCAATGCGAGCATGACCGATATTTCGACATAAGCGTCGCCGACGGACACGGTTACGACAGTCGTACCGACGCCGAGCGCTGTCACCGTTATTTTGCCGTCAACGACAGCGACGGTCGCAACGTTCTCTTCGGACGATCTTACCTCGAGCCTGTCGGGATATGCTTCGAGCCTGTCGATATAGTTGTAAACGTCAACCGCGATCTCAAACGGCTCCATGCCTTCCGTAAACTCGCGCGAGACGGCGGCGGTTTGCGCTTCCACCGTATATTCGGGTATTGCGAGCACATAGGCATTGCCGAACGTTATACCCGTTCTGTCGAATAACCAACCTTTTTCTTCGGTGAAATAACCGATGCTTCCGCCGAGGAAGCCGGCAAAGTCTGCGTACTGCTCGCAATTTGTCCAAGCCGCGGAAACGCCGTCGGCGGCTTCCGCAGCCGCGAGTTTGAGCTTGCCGAGTGCAATTCCGTTAAGAATGACTTTTACGTTATCCACTTTCGCGAGCCAAGCGTTTGCGTGCCCCGCTATCGCGCCGACGTTTTCGATCGAGCTCGTGTCCACGCCGTCCGCGAATCTGAGATTTATCACAACGCCGTCTATATTCGCCACGGCGACCTTGCCTGCGATCGGGCCCGCCTTATTTACCGCGCTGCCGCTGCCCTGCATTACGTAGTCGAGATAAACGTTTTGCAAAAGCCCGCTGCCGTACATCTCGTAGAACAGTCCGCCGACGTTGTTCGCGCTCTGACCGGTAACGTTGACGAACGCAACATTCTTTATCGTGCCGCTGAATCTCGCAAACAGTCCGCCCTTATTGCCGTCCGTAAGTTTCATGTTTTTAAGCACGTGATTCTGTCCGTCGATGAAGCCGCCGAATTCGGAAGCAATGCTCTCGCCGTCCGTGCCCGGCTTTTTGACCCATCCGTCCTGATACGACGCGAAATCTATGTCGGCGTCGATAACGAAATGTCCGTTGGGATTGGCGGAGATCTTCTCGATAAACTCCTGCGCCGTATCAATATGGATTATCTGCGTGAGCGTAACCGTGAATGTTCCCGTATAATCGCCCACCTTAACCGTTATTACCGCCGTGCCCGCGGATTTGTTTACGAGCACGAACACGCTCTCGTCCCGATCGAAGATGAGCTCGGCTACAGCGGCATTGCTCGATTCGGTCGAAACGTTTTCGGGGATCTCGCCGTTCATGTCCGCACCGTCGTGAATGAACAAAACGGAGTATATTATCTGATCTTTGCCCTCTGCCTCGAGGTCTTCGAAAGTGAGTTCGACGTCGCCGGACGGTACTATAACGTACTCGGGCGTTGCGTCCATCGCCTTTCTGCCGTGGAAGTACAGCGCGCCGTCGACATCAGTCCACGCACCGCCGAGCTTGGTCGCATCTACGTCGGCTGAATTCCAAAGTTCTATGAGATAATCGAACTTGCCGCTGTTTTTGAGCTGAGCTTCCGCAACGCCGGCAGCCGCTTCGCCGCAGTACATTCCGTCGAATTCGGACGTCAGCGTAAGTCCGTTTTTAATGACGAACACGTTTTCGACGACGCCCGTCCACCCGCCGGCATTGCATGCTATCGCCGCTACGTTTTCGGTAGACACCGAAGATCTGAGGTTGACTACGCAATCACGTATCACCGCGTCGTTGTTCACCATATACGCGAGCGCCGCCCACGATGCCGTGCCGTCGGCTCTGCCCGTATAGCGGAACTCTATATCCAAATAGACGTTTTCGACCGTGCCTTTTACGTTTCCGAAAAATCCGTTGTTGGCGCAGTTGCCCGTTTCGGTGCGCATATCGGTAAAAGCTATATCGCACACAACGCCGTTCATTTCGGAAAACGCGCCGGCATTCCATCCGCTCGGATGCGCCGTGGCGTTGGATACGGTATGCCCCAATCCGTCGATAACGCCCGTAAATACGCCGAATATAGGCGCATAGTTATTAGCTACGTCCCAAAGCGCCGCGCCTTCGAGATCTATGTCGGCGGCAATATAATACTTGCCCGCCTTATCGTCCTTTATTGCGAGAAACTCGGTTTTGTTCGTTACGGCTCTGTATTCGGCATAGCTGCGACAGGTTATAACAAACTCCGATCTCGTCACTTCGACGCCGTCTAACGCAGCCTTTACGTAAACTTCGCCGTCGCCGAGCGCGACGACCGCGCCGTCTACGATTTCGGCAATACTGCCGTCAGTCGTTTCGATGTCGAGTTCCACGTCCGTTTCCTTGCCGTCGAGCTTGACCGAAACGATTATTTCGGGCGCGACGTTATTGTTTACCGTGCCGCCGACAGCGGTAGTGCCGCTGCCGTCCGCCAAAGCGATCTCGGCGGTTATGTAGCTCGCGCGCACCGTAACGTCCTCAGTGATAACGTATTCGGCGTCGATCCTTTCCTCGCCGACGAACCAGCCGTAAAGAATTCCGCCGAGCGGCGCTTCCGTCTCGGGCAGCTCGCCCAATACGTCGTTTGCCGCGACTTCGCGCCTGGGCTCAGTGCCGACGCCCGCACCGTAATCGAACGTGACGACGAGCTTATCCGTAAAATACGGATAAAGCGTGTGATCTTCGGTTTTCGTGACTACGGTTGTCGGAAGTATCTGCAGCCCGCCGCCGTTCTCCTCGGTGAACCAGCCGATAAAGCGGTTGCCGGGCGCGCCTGTCACGGACGGAAGTTCGCCGTACGCTTCGCCGACCGTAACCGTAGCCGTAGCGGGATTTCCGCGGTCGAAAGTTACGGTGACCGTCTGCTTTTTGAAAGTAGCCGATACGGTTATGTTCGCGTCGACCGAAGCAACGGTGTACGTATTGCCTGTGACCGCAACGGCATTACCGTTGACTTCGAGCACGTCAAGAACATAGTGTTCGTCGGGCGTAACCGTTATGACAACGCTCTCACCCTTTTTGACCGAAGTTGCCGATACGGAAACAGTTCCGTTTTCGGTATCCTGCACGGTGACGGTATACGTCGTATCCGACGGCTTGGACGGCGTTTCTTCGTTACACCCCGCGCATGCCGCCAAACACAGCGCCGTCAACACGGCAAGCATGATCAGCATTAGTCTTTTTTTCATTTTCCCTCTCCTTAGCGGATTTTATTTTCGAACGGCTCGCGTCGCCCGTATACCCCTTTATCCTAAAATTTTAAGCGTAGGCAACGCGTCGTCGGTTATGTTCCATACGCTCTGATCGAACGAGCCGAACGGTTTGCAATCGGCAACAGCCGCCGCTTCCGACGTATACTGTTTGCAGTTGCTGACGCTCGAACTGTTGATAAAACATATCGAATCGATCGAAGCCGCCGTGCTTGCCGTGACTATACCTATACAGTCTTTGGCTACGCCCTGACACAGACCCATGATCGAACCTACGTAAACGCCCGAGCCGACGGCGGATGCGTCCACATACGAAATGCAGTTGTATATTCTGCCGCGGAACTCGTTAGTCCCGCAGATCCCGCCGCCCGTCATGTAATCTACGGAGTACCCTGCCTCGACGACCGCGCGGACTATGCAATCCTGTATAGTGCCTGTGTTGAAACTCACGATGCCGAAGTTCTTTTGTTCTTTTGCGCCGTCGGCAGGCTTGAACACAATATTGTCAAACACGGTGTTGCGAATGATCGCCGATGTAGCCGTCCTGCCGAATATGCCGCGGTCGTTGCCGCGCACCACCACGTTCGAAACGGTGTGACCGTTGCCGTCGAATATGCCGTTAAAGTAGACGGCGTCGTTGTCCGAATTCGTCCAGGGCGTTATGGTGCGGAACACTTCTCCGCCGAAATCTATATCGTCAACGAGGCAGTAATTGAGATCTATACCGTTCTCGATAGCCTGCAACTGCTCGGCGCTGCTTATTTGCACCCATCCCGTAACGTCTATCTTTACGAGGCTTTCGTACACGTCACCGCCGTAGCTCACCGTTATTTCGCTTCTGCCGCCGCCAACCGCCGTCACGTTTCCGTACTCGTCTACCGTAGCGACAGAAGTGTCCGACGATATGTACGAAACGCCGCTGCCAACCGCCTCGCCCCTGTCGTTTACGAGGTTTATCTTAGCCGTAGACGCAAGCGCGGGATTATTGTAATCGATCGATATATATTCGCGCTCGGGTGAAATTACCGTGCCCGTAACTATTACGGTCGTGCTTGCATAAGAGCCGTTGTATATGGCGGCGGTAAGTTTTGCTTCGCCGCGGCGTTTTGCTGCTACCGTAAGACTGTGATCGGCATTTTCCGTAACTTCGAGCACGTCCGCACCGTCGTCTACCGTCCACTCGATGGGTATTCCGCGAATGTTGGACGGGGAAACGACGTACGCCGAACCCTGCGCAAAATACGTAACCGGCGATTCGAAAGTCACTTCGGGAAAGTTGTACAGCGCCGGCATATCGTAATCGGTCTTTGTCCATATCCTGTCCGAAAATTTGTAGAGCCGGGCGTTGGCGACGAGCGAATCTACGCTCGAATATACGCCGCAGTCCGAAAAGTACCCTATGCCCGATATCCATTCCCCGTACATGGGAAGCATTGCGTCCATACATACGGCATAACAGTTTTCCACCGCGCCGACGTTATAGCCGACGATAGCGCCGCAGTTGCGGAAACGGCGTTCGGCTGTCACTTTTACTATGCAGTTGCGGATTATTCCCGACGCGGCATTGCAAGCGACTATTCCGCCGTGCGAGTTCCAATTATTCTGACTGTCGCTTTTTATCGTGTTCTCGATATAGCAGTTTTCTATAAGTCCTTTATTGTACGAAATTATGCTGCCCACTTTATTGCTCGTATCCTGATTGACAAGGTTTACGATCGAAAGATTGCGTATTATGCTCGTGGGCGCGGTCTGACCTATTATTCCGTTGTTCCAGCCGGCGAGGATATTGATATTCTTGATCGAATATCCCTGTCCGTCGAGCACGCCGCCGAAGTACGCACTGTCGGGAACATCGTCGCCCGCCCACTTGGTAACGCCGTCCCACATCGCGCCGCCGAAATCTATATCGTTTACGAGCTTGAACGTTCCGTTTATATCCTTGCGCAGATATTCCATGTCCGCCGGAGCGGATATGGCGTACCAGCTGTCCACAACGCACACCGCCGTTTCTTCCGAGCCTGCGACGGACGCCGTGACGGCGACTTTGCCGCTCTTTTTCGCGGTAAGCGTGACCGAGTTTCCGCTCACCTTGACCGATACCGTATCGGGGTCGGACGACGTCCACACTATAGACGACGCGCTTATATTGTAACTGCCTTTTTTGCCCGTCGCCGTTATCCGAGCGGTGTCGTTGCCGTTGGGGTTGAGCGTGAGCTCGGTGTGCGAAAGATTGATTATAACGACGTCGTCCACTTTTACAAAGCACGTCGCGGTCTTGCCCGAACGCGTCTTTGCGGTAACTTCTACGGGGTCTTTGGCAACCTTGACTCCCGTGACCGTGCCGTCATCGGAAACGGTAACTACCGTAGGATCGCCGCTTTCCCACTCTACGGTCTCGTCCGTTACGGTAAGTCCGCGCCTGACGGTTGCGGTCAGTTTTGCGGTCTTTCCCTTGAACACCTTGACCGAAGTGCGATCCAACACAAGCGTTTCCTCGGACGATACCGTGACCGCTACGCTTGCTGTTTTTCCGCCGACACGAACGGTGACGGTCGCCGTGCCGTCTGACACCGCCTTTATGCGTCCGCCCGAAACGGTGGCGACGCTCTCGTTATCCGATCTCCATTCGGGCAGCGCGTCGGTATTGCGGACGGTGGCGACAACCGTCTGCTCCTGCCCCATCGCGAGCGTAACGCTCGAAACGGACAGTTCTATCGAAACCGCCGGCTTCCCGCCGTCTTTTTCGCCGCACGCCGCAAGCGCCAATACCGCTACGACAGCCATGATCGTTATTGCGAACAATTTTGCTTTTTTCATATCTTTCCCCTTTCGGAACGAATGAGTGAAAATAAAGTTTTACGTCAAACCGCCAGGCGCCACGCCTCTATTCTCAAAGCGACGCTGCCGTCGTCACCCTGAGAAAGGTTGGTATGCTCGTGCCAATACATAACGTTGTTTACCTTTGCGACCGCTTCGAACTCGTCTATCATTGCGGTCTGTTCGGCGGGAGTGTACGACTGTTGATAGAATTGAAGCGTAAAAAACAGTACGGACAGCTTTTCGATTTTGATACGGTTTACCAAAACCTCGTAGAGCGTAGGATCGTCCTCGATGAGAGGCGCTATGTCTTTTACCGCCTGATCGAAGTATCCCAAGCACTGATCGAGATACGCTTTGCTCCAATACTTGGACTGATTGTAATTGACGTAGCACGTCGCGTCGAGATTGTTTTCGATGCGCACGATTTCGAGGTACGAGCGCATGAGGTTATAGTAGTTTTTCATCTGCGGCGCCGCGCCCTTATAGTAGTTGTTCATAAAATCGTCCGTAAGCTCGCGCGTGTCGAGCGTGGTATCCCACATGAGCTTGCTCGTCAGATATGTGCGAAGCCGCTCGAACGACGGCGCGCCCGTATCCCACGTTCCCATGTCGTAAATAACCTTTACGCCCACGTCTTTGAGTTGCGTGTACTGAAGCGCCTGCGTGCCCCAATTATTGAAATTCGCAAAATAATTGTAGAAGTTTGCGCTGTACGTCCAAATACAGAACGTAGGGCAGACAGCCTGCCAGCCTTTAAGACTGAGCGCCGTTTCTGCGTTTTCCTTTTCGTCGAGGAATCCGTAACTGTAATTCGCGTGCAAAGGCGCGAAGTAGATAAACACGTTGTCCTCGGCGACTACTTCGGGATGGAAAGGTTCGTATTCGCCTTTGTCGTTTATCTTTACGGGCGCGGGTATGGTTTTGAGATACGCGAAAGTGCCTATATTGATCACTCTGTCGGGATCTGTAACGGCGAGCCATTCCTTGATATCGCGCGCGACTTTATTCACGAAAACCATATCGACGCCGCTTTCCGTGCCGTACTTGCTTATCGCCGCTTTGCAGTTGTCGCAATCGCAGAACGTCGCCGAATCCTCCTCGCCGAGCAGTATATAGCTGTCGTCGGGATGATTGGCGATTATCGTCTTGAGGTTGGAAACGAACTCTTTGCGCATTTCCTCGTTTGTAAGACAAAGCTGCGTGCCGTCGGCGCTGTACCAATCGCGGTGCGCCGCATAATACGTCGCTTTGGGCATGATCGCAAAATGACTGTGCGAACCGTATATCCAATCGTGTCCGTGCTGCTCTACGCGCATACGGTCGCGGTATTCGGTGTTTTGGTACACTTCGTAATAACCGACCTGACGCTTTTCGAAGTCGGGCGCTTCGGCTATATCGAAGTCCAGCATATCGAGCGAAGCGTACGTCTCGTACTTTATTTCGTCCTCGGCATACACCTCGAACCCTATCTCATGCGCCAAAAACCCGTATACGCCGTAAAGCGTGCCGTAATCGGTAGGTCCTGCGATGATGACCGTGTTGCCCTTTCGTACTATCTTATACCCGTCGAGCGTAAGCTCGCTTTGCGTTACCGTAACGCCGCTCGAACGCAAGATTTCCGTGTTGCCTACGGATATGTACTTTTCGGACGGATCGAACGACAGACCGTTGTCGTTTATTACGGTAAGCTCAACGCCCGTTGCGCGCTTTATGAACTCGACAAGCTCGTTGCGCGCGACGATCTCTTTCTTTTGCATGGATTCGGGCACTACGACTTTGTAGTCGGTCGTTCCGTCGCTTACGAAAGCGATCCCCGACGACGGGATCGTCGGTTTCTCCTCGGGGTTATATGTCGGCTCTTTTTCGGAGCACGCCGCAAGACACAAAGCCATAACGATCACCGCCGCTATACATATTATTCTGTAAAATTTTCTCATTGCAATCTCCTCTACACCGCTCGCACGACGGCATCGACCACTGCGTAATTGCCCGCGGTATCTATCGCGACATACCGTATTATGTATGTGCCTTTTTCTTCCGGCACGAACGAGCTCTGCCCGGTAATGTCTTTCATATCGTTGCGAGTGTCTATTACGAACACGTACGTCCTATCGACCGATACATCGTCCGTGACGGCAGCTTTCGGAACGGACACGCTGCTGCCGGCGTAAACTACGCGCTCTTCGGTATCGACCTTTATCGTTGGCGGAACATTGTCGCGCACGTTTACTACGAGAGTATAATTGTTGATGTTGTAGTTTTCGTCCTCGGCGCGGTACTCCACAAAATATTCGCCGTATTCGGCCAAGACGACCGTATATTCGGTATCGCACGACGCGTTGCGCAGAATGTATTCGTTTCCGCTTCTTACCGAAACGGACAGCGTAGTTTCGAATCCGAGCACGTCGAACGCTTTTGCCGAGCATACCGTGAGCTCGCCGCCTTTTTCGACCGATCTTTTCAGATCGCCGCCCAGCACTATTTCGGGCGGCGTGTAGTCGCCGTCGTTTTCCATCATGAGCTGATTGCCCACTTTGTAAAGTTCGAACTCGACTATCCCGTCCACATCGCCGAACTTGATCTCGAAGTCTACCGTATCCGAAAATCCGCGGAACGGCTCGCCGTTCGCATAAGTTCTTATGTGACCCACGGTAAGGCCCGTCGCGTCCTTTATTGCGTAATTGTTGTTAAAATACGCTATACGCATGTGCCTGACCGAATCGAAAAAGTTGCCCGCTATCGAAAGTTCCTGCGTGCCGTTTATTATAAGTTTCGAACTGTCGTCGGCAAACCCGCCCTTTACGACGTCTATGCGCACGCTCTTTGCGCCGTCCGCGGCGTCGGTGAGCGTGACCGTTATTTTATCCGTATTGTTGGCTGCCGACGGCACGTCGAACAACAGCTCGAAGCCATGCGCGTACACTTCTTTGACGAACGATATCTCGGCGCCCGACTTACTCACTTCGAACTCGATAAATTCGTCGTTAGCGGTTATGCCGTCCACGCCCGACGTGCGGAAATAACGCGTAATGTCGAGGTTGCCCGACCGGTCGTAAAGATTGACCACCTCAGCTTGCCGCACCTCCGTCGCTTTCGTACCGTCCTTTGCCGTAGCCACGTACTTAAACACCGCGTCGCACGAAGCGCCGTCGATGTCGGGCGTATATACGAATCCGTTTATCGGCATATCGTCGCCGCCGTCTATCGAAACATACACTTCCACCTGCGCGGCGGCGTTTGCTTTGTAGTCGTACGCCGTTACTTTCGGGATCGCCTTCGAAACTCCCGAAATGAACAGATCGGGAAAAACGGGGAGATCGTCGAATACGGGCGCGTCCGACACGGTTGCGCGAACTTCCGCGGTATAAACGGCGGTGTTGCCCAAATAGTCCGTAGCCTTGTATTCAACGGTGTAATCGTCTGCCGCCGTGACTTTAAGCACGCCGTCGGTTATGTCGTATCTCGTGCCCGACTTCTTGCCGACGGCAGTTACGGTCAGCTTTACGTTTCCGCAACCGCCCTCTATGACGGCTTCGGGAAGCAAGTATTTCATGCCGACGCATATTTCCGTTTCGAGTTCCGAAGCGACGCCGACGGTCAGCTCGTCCGCACTTTCGTATGCCTGCGTGACGAAAGACCGCACGCTCGTATTGCCCGTATAATCATACGCGGTATACGTGAGCGTGTACTTGCCCGCTCGCGTCGGAACGAACGCGCCGTTTTCCACTGCGACGCTAGCACCCGTTTCGTCCGTGACAGTCACCGTATATGTGGGCGCTTCGTCATCGCCGTCGGCAAGCGATATTGGAAGAACGGGATATTTTTTGCCTACGACGGCAGTCGGTATGTCGCTCTCGTCGAACAGCGCCGAGATCACGGGCGCAACGCAATCGGCGTAAAACCCGCCCGTCATCTTCTTTCCGTCAACCTCGCTTATAAGCATTTTTGCGGACGTACCGTTTACGTCGCGCATTGTGACGGAAAGCACGATCTCGTCGCTCGAAAAACCCTCCCACACATTGCCGAAATGCTCGTTGTCGTCGAGATCGCAAACCAGCTTGTTTCCGATGTAGACGCGCTTCTGCGCATAATCGAAACGCAGATCTATAAACTGTTCGCAAATATTTTTGTAATTGCTCACGCCGTGGAAGCTGTGCAGCACGACAGTGCCGCCGCCTGCAAACGATTCGATGCTGCCCGCACCGTTAAGCCCCGAAAGAGTCTGCTCGGCGCTCGCCGCGCGAACCACGCTCGTATCGTTGCCCGAGCCAGAAGAAACAATTACCGACACGTAGTTGCTCGCGTCCAAACCGTCGGTCAGCTTTATCGCTATCTGACCGAACGACGCAGAACCGTACTTTACGGGCAGCGCCATTAGCGAAATGAGCGTGTCGTCCTTTGTCTTTTGCTTGATCTTTACGGGCATGTTGTACGTTACTACCCCGTTGTTCGCCGTCGTTTCGGCGATGAGCCCCGAAAGATCGGAGTGAAGCTCTGACTTGCCCGGATACAGCGACACGCTGCCGCTTCCGCCGAACAGCCCGGCATTGCTTTCGAGAGCGTAGACGGACACTTCGTCTTCGGCGGCGGCTCCGCCCACATCGGCGGAATAGACTATCTTGTATCTGCCCGGCTTATCGAGTTTATAGGGCGAGCTTATCTCTTTTCTGTACGGATCGTATACTTTATACGTCGCCGTCACCTCGTTTCCCGCCATATAAAACTTACCGACGGGCGCGTCGAGCATATCGCCTACGGCGTTATACACACTGCCGCCCGAATACGAAAACGTCGCGACATCGTCGGGCGGCACTTCGATCTTTACCGAATACGGCTTGCCGTACATTCCGTTCAGCGGGTTCTTTGCAGTGTAAACTATCTCGTATTCGCCCGCTTCGTCCAAGCGTATCTTCGCGCCCGCTTCGTACTTTGCATAGCCGTTGCGGTCGAGAACGAGGTTTGTCTCGTTTACGGATATGGCGGAAAATTGTCCGTCGGGCTTTATCGCCTTTACCGTGCCTTCGAAGTCGAGTATCCCGTCCGCGACGTCGTAACACGCAGGCACGGGCAAAACATAATCTTTGCCGAGCTCGGGCGTGCCCGTATCCGCGACGTAACAGTCGGGCGCATGCACGGACGAAAGTACCGATCCGCCCAGACCGTATCCGTTTATCGAATAAACGATTATGTTTCCTTCCGCGCCGCTTTTAACGTCGTCGAACACGACGTCCACCGTATAGCTGTCGAAACCGTCGAGAGTAAAGCCGCCGTCTCTGCCGTCGTTCACCTGCTGCGAAAGATCCCATATGAGCCGCATTTCGGACGAGTACGCGTTATAGCCGTAGTTGCAGCCGTACACCTTCATCTCGTCCGGATCGAATATTATGCGCACGGGTCTTACGTTTTCGGGCGAGTACGCGCCGCCGCCGACGGCGATATTGGAAAATCCGCTGCCGTACAAAAACGTATAAACTCCGTTGCCGTTTGCGCCCGAAGTTCCGCCGTACGCCATGTTGTCCTTATAGTAGTAAATACCCGCTCGCGCGCCGTCTGCTTCCACCGACGCGTTGACAGTGACGTTGTTGCCGTCCGCACCGCCCGTCAGCCGCACTTTGAACGAATTGCTTTCGTCGGCTTTGTCGGTAAAAACGAGCGACATCTCGCGAATGTCCTGATACGAATTATCGTAAGTCGTAGACTCGTAATCGCTTCCGCCGTATGCCGACGACGAATACGGCATGAATTCGAAATCGAAAACACCGCACGCGCCGCCGTCGAGACTCGCCTTCGCACCGCTCTGTTGTGCTGTTATTTTAAGTCCGCGCCGCGCGTCGGTTATACCCGTACTCTCGGGCACGCGTATATTCGTTTCGGAATAACATCCCGAAAGCACGAACGTTTCGTACGCAAACTTTTCGGCTTGCGCGTCCTTGCCGAGCCCGACCGCGCCTATCGCGGCGACGGAAGTAAGCGACAGCGCCGTAACGGCGGTCACGGAAGCTATGAGTTTTTTGTCCTTCATCAACCTTTCAACCCTCCTACCGTCAAATTGCCGATCAATTTGTTTTTCATTACGAGGAACAGCACGAACACCGGCATGAACACGATCATACAGCCCGCTATCTTCATGGGCGTCGTGCTTATCGCCGATTCCGTGGACTGCTGATATCTGAACAGCCCGTACGCCGCAACCGGGTGGTTGGGCATAAACATCATAGGCACATAATAGTCGTTCCAATACCCTATAAAAGCCAGCAGCATTACTACGAGTATCACCGGCTTTATCATGGGGATCATTATCTTGGTCATTACCTTAAAATGCGACGCGCCGTCCATAAACGCCGCCTCTGCGTATTCCCACGGCAGGTTTTTGAACGCCGAATAAAATATTAGATAATTCATTCCGAGGAAGTTGGCTTTCATGATGAACATGCCCCAAAACGAATCGTACAAATGCAGATTCCGCGCAAGTTCGAGTTCGGACGGCAGGCTGCCCACTATAGGCATTACCATGGTGAATATGACGATAGCATATACTATCTTGGAAAATCTGTATTTGTATTTGGAAGTTACGTACGCCACGCAGCAAGTGACCGCAGTGTTCACTACCGTGCAGCCGAGCGAGTATATAAGACTGTTGAGCAGCATTTCGGGCAGCCCGACTCTGCGCCCGGTATCTATGGGAACTCTGAATTTTGTGAGCGCCACCAAATAGTTGTCGAACTTCCAAACTTCGGGAAATCCGAACGGGTTCTTCTGAAAATCGTACTGCGACTTTACCGACGAGAACATCGCCCATATAAACAGGAATATCATCGTAAACGAGTAACCGACAAGCAATATGCACGCAATAACGGTAGCCGAGTTCGGCTTGCTTCTTACCGCGCCGTCCTTGTCTCTGCCGCGCGCTTTTTTGTTTCTTTTTGTTTTTACTGCCACGGCGTCACTCCTTCGGTCCGAACTTTTCGAGCAGATATTTTATAGTAAGCGTTACGGGCGCGGCGATGAGCGTAAACACGACGCCCGCCGCCGAAGCGTACGGATATTCCGAATAATTGCCCTCGCCGCTGTTGGCGACTTTTAAGAACATCCAATAGCCTATCGTGTATATCTGTGGCGAAGCGCCAACACCGTAAAAGCTGTACAGCGCCGCTTGGCTCGTAAAGAACGCCGCTATACCGAACACCATCTGCATGGTAAACGTCGGGTATATGGAAGGAAGCACGATATGCCATATCTCGTTCCATGCGTTTGCGCCGTCGAGCTGACTGCTTTCTATAAGGCTTACGTCTATGCGCGACATTGCGCCCGTGTACAAAAGCATGCCCGTACCGAAACCCGTCAGCATGAGAAAGAGTATTATCATCCACATCGCGCTGTCGGGGTTATACAAAAGTCCGAGCACGCGGACGTCGAACCATTTATCGAGAAGAATGGGTATGCCGCCGTCCACGAAAAACAAATATATAAGCACCATGACTATCCCGGGGATTATCGTAGGCAGAAACAGCATCACCTTGAAAAATCCGCTCATAGGGCGCTTTTTATAAATGTAATAGGAAAACAGTATGCTCACGGGCGTTATCAGAATGACTGTAAAAAGCCATACCAAAAACGAATTTTCAAAGCAGTATTTGAGCACTATGTCGCGCCCGACATCACCGAAAAACTTCGCATAGTTGGAAAACAGCTCCGCGCCGCTCAGCCATCTGTATCCCGATCCGTCGAGCGGATACTCCTTGAACGACAAAAGCACCGAGTTGAAGTTTACGCCTATGTAAAACACGCAAAACTGAATTATCGGGATAATGAGCATACCCCAATAAAACAGTTTGGCGCCTATTCGTCTTTTTTTCATTGTGCGCGCTGCGCTCATTCATTCACCCCGCGTAGTTGTCGTTCACAGCTTGAATCTGCTCCAATTCCCGCTCTGATAAGTGTACAGTCCGTTGAAGTAGGCGTCCACCGAAGTGGCGCCGCTGCTCGCAAACGCAGGGAACGGATTGTTGTAAGGCGTTCCGCTTACGCTCGTACCCCATTCCCAATTTTTGAAATACGTTTTTTCGCGTACTTTAAGATCGCTGAGCGACAGCTCGTGCACGACATTTACGGGATCGTGTCCTTCGTAGCCGTTGTACATCTTGTAGATATACTGCGAGAAATGCGACATATCCGAAAGTTCGTCGTCCGAAAGCGTGTACTTATACGGTCTGCAAATTCCCGTGTACGTATTGAAAACCTTCAACGCCTCGTCCGTATGACAAAACTGCAAAAAGTCTTTGGCGAGTTCCGTCTTTGAGCCTGCGTTGGCGTTTACGAAAAAGCAGCACGTAGCCGAAGTGGAAAGCACCGTTTCGCCCTGCGCCGAGCCTTCCGTTTTGGGTATGGGCATAAACGCGAATCTGCGGTTGCCGTACGCCCACTTGCTGCCGTAGCGCTGAACCATATCGTTGAACGCATTGTTATCGCGCGCTTCGTTCTCCCACCAATCGGCTTCGAGCATCATTGCGATCGGTTTGCCGTCGGGATAACTCGACACGTATTCGTACTGCGCGCCCAAATGGTCGTTAGTCGTTCCGCCCGACGAAAGCGTGTAGTTGTTGGAGTTGGAAACAAGGTCTTTGACAAACTGCAAAGCGTATTTTTTGCCCTGCTGCTTTTGAAGCATATATGCATTCTTTTCGGTAATCGGCGTAGGCTGAGAATCTCCGTCGAACGTGTATTCGCCGTTAAACGTAAAATTGAGAAGGAAGTTGTCGTAACCCTCGTAGTCGCACCACCATGCCGTAGCCGCCTGCTGCTGATACTCCATGATCTTGCCGCTCCAAACAAAAGGGGTGACGTTCTTTTTGCGTATCTCGGTTACGAGAAGTTTGAACTGCGCGTACGTGGTGGGCATGCCGTCGTCTATAGTTCCTTCTACACCGTCCGGTCCCGCCGCCTTGTTATCGCCTTTCGTCAGCACGAGCTTGACGTCCGTCGAACCCTCAGCGATGTAAAACCCGCGGTCTTCCCAAAGATCCACATCGTATACGATTCCGCTGTGCGCGGTGTACGTGGGAAGCGCGTAATACTCGTTATTCGTCAGTCTGCCGCCGTAATAATCTTTGAGCGAACGATCGGCAATCTTGTCGGCAATGGAAACGTCCTCGCCGTACTTTGTGAGCTTTTCGGTGACGACATCGTTTATATTGGCTATCTTGCCGTCGTTTACGAGATCGTAATAATATTGACGCTCGGTAAAATAAAGCTGATGTTTGTCCGTCTTGATCGTATTTATAAGACTGTCCGCGAGAAACGGCTGCTTATCGTTGGTTATCATAATCTGAATATCGGGATTGATATCCTCGTAACGACGCTTCATCTCTTTTAGCCAGCCGTCGCCGAGACCGCCGTAATAGTTGCCTATGTAAAGCTGCGTTCTGTTCGGATCTACATCCTCGTAACCTTCGCCGTAATCGTCGCAAGCGGTAAGCGGCAAAGCGGAAAGAACCGTCGCCGCACTCAGTAATGCGCAAATAGCTTTTTTCATCATATCCTCCGTCAATATGTTGTTCTATACCGTAAAGCGATACCGCCGATACCGTATTTACCCACCATTAGAATAACATACATTTCGGATTTTTCAGTATTCAACATTCTGACAGAATAAATACCTTTGTTTTCAACATTCGGGCAAGCAAACTTACTTTATATAATTGCATACAAAAATCCACAAGACCGCTATATTCAGAGCACCGAAAAAGCGCGCCGAACGCACGGCGCGCTTTATATAGCGGGATACGGGGAAAGCGGGCGGCTACTTTACGCGAAGAACGATCGCCTGCGGAAAGTCGCCGAAATGTTTGCCGAAGATGTTAATGCCGCCGCGGTGCTTTGCGTCCTCTTTTATGAGGATGGTGAGCTTTATAGGCGTGTTGGGTTTTATGCCGAGATCGGAAAACACGACGCTCTTATGCTCGAACACGTCGTCAACGAAAACGCCGTCCTGAGTGACCGAAAACCGCTTCAACAGTCCGAACTGCGTGCTCGTGACCGGCCAATGCTCGGGAGTGTACACACCCCGCCGTCCGCCGAAATCGCCCGGACAGGTATATGTCACGATCTCCGTATCGTTTATCAGTATCGTAATGTCGCTCGGCCAAATATTTCGGTAATACACCGCTTCCGAGCACAGTTCCATGGACACGTGAAGTTCGGACGGACTTTTGCTCTCATCGCCGCCGTACGGAAAAATATAGCTCAGATCGCCGTACGAAAACCAAATCAGTTCGGCGTCCTTACGATCGGCACGGTAGAAATAATTGGGATTGTCGGGTGCGAACATCTGCTTTTCGCTACTCGCCATGCCGCACGGCGCGTTGATGTGACATTCGGAATACATGCCGACCGGCATTTCGTAAACGTATTCGCTGTCCTGCTCGCCGTCGTTTTCACGGTTGTACCCGATTATGACGTGACTTATCATCTCGCTGCACAGTTTGATATGCCCTTTCGGACCGGGCTGATATGTCACGAGCACAAGCTCCGCCTCGGCAAGCGCATTTATATGATTGGATACCGACGAAACGGGTATATCGAGCGCTTTGGATATTTCGTTCAGATTCATCGAACGGTCTTTCAAAAGCTCGAGTATGCGTATCCTGTCGGGAATGGACAGAGCGCGTCCGAGCGCGCACAGTTTTTCGCGCTCGCTCGGCACGTCGAAATTGAGTTTTATGATTTTGTCGGCAAGCATTCGATCTTCACCTCGACCGCAGTATAGCAGAAAACCAACCTTTTGTCAACATCTGTATTCCGAACCGATAACGCCGCTTTGCAAAAACGCGCACCGCTACCTTGCGCGATCTATCACATTGCGTTTGGCGACGACGTACGTCGCAGTAAAGTAGAGCGCATATATCGAAATCATGACGGCGGCGATACTCGCCGAAGCGACCGATATTCCGTGCGACGTAAGCGCAGCCAAGCCGAGCAAGCTCATTATTCTCGTGCACAGCAGCCATGCCGGAACACTCATCAGTATGGGCAAAGCGAACAGAAGAAAGAAAAAGCAGAATATTTGAGTGAACAGTGCGCGCTTGCGTGTTTTTTCGCTCGCGCCCAGCCTGAACAGTATGTCGAACCGCAGCCTGTCATCCGCAGTGTCCGACAGCGTTTTCAGCGCCAATATCGCCATAGCCATGAATACGAACACCACCGCGATATACAGCGCCGACACTATGAACACGGCGATGGACGCGCCGCTCGTTATCCTGACGTACTCGCGCACGCTAAAGTCGCATCGTTCTATCATTCCGAAACCGCCGAATGTTTCGGTATACGAAAGCTCGTCGTGAAGCGCTTTGCCGTCGTACCTTTCTCTTTCGAGATCGAATACCGCGCCGTCGTGCGTACGGCGCAACAATGCCGCAGCGGAATCGGGGACAACGGCGACAAAATACGAATAGCCGAGCAAAAAGCGCTTGCATAAACCCTTATATTCGAACCGCGCCCCGCCGATATCGAGCGTCGCACCCGAAAAATCCAAGCCGCTTGCGTGATTCGGATCGACTACAATCTTGAATCCGCCGTCGAGGTCGACGGGCGCAAAGCCTTTCGCCCCGTACACCCTGTCGAACTCGCTTTCTGTCATTACTTTATCGGTTATGCCTTCGTACGTGGGACCTTTCCATTCGGTAAACCCGAACAGATACTGAGTGCCCGTCGTATACACGCCGTACTTTTCGGCGCGTTCTATGCGCGAATATTTTTCTATTATCCGCTCGGCGTCCGCGACCGATACGGCATTGACGTCACCGCATTCCACTTCGGCGGAAATATCGAACGGATAATTGAGGTCTAGCTCTGCGTTGTTGCTTACCTTCATGGCGAACGAAACGTTTGCGCCTATTACCGAAAACGCCAACAAAAAGGCGAGCGCGCCCGTCATGACCGAGTTGACGCGGAGCTTGCCCGAAAGCTGCCTCAAAGTAAAAGTATTCGCACTGCGCGACTTTATCTTCTTCGACCTTAAAAGCAAGCCGACGACGCTGCGGGCTACGGCTATATGAAACACGAAAATGCCCGCCGCAACCATTACAAAGTACGCAGTGACAGAAAAACCTATTTCGCCTCCGTTTGCCTGCGTCTTGAACGCGACGTCCAACAATACGCAGCCGCTTATCACGGCGGCGAGCGCCGCGACGGCTACGGTCAGCCACAGAACAGGGCGCTTCACCGTCTTTTGCGTTTTGCGCGCGCCGTATATGAGCGAATATATTTTAACGCGCCGCAGATACAGCGCAGACGCAGCGCTCGAAAGCGCGTACACGCCGGCGACGATCCCCAATGTCAGCAGTATTCCCTTTACGGAGTACCCGCCGAACTCGTATTCGGCTTCTATCACGTTCGTGACTATCGCCATGACGCCCGGATATATCCCCAATCCGAGCGCTATCCCCGTCGCCGACGACAGCGCGCATAGCACAAGCGTTTCCACCGCGAATAATGTCAGTATGTTTCGGCGCGTCATGCCGAGCGTCAGGTAAGTACCGAACTCGCGTTTTCTCAGTTTGAGAATGAACGACGTCGCATACCCGAGCACTCCCGCGACAATGAGCGCGACGGCGACGGTCACGGCGATCAGCCCCGCTCGAAGCTCGGCAATGCCGTCGGCGAGCGCGAGCAGCCGTTTTTCGAAAATCATACTGTTGAACGCAAACATCAATGCGACAGTAAACGATACCGTAATAAAATAGATCAGATAATTACCGAGCTGACGTTTTACGTTTCTAACTGCGAGCTTACCGAGCATCGGACTCACCTCCGAGCGAAGCGGACACTACGAGTATTTCGTCGTAAAACTCGCGCCGCGTTCGGTCGCCGCGCACCGACTCGCACCATATCCGTCCGTCTTTGAGAAACAGCACTCTGTTTGCATAGCTCCCCACGCCTGCGTCGTGAGTGACGGCAAGTATGGTAGACCCGAGCGAAGCGTTCATTAGCTCGAACGTGTTCATCAAAAGACGGGTGTTTTTGCTGTCGAGCGCACCCGTCGGTTCGTCGGCGAGCACGAGCGACGGGGAAGTTATTACCGCACGCGCGCACGCCGCGCGCTGCCGCTGTCCGCCCGACAGCTCGTACGGGAACTTGTCAAGCTGATCTTTTATATCAAGCGTCGCCGCGATCTTAAAGAGTTTATCTTCGGCTTCTCGCGGCGGCACGCGCATAAGATCGAGCGGCAGCGTTATATTTTCAGCGACAGTCAATGTATCGAGAAGATTGTATTCCTGAAACACGAATCCCAGCTTTTCACGCCTGAATGACGACAGTTCGTCCTCGCGCCTGTCGCAAAGACTTACGCCGTTGAGCATAATATTGCCCGAACTCACTTCGTCTATAGTAGCTATCACGTTGAGCAGCGTGCTTTTACCCGATCCTGATGGACCCATCATCGCTACAAACTCACCGTCGTATATATCGAACGTAACGTTGTCGAGCGCTTTTGTAACGACGCTGCCGCCGTAATGTTTGGTCACGTTTTTTACTTCGAGAATTTTTGCCATAAAACACTCCCGTGAATCGTTTGTTTTATGATACATCAAAACCGTGCCGATATGTCTAACGGACACATAACGTTTTGTGACGGATTCGTAAGGTTATCCGACTGCGGAATTTCATCCGTCATTCGCTCGCAGGCACAGCCGTGCCGAACTTGAGCGAAAACGTTGTTCCTTTCCCCTTTTCGGAAGTCACGACCAAGTCGATCCCGAGCCGCTTGCACATTTCCGAAACTATATACAAACCCATACCCGTACTGCCCGCTCTGCGCCCGTTTTCGCCCGTAAATCCGCGCTCCGTTATGCGCGGAAGCTCGTGCGCGGCTATGCCGTCGCCGTCATCGGACACACTTATAACTCCGTTTTCGGCGGTTATCACGACGTGCGCGCCGCGACAGTACTTCGCGCAGTTCACGAGCAGCTGCTTGATCATAAAACAAACGCTTTTGCCGTCTGTGCAAACATAAAAATCTCCGCACGCTTCCACGCCTATCTTCGCCGCAACCAAAAGCTCGCGTTGACTCTTGACCGCCTCGGCTATCACGTCCGCAACTGCGACTTTGGAAATGACGGTGTCTTTCTCGGGATTTTTCAGCCGTGCATAATATAAAACCGTTTCGGTAAGATTGTCGGCGCGTTTGAGCTCGCGTTTGATCTTTACCGCATCGCCGCCGTTATCGCATATAAGCGAGCACGCAGTAAGCGGAGTTTTTATTTCATGGATCCACCGCTCGACGTATTCGAAATACTGCTCCTTTTCGGCGGCGACGCGCTCGACCTCGCCCACAGCGGCACGCGAAACGGTTTTCATAACGGCGTAATACTCGCTCTCTACGGCGTCGTGCGGTTTTTTAACAAGCTCGCCGAGCAGATATTTGTCCGTCAGTCCGTCGGCGGTCTTTCGAAGCGCTTCGACGCGCTTTTTTGCCAAAGCATAGCCGAGCGAAAACTTGAGTACGACGGCAACGACGAAAAACGCTTCGCTCGTCCATAACAACACGCTGCTCGCGCCGACCAGATACGCAAACACTCCCCACGCCGCCGCGGCGATGCCAAGCCCGCACAGCGAAACGGCTTTTGACGCTATATAATCGCCGAATTTCATAAACGATACCCCACTCCGCGCACCGTTCTTATGCGGTCGGACGCGCCCACGCTTTTCAGTTTGTCCCGCAAGCGGCTGACGTTTACGTACAGCGTGCTCTCGTCAAGATACATTCCGCCGTTCCACAGTTCTTCCAATATCTCTTCCTTGGTGACTATTTTGGACGCAAGCTCGTTCTTTATCATGCACGCGAGTATGCGCGTTTCGTTTTTGGTAAGTTCGACTCGGGCGTCTCCGCAACGGACGCTCATATCGGACAGATCGAGCGTAAGCCCGCGCGCGGAAAGCGTAGATTGCGTATGCCTGTTCAAAAGCCGAGCGATTCGCATTAAAAGTACCGACGAATTGTACGGCTTACGGATATAATCGTCGGCACCGACGCCGAAGCCCACAAGCTCGTCCTCGGCACTCGACCGCGCCGTAAGAAAAATAACAGGCACGTCGGATTGCATACGCAGTTTGCGGCACAGCTCGAATCCGTTCCCGTCGGGCAGGTTGACGTCGAGCAGTGCGAGATCGCACGGCGGAGAGAATACCGCGTCGTAGCCGTTTGCACGCAGAAGTGCGCAAAGCTCTTCCTTAATGCTGTCGTCGTCCTCTACAATAAGAATTTTATACATGGTACAGCCATTATATCACATGCGTAAATATGCCGCAAACATTTTGCGCGGCGGCGCAAAGCCGAAGCCTTACGGTTTTGTAATGCTTGGCACCGAACGGAATTCGGATCCCGCGCCAAACGATACGTATAAAAAAGGCGCGGCCGTATTGAACGGTCACGCCTTTCGATCCGAAATCGAGCGGAAATCTTACGGGATCTGTCTGAGCGACTTTCCGAGTTCGTACGCCTTTTTGGGGAAATCCGTCCATTGCATCATCGACGGAGTGCCGCAGCCGTATGCGAGAACCGACCCCTTGTCTTTGAAGCCGAGATATTCGCACAGACTCGAATAATGCGCTTTGAGCGGCTCGACGGTCTTGGGATTTTCGTCGAACGCAGCCGCGAGCAAACAGCTTTTGAGTTTTTTGCCGACAAGCTCGGTATTAAAGCTGTAAAACCTGTCGACAAGCGTTTTCAACTGCGCCGTCATACCGTAATAAAACACGGGCGTTACAAACACGAGCATATCGCAGGAAAGTATCTTGTCTTTAAGATAAATTATATCGTCCTCGGTAACGCAGTTGCCTGTCATACTGCAATTGCCGCAGCTCATGCACGGCTTGATATCGGCGTTGCCTATATCGAGTTCTTCGACAATGTGTCCCGCTTCTTCCGCGCCCTTGCGGAATTGTATTGCGAGCTGTTTGGTCGTACCCGTCTTGTGCGGACTGCCTTCCAACATAACGATCTTCATTGTGTCATCTCCTGTAAACATTTAGTTTCAACGTATATATTTTAGCACGGCATAAGCACTCCGTCAACGGTTTTACGCACAACATTCATACTTAACAACGTTACAATCAATGCCTTTTGTCGATCGCGCTGTTTTTGCAACAGAAAACTCCGACGAAATTATTTCCGTCGGAGCATCTTGCTTTACCATATAAAACCGGTATGTTTATTACACCGCAACCGCAGTTACCGATACGCACTCGCCGTACTCGTTGAATACGAGCGTAAATTTATATGTACCGGCAGTCTTGCAAACATAATTGCTTGCATTTCCGAAGAGTTCCGCATCGGCATTATTGCCGATTACCCCTTGGTTTGCGCCTATCCAACTGTTTTGTTCAGTCGAATCTCCTAACAAAACGGGAATACCGAATTCTTCGTTGGCGGCAAGATCAAGCGTAAGTTCGACAGTCCACGAATTCTCCGCATTGGCAGTTCCGGTTATATCGTTACCGTCCGTATCCTGATAATAACCGCCCCAACTATTTCCCGAACCTTTTACATATACGGTCACGGACGAATAAGTCGTATCTGCTATATCTTCTTTGATAACATACGTCAATTCGGGCTCGCTTTTACTGACATCGAGGGTCAGAGTGTAAACTGCCGAGTCCGCAACTTTTATATTGCCGCTGCCGCCATCAACGAATTTTTTATCGTCCTCGGCTTGCTTTACATTACCGAACCCAACTGCCCCTGTCCAATCGGACGGCATGCCCAGGAATATAGCCTTAAAACTGTCTCCTCTGTTAAGCGTAATGTCAAGTGTATATTTGCCCGATTCTTTATCTTTGGCAAATGCACGACCTGTGGGAATACCCGCCACATTCGTCTGTACATTCCAATTTTCAGTACCGCCGGCTTTACCTACAATATAATAGTCGAGCGCAACCGTTACTTTGCATTCCGCCGTCTTATTAAGAAGCGTAGCTGTGATTGTCGCAGTGCCCGCACCGACCGCAGTGACTTCGCCTGTGGACGGGTCTACGGTCGCGACTTTCGGATCGGAACTCGTATATACGACCTCTCCGGTCGCGTCTGCGGGAGCTTTCGTAGCGACAATGGTTTGCGCGTCGCCGACATGAAGATCGAGCGTGGTCTTATCGAGCGTGACTTCGGTAGGCTCGACTATTTCGGTGCCTTCCGCCACCACAAAAACAATGCACGACGCGGTCTTGCCGCCCACGGTGACGGTTATGGTCGCTTTGCCTTCGGCAACTGCGGTGACAGCGCCGTCGGTCACGGTCGCGATAGTAGTATCGGATGACGTCCACGTCATGGTCTTATCGGTCGCGTTTGCGGGATCGATAGTAGCCGTAAGGTTAAGCGCCGCGCCGCCCACCGCCAAAATAGCGGACTGTTTATCGAGCGTAACCGTCTTGACAAGCACGGGCGCGTCGGCTTTGCGAACATATGTAACTACCGCATTGTCGCCGCTTGTATTAAGCCGTATTTCATACTGACCTGAAATTGCGACTTCGAAGTTGCTTCCGCCAACGCCGCCGCCGTCGATAATTGCCGCATTCTCGGCCTCTTGCAGTTTTTCGTCGAGAGAGTCGAAACTCAATTTGCTTTTTCCGGGTTCTTCATCCCAGCCTAAACCTTCATATCGAATTTTGAAAATGTCTTTCTCATAAAGATTAAGCGTAATTCTGTAGAGATTTTTGTTCTCGGAGTTTTGTTCGAATCTGACGGCGTCCGGGACACGTCCCTCTTCCGGCTCGTCCCACTGTCCGAGAAGCGGGTCGGTGTAAGCAACGAGCGTGCCTGCCAACCAATACGAATCGCCCTCTGATACTGCCCATGTACCTTTTGCCGTTGCAAACGGGTCAGCAGGCGAATCGTCTTCAGGTCCGCACGCGACAAGCGCCCCCCCCACTAAGGTCAAACACAAGCCCAATGCCAATGTTTTAGTGACAATTTTTTTCATCATTCTGCCTCCATGCATATTGATTTTGTATACCTATTATATCGCTAAAAACCGATTTTGTCAATAGATAAAGAATATTTTTTTAATTTCTTCACTCGGCACATTTGTATTCGTTTATCACAGTCGGTCAATCATTTTTCGAGTATAGTGTCCGTATTGCTGCGAATGAACGCCGTTTTGCCGTAACGCTCGTCAGACGCGAAAGCTATATTCGCAAATCCGTCCGAACCGCATACTTCACGACGCAGACTGTAAAATCCGTCGGGCGTACATATGAAGTAATCGACAAACTCTATGCCGAGCAGTCCCGCCGCGTCTATTACGCTTGAGATCTCTTCGCGCCTGTCCGAATCGGGGCGTTCGGCGACGCCGTGCGGAATATTGCTTATCCACGCTATCTTTTCCGCCCCCGACCTGCACGCCTTACCTATTATCTCGCGTACTCGGTTCCTATCAGACAGGCGCTCGGCTTCTATGACCGTGCCGTCGCAATCGAGCGACACGCAATATTCGCTGCGCCGCTCGTCATTCAAAAACAGCGCGAACGATAGCATAGCAAGCGCAGACTCGCGGTCTATCGGATAATCTACCGACCGAACGACCGCCTGCCTGAAAACGGCGCGCAAAACGGCAAAAAATGCCGCAGCGCGTTCGGTCATGCCCTCCATGCCCGCAAGTTCTGCGTGCGTCGCTTTGAATACGCCGTGTACGGACCCGAATCTTTCGATGAGCCTGCGTGCAAGCTCCGAACAGTCGCGGTTATACAGCACGCGCAGCATAAAACCGAGCGTTTCCGAATCGCCGCAGATCTCGTATCCGGACGCTTCGCCGTTTTTAAGACGCTTAGGTTCTTTCCCGTAGTTCTTCATCGGTAAGCAAAATAAAATCGAAGATATTTATTATCTCAAACTCCTGCCGCGATTCGAAACAGCGCTTCGACAAAACCTTAACTGTTTTCGCAGCTTATACTAATCTAACTTTTTCAACGCCTTTTTTGCGTCGGCGCGCCCGTTTTCCGCCGCCGCGGCATACCATTTTTTCGCTTTGGCAATATCTTTTTCCACTCCGACGCCGTCCGCATAGCAGCTTCCGAGACAGTACTGCGCGTCTGCGTCGCCTTGTTCCGCAGAACGCTCGAACCAAGCGACTGCGGTTTCTGGATCTTCGTCCACGCCTACGCCTTCGAGGTAGAACAACGCGATCTTGCATTGCGCATCCGAATCGCCCTGTTTCGCGGCCTGCTCAAACCAAAAAGCCGCCGCCTCGTCGTCGCGATCGGTGCCGAGTCCTTTATGCAAATGCTGTGCGAGATTGTACTGCGCTTCTGCCATACCGTTTTCCGCTGCACGTATGTAATACTCGACCGCGCGTTTGTTGTCCACCTTAACACCCTTGCCGAACGCATAAACATTCCCGAGATTGTAAACCGCCATAACGCTGCCGAGCTCCGCGCCTTTTTCGTACATTTCGATGGCGGTAGCCATATTCTTCTTAACGCCGTCGCCGCGCTCGTATAAACAGCCGAGATTACAGTATGCCTGAAAATAATCATTCTGCGCCGAAACGTTATACCACTTGATCGCTTCGTCCATATCGCAATCGACACCGCAACCGTTTTCGTAACAGTATCCTACGTAGCATTGCGCTTTGGCGTGATTCTTCTGCGCCGCCTGCATGTAAAGCCCGAACGCAATATCCTCGTCGCTGTCTACTCCGTCGCCGTCGTCATAACATTCTCCCAAACGGAAAAGCGCGTCGGCAAGTCCCTGTCCTGCGGCAAGAGAATACCACTTTACCGCCTCTTTATAATCGCGGCCGACGCCGCGACCGTAATAGTACGCCTTGCCTACGCCCAGCCGACCTGTCGGATCTTCCCTATCCGCCGATTTTTTGTACCACTCATACGCTTTGGCGTAGTCGCCTTTTCCGTTTTCCGAACATATTCCGTTCTCGTATATATAGCCGAGATTATTCATAGCCTGCACGCTGCCTTGCGCCGCGGCTTTTCCGAACCATTCGACCGCGCCGTTAACGTCGCGTTCGACGCCGATGCCGTGAAGCATACAAAGTCCCGCAAAGCATTGTGCGTCCGCATGCCCCAGTTCGGCGGCTCTTATAAAATACTCGCTCGCCGTTACGCCGCGGCGCGATTCGTCCGGCTCATTCACACCCATGTTATAATTGTAACATATACCCATCATATACAAAGCGTCGACGCTCCCTGCGTCGGCGGCATCGCGAAATACCGCAACCGCTTCTTCGTATTTCTTTTCGCCGAACAAAACGTTCGCTTTTTCGAACAAACTGTCCGCTGATTTGTTTGCATTTCCCATGATACGCCTCGAATGGATTTTGATAAGACAATTATACCACCGCGCGCAGCCGTTGTAAAGTAAAAATTATTACATGCATTGCATACGCAAACTGTTGCTTTTTTTTCGTTTCGGTGCTATTATATATGTGTTTTTGTGCGGCAGAAACAACAGCGCACGGAAGCGATGCGGCGACGCCAAACGCATTTACCGCATCGCGGACGCACTGCACGCAAACGGTTATGTCGCGACTAAGTAACAAAACGAATATAACATACGCACCCGTAGCTCAGCTGGATAGAGTATCAGATTCCGATTCTGAGGGTCGCAAGTTCGAATCTTGTCGGGTGTACCA